>NZ_JBQRKO010000004.1:0-225422 GCF_052318935.1 Niallia sp. 01092 | reverse complement strand
TCCAGAGTATACCCTTTTTTATTTATATGACTCTGTTAAACTTGCCTGTTGATTGCAGCTTTCCGCGGGCGGTCCGGGAGCCTCCTCGGCGCTGTGCGCCTGTGGGGTTCCCTCTGACTCGCTTTTCCCGCAGGAGTCTCTCGCTTGGAACGAAAATCAACATGGTGCCAAAATCAACAATTAGCTTTAACATTGCCATTTATATAAAAAACTTGTTAGATTTTCATTATTCCACCAGTGCTTGCAGATGTTACAAGTTTAGAATAACGAGCTAAATAGCCTGTTTTTACTTTTGGCTCAAAGCCTTTCCATTCTGCTTTTCTTTGTTCCCATTCTTCTTCTGGAACGATAGCATCCATTGTACGGTTTTCAATATCGATTACAATCTGATCGCCATCTTTTACAAATGCTAGCGGGCCGCCTTCTGCTGCTTCTGGAGATGTATGGCCAATGGATAAACCTCTTGATGCCCCGGAAAAACGACCGTCTGTTACTAAAGCAACCTTCGCTCCAAGACCCATTCCAACGATTTGAGAAGTTGGTGCTAACATTTCCGGCATTCCTGGTCCACCCTTTGGTCCTTCATAACGGATGATTACAACATGGCCTTCTTTTACTTTTCCTTTTGAAATTCCTTCTAATGCTTCTTCTTGCGATTCAAAAACAATAGCAGAACCTTCATGGCGTGTAATACCTTTCTGTACTCCACCCGTTTTAATAATAGCACCATCTGGAGCCAAGTTTCCGAATAATACCGCTAATCCGCCTTTTTCCGAATGAGGATCCGTAATTGGACGGATAACATTATGATCTTTCACTTCACAACCTGCAATATTTTCTCCTAATGTTTTAGCTGATACTGTTAATGTATCAAGATGCAAAGCGCCTTCTTTTTTCGATAATTCATTTAGGGCTGCTGATACTCCTCCTGCCTCATGCAAATCTTCAATATGCACATCAGATGCAGGTGCTAATTTTGAGATATGGGGTACTCTAGCAGCAACCTCGTTAATTCTTTCAAGTGGATATTCAACCCCAGCTTCGTTTGCTAAAGCAAGCGTATGAAGCACTGTATTTGTTGATCCACCTAACGCCATATCCAACGCAAATGCATTGTCAATTGCTTTTTCTGTTACAATGTCTCTTGGTTTAATATCCGCTTTGATTAAATTCATCAGCTGTTTAGCAGATTTTTTTACAAATTCTTTACGCTCAGGAGCAACAGCTAAGATTGTCCCATTTCCTGGCAAAGCAAGTCCAAGCGCTTCTGCCAAACAGTTCATAGAATTGGCTGTGAACATACCTGAACAAGATCCACAAGTCGGACAGCCAAATTGCTCTAATTCTTTCAGCCCTTTTTCATCAATTTTTCCGGATTGGTATGCTCCAACCCCTTCAAATACAGATGATAACGAGATTTTTTTGCCATCACTTGTTACGCCGGCTTTCATTGGTCCACCACTGACAAAGATAGTCGGAATATTTAAGCGCATCGATGCCATCATCATTCCTGGCGTGATTTTGTCACAGTTCGGAATACAAACCATTCCATCAAACCAATGTGCTGCTACAACCGTTTCAATGGAATCTGCAATAATTTCGCGGCTTGGCAATGAATAGCGCATTCCAATATGCCCCATTGCAATCCCGTCATCAACGCCGATTGTATTCATTTCGAACGGTACTCCGCCAGCTTCACGAATTGCTTCTTTGACAATTTTTCCGAACTCTTGTAAATGTACATGTCCTGGCACAATATCTATATATGAATTTACAACTGCAATAAATGGTTTTCCAAAGTCTTCTTCTTTTACCCCTGCTGCACGCAATAAGCTTCGATGCGGTGCACGGTCAAACCCCTTTTTTATCATGTCACTTCTTAATCCTGTCACTTCTACCCCTCCATATATGCAATAAAAACAAAAAATCAGTATATTTAAACTTTTGTATATTGTAACATTATTACTTCAAAAATGGTAATATTGTTTTTATTTTTTTCTCTTGGAGAATAATTTTTAGATGAATTTACAAAAAATTTTTTTGTCACATTTCCTAACATATCACATTAGAACAAACTTGTTAAGTGTAAGATTTTTCCCTAAATCATACATACTACTTTGTAATTATTCGATATTAATCTTTATACCATAAATTATTTTAATATAACTTTATTACGGAAAACCGATGAAAGTCAGTGTTACTTTATCCGATATAAATTATCCTTTGATAAATCACGCACCGATACCTCACCAGATAGTGCCAAAGCTAATTCAAATTCTTTTTTCAAATTTTCAATAATAGAGGTTACGCCTAATTCACCAGAAACACATAATCCATACATAAATGGACGTCCAATTGCAACCGCATCCGCTCCAAGGGCAATCGCTTTAAACATGTCGGCTCCATTGCGTATTCCGCCATCAACCATTATTGGTATTTGTTTATTTACTGCCTTCGCAACAAGTCGCAATGCATCTAAACTAGAGATTGCTCCATCAAGCTGACGTCCACCATGATTGGAAACAATGATACCATCAAACCCTAGTTTAACTGCTTTTTTTGCATCTTTTGGATGAAGAATTCCTTTTAAAATGATTGGTAATTTTGTATGTTTTCTTAAAAAAAGGACATCTTCCCAGTTTAAGTCTGGATGCAGAATATTTTTTAAGATAGTCTCCACTATATTTTCATTACTCCAGTTTGGTACACTTTTTTGAAATGCTGGATCATTCCGATAATTCGCGTCCCCTAAAGACTCCAGCAACGGAACAAAACCATTTTTATAATCACTTTTTCTCCATCCAAGTAAACCTGTATCCACTGTAACAACTATTGCCTGAAAACCAGCCTTTTCTGCTCTTTTCACCATGCTGGCAGACACTTCTTTATTCCGTGACCAGTATAACTGAAACCAATTGTTTCCGTTTGGAGCAGCTTCAGCTATTTCTTCTAGTGAATAAGTAGAAACAGTGCTTGCTATATAAGGTATCCCAGCACGGGCTGCTGCTCTTGCAGCCGCTTTCTCTCCTTCTTCATCTGCAAGCCCTTGATAGCCTACTGGCGATAATATTAACGGAAACGATAAGTCTTTTCCGAAAAGAGTGGTTGTTACAGCACTTAACGATACATCTCTCAAAACTCTTGGTAGTATCGACCATTTTTGAAAGGCGAGCCGATTTGCATTTAACGTCTCTTCATCACCAGACCCACTTCTTATATAATCAAAAGGGCCTTTTTCCAGTTTCGCTTTTGCTTTTTCTTCCCATTCTTCAATGAATATTGGCAAGTCTTTTGTTTCTTTATTAATCGTTGTAAATGATTGAGTACTCATCTTATCCCCCCTCAAGTTCATACCTTTAAGATTACTTTATTTTTACAAAAAAAGCACTTCTGGAAAAATAGAACAGAAGTGCTTTTTCATTATAAAATCGATAAAAATGTAGAAGCTTTATCTTTTGGAAGGTTATCTATTATCTGTTTTAAACAATAAGAAAGAGCTTGATCCTCTATACTGTTATCTAGTTTTTCCTTCAACTTATCAAGGGTTAATGGATTATTCGGAGATCCTTTCGGAGCATCCACCCGCTTACTTATAATCTCATTACTATTTGTTACAATCTGGACAATGGTAAATCTGCCTTTTGGCATACTATCAACCGCTGGATGAATACTTTCATCGTATTCTCTCTTGATTATTTTCATTAATTTTTTTATCTCAGCCTTAATTTCCACTGGCTGAAAATGTTCCAATGTTAAAGGAAACTGAAGCAATATCGAAGCGACAATATACTCAGCACTAAACCGCCCCTGTTCACCAGTGCGCGGGTTTTGCTCGACTAGTGCAGCATCTCCTCCAGGAGGATAAATAATGGTGATTTCTTTCATTTCTTCTATTTTAACGCTTGTTTCATTCATGAGCTCAAGTGCCGCATCTGCTGCATGGCAAGCTGCTGAACAAAACGGATATAATTTAAACCATAAACCCTCAATTTTCCACGATTTATTCCAATCGTTTAATAAAAAGGGGCTTGCAAAATCTGCTCCTTCTCCATACACAGAAAAAAATCCAACTCGGCCATCTAAACCTGTTAAAGAACCACTTAAACCGATCTCTATAAAATCAATTGACTGAAGCGCTGCCTGTGCAGCTAAACCAGCATGCAATGGTTTCGTTTCTGTGCCAAACTGGAAACGGAGACCACTTGCCTGAGTTGCTGCAAAACCAATGACTTTACATAACTCTTCTTCGTTAAATCCTAGCAAATAACCGCCTGAGACTGCTGCAGCTATTATCCCTAAAGTACCTGTATTATGCCAGCCTTTCACATAGTGATCCTTCCCAACAGCCTGACCAAATCGCGCCATTACTTCTACACCGATTATATAAGCAGCCAACAGTCTTGCTCCTTCTATTTTCGGGTTTTTTCCAGCTAAAGAAAAGAGCACAGGTAATATTACTGTACTCGGATGACCACGTACTTCAGCATGCACATCGTCATAATCCAGCGCATGACCAATAAAGCCATTGATAAGCGCTGCTTGTATAGGAGAGGCTTTTTTCGATTGACCAATAATCGGAGCTCCTCTTTTTTCATCTTCTAAATCTATTAATCTGCAAAGCTTCTTTACACTATAATCCTCTTTAGCTGCATAGCTGGAAGCAAGGTAATCAATAATGCCCATTTTTGCATATTGAATGACTCTTTTAGAAGCAAGTGGATCACTATTTAATATAGATTGAACAAACTTTGCTGTTAACGTTTCTTTATTTACTGCCATTCGTCCAACACTTTTACAGCAAGATGAGAGAAATAATTAGCTGCCACAATAAGCGCATCTTCATTTAATGAATATTCTGGATGATGCCATTCCTTCGGTCCATCTACACCAACCCATACAAAATGACCAGGGATGCTTTCTTGATAAAATGCAAAATCTTCTCCACCAGGGCTTTGAACAGCATCCACTACTTTATACCCTAAATCTTCCGCAGCATCTTGAACAACCTTCGTATATTTACTGCTGTTATTGACAACAGGCAAATACTCATTCCAGCGGAAATCAATGGTTGCCCCAAAACCTGCCGCTATTCCTTCTGCTGTACGCTTCATTAATTTAGGAATTTCTTTGCGTGCTTCGTCTTGAAACGTTCGGACAGTTCCTTCCATCTCTGCCTTCTCCGGTATAACATTCCACGTATTCCCTGATTGAAAACGTGTGACACTGATTACTGCGTTGTGGAATGGACTTAAACTTCTGCTCACAATCGATTGTAAACTAGAAACAATTTGTCCGCCTACAACAATTGGATCAATGCTGTTATTCGGAATGCCCGCATGACCGCCAACACCAATTACATCTAATTCAAACCGGTCTACACTTGCCATTAACGGACCTTCTTTAACGCCGATGGTCCCTACTGGAAGATCTGGTTTATTATGCATTCCAAAAATAGCTTGCACTCCTTCAAGAGCACCGGATTCTCCTATTACCTTTGCACCTTGGGCTATTTCTTCCGCTGGTTGAAAAATAAACCGCACAGCACCTCTTAATTCTGCTTTTTTTTCTTTTAAAAGAATGGCAGCACCAATAATGGATGATGTATGAAAATCATGTCCGCAAGCGTGCATGACACCATCTTTTTTCGATACAAAATCAACCTTTGTTTCTTCCTTAATCGGTAGCGCATCAATATCTGCACGTATTGCAATCGTCGGACCTGGCAGATCTCCTTTTATTTCAGCAATCACTCCTACTTCCAATGAATAGTCTAAAATAGTGATATCCGCTTCTGATAACCATTTTTTAATTCTATTCGTTGTCTCTACTTCTTGGAATGACAACTCTGGATTTTCATGCAGTTCACGTCGATATGCAATTAATTTCTGCTGTAATGTTGCTTCAACTTGAGATAGTGCCATTTAATAGTGCCTCCTCAGTGGAATCCCCATTTTCTCTGCTTGTTTGTTTCAGGAATTGTTTTGTTCTTGGATTAGTCGAGTTTACAAATACGTCTTGAGGTGTACCTTGCTCGACAATATTGCCATCTGCCATAAAAATAACTTTATCTGCCACTTCTTTCGCAAAGGCCATTTCGTGTGTCACAATAATCATTGTCGTATTCTTTTTGGCGATTGTGCGAATGACTTGCAGCACTTCTGATACAAGCTCCGGATCCAACGCCGATGTTGGCTCATCAAATAAAATCGCATGAGGATCAACAGCTAAAGCCCGGGCAATTCCAACGCGCTGCTGCTGTCCACCTGATAACGTAATCGGGTAGCTATCTTTCTTCTCAAAAAGACCCACTGAACGTAGAAGCTCAAACGCTTTTTCGTTTGCCTCTTGCTTCTTCATTTTTTTCGTTATTAGTAAAGATTCAGTAATATTTTGCAACACTGTTTTATTTTTAAATAAGTTGTAGTTCTGAAAAACCATGGCTGTTTGTTGTCTTAACTGATACGCTTCTTTTCTGGAAAACTTTTCTGCATTAATTTTCGCACTCCCTATTTCAATTTCTCCTTGATCAGGGGTTTCCAATAAGTTTAAACAACGCAAGAATGTAGATTTACCAGACCCAGAAGGACCAATAATTGCTACAACCTCACCTTGTTTCACTTCCATATCAATACCATTTAGGACAACTAAATCTCCAAATCGTTTATGCAAATTTTTAACGGAAATCATTTTGTCATCCTCCTACTGTTGATACGCTCTATTTAATCTTTTTTCTAATAATTTTTGCAAGAATGATACAACGATGACAATTCCCCAGTAAGTAAGCCCGATAGCTAAGTATGTTTCAAAAAATATAAAACTTTCCGCTGCCATCATTTTTGCTTGCGCAAACATTTCTACAACACCTAACGTAAAAGCAAGGGCTGTTTCTTTAATAAGGGTAATAAATGTGTTTCCAGATCCAGGAAGAGCATTTTTTGCCGCTTGTGGCAATATTACTCTTCGATAAGCTTGAAACTTTGTCATCCCGACAGATAAACATGCTTCCAACTGCCCTTTTTCAACAGAATTTAACGCTGCACGGAAAATTTCTGCTAAAAAGGCGGATTCTTTTAAGCTTAACCCAATAATAGCTGCGGTTACTGGCGACATATCATTTAATCCCGGAATAATCTGTGGAATTCCATAATAAAAAAGAAATAATTGCACTAGCATTGGAATGGCACGGAAAAAAGAAATATAAACAGCCGCTAGTTGTGTCAGTACAGGAAGGCGGCTTTTTCTAATTAATGCTAATATTAATCCAAATATACAAGCTATCATCATAGCAGAAACTGCCATGATGATCGTTTGTGGTGCGTATTTTATCACATTGGGAAAAACGGATAAAAAATATTCAATATTCATTCAGGTATACACCTCAAGTCTTTTATTCTATAGTTATATCTTCTCCATAATATTTTTCAGAGAGTTTTTTCAACGTGCCGTCTTCACGTAATTTTTTTAGTTCTTCATTAAACGCTTTTAAAAGCTTGTCGCCTTCTTCGTTTTTAGCAAATGGAAATGCTGTTACATCGTGGGAAATTGGCTCCCCAACTAATTTAAGTGGAAGCTTGCTCTTTTTAATTTCGGCTTTTAAAATCGCAGAACTGTTCACATATCCGTCTACTTTGCCTGTTACTGCTTCATGCATTGCACTTTCACGTGTTTCATATGGTTTTAATGTTGCTATTTTATTTTTATCCCATGCTTCAAAGTTCTTTCCTTGGTTAGAACCAATAACGGAAGAGATTGTTTTTCCTTTTAAATCATCCAATGTATTAATTTCATCGTTGTCTTCTCTTACAGCAACCTGTGTACCAGAAAATGTGTATCCATCTGTAAAATTATATTTTGCTTTTCTTTCTTCTGTTACTGCAACATTGTTTGCAACTGTATCAAGTTTACCAGCTTCTAACTGCCCCATTAAACCAGCAAAGTCCGTTAATGTCCACTTCACTTCATAGCCTAAATTTTTCGCAATTGCTTCTGTAAGCTCAACATCAAAGCCAGTTAATTTTTCTCCATCTTTAAAGGTATTTGGAAAACTTTGACCTGTTGCTCCGATTTTAATTACTTTTTCTTCTTTATCTGCACCAGATTTATTGCCATTGCCGCAAGCTGCTAATGCAACTACTAATAATCCAATTAATAATAAACTTAAAAACTTTTTCATTATTTGTTCTTCCTATCTGTATAATTATTTTTTCTTTTGGCTGTTTTCATATAGAATGTTGCTTTTAAACTCGCAGCCTGAATACACTTCGTCCGTTTAGCGAGCGTCGAGCCTCCTCGTCGCATTACGCTCCTGTGGGGTCTCGTCTTTCTCGCATTCCCACAGGAGTCTACGTGTATTCAGTCTGCTGAGTACTGCTTCTCCCATTTTTTTACGTAAAAAACAACTAACTTTGAGAAAACAGCCTTTCTTTTAGACAAGGTCTTTTTTATAAAAGACCGTTGTATGACCTCGTCCGAGATTTGTTGTTCCTATTTGATAATATCCTTTTTTCTCATACATTTGCGATAGCCACGGATGATTTTCCGCTGTGCCCAATGTTACAGCAGGACTTCTTAACTCTTTGGCTATCTTGTCTTCTATTAAGGACAATACTTTAGAGCCGATTCCTTTTTGTCCAATCGTAGGATCGACTGCAAACCAGCCAATATGCGGAAAACCAGCCGGACCTGGCTGCGCTCCCCAAGGAAGGCGAATGCCAATGGTAGCAATAATAGATTCATCTTGCTCAAGTACGTAGCATAAATTATTCGTAATATGCTTTTTCACCATTTCTATATCTGCATGTGCTGCCGCAAAATTTATTCCTAAATCTCTAATCGACTGATATGCTTTTAACGTAACATCTAATACCTTTTCAGCATCTTCCAGAACCGCCAGACGGAAATTTTCTTTCATGACTAACCCCCCGCTTTACTTTGATTAATCAAGCAACCCTGTTTTTTGTATGCTGTTAAGCACTTGCTCTACCTTTTCAACAGCAGATCCTAAATAGGTTTCTGGGTTTAAAAGATCCTTTATCTCGTCAGCAGTCAACACATTCGATACTTGCTCGTTTTCTAGCAAGACATGTTGAAAAGCTTGTCCTTCTTCAATAGCTTTCATGGATAGTTCATAAACTAATTCATGAGCCGTTTGTTTACCGTACTTTTCAGCAAGAGCAAACATAATGCGTTCTGATAAAAGTAAACCGCCTTGTAAGTTTAAGTTTCTTAACATATTTTCCGGTTTTACAATTAATCCTTTTAAAATATTTTTTGTAGAAGCAAGCTGTGCAGATAAATAGATGCAAATTTCCGGAAGGGCAATCCACTCCCCTCTCCACGACATAGCATCTCGTTCATGCTCTACAATTTGAGAATCTTGAATAAGGGAAACACTATGTAAAATAGGACGTGTTAAACTTACAACACCTTCCAACGCTGCCGGATTGCGCTTATGCGGCATGGTTGTACTTCCAATTTTCCCTTTGCTGAACGGCTCTTCCACCTCATCAATTTCAGAGCGCATCAAATTGTAAAATTCATTTGCCAGCTTACCTAAAGTTCCACTTATTAAACCAATGACACTTGCATATTCTGCCACTCTATCCCTTGAAGAATGCCAACAAATTTCTGGAACCAATAATCCGAGCTTTTCTAATGTTTTCGCTTCTATTTCCGGTCCTTTTTCTCCAAAAGAAGCATACGTACCGACAGCACCTGCCATTACTCCGGTAAAAGTGCGAGATTCTAATGACTTTAAACGTTCCAAATGTCTTGCTGCTTCACTTAACACAACAGATAGCTTAAACCCAAAGGTTGTTGGCAATCCTTGCATTCCGTGCGTTCGGCCTGAAATCGGTGTAGTTTTATATTCTGAAGCGAGTCGTGCAAGCTCTCTCGCTACTTCTTTTAACTCCGACACAATCAATTCATGTGCTTCTTTTAATTGCAGCATCGTTCCTGTATCAACAACATCTTGTGTTGTCGCCCCGAAATGCACAAATTCTCCGTCTTCTCCTGCAAGAGACTGCAGAGCTTTTATCGTAGCATTTAATGAATGTTTGGCTTTTGCTGATTCTTCGGCAATTTCATTAAAATCAACTAAATCTGCTTTTGCTTTACTTGCGATTGTTTCCGCTGCTTTTTTAGGAATAACACCTAATTCCCCCTCTGCCAAAGCAAGGGCAGCCTCTACATCAAAGTGTTTTTGTAATCGATTTTGCTCTGACCAAACTTGACGCATTTGTGGTGTTCCAAAATTATTTTGCAGCAATATCATATCAATAACATGAGATCCCATTTGTTTCGTCCTCTCTTGTCGTACTATTCGTTACTAAGCGTTCTAGCAAATTAAAAAACTCTTCTTGCTCATCCAGAAGAGTTTGAATACTCATCTTCCGAAACAATGTATGTTTCAGTGGAATTAGCACAGTGCTGTTAAGCCTGTTGCTGAAGCTTCATCGGGCCAATCCCTCCACTTCTCTGGATAAGTTTTATTTATACATTATTTATCATTTAATTCCAACTTAGCTTATAAGAATTATAATAACTGGTTACTAATATACCTTCCGTGATATTTAATGTCAATATTAATATTCGACAAATTTTTTATTATTTACTATCTCTTTTTTCATCACTAATATTCGTTTATTTTAACCATTGACATCAATTACACACAAGCGGGCTGTCTCATATACATATCTTTGAGCCGCTCTTTTTTAGGGAAGAATCTAGTTGTTTTTATTTATTTCATCCTCTATCCACTGTACAATTTTATGTAAATATCCTTGTTTTTCATCGAGTGTTTCACAATATGGAACGATATACTGAATATTTGCAAGTGAAGCAAACTCTTTTTTCTCTTCCTCTGAACGTAAAAAAACAACTTTAGGAAACCGCTCTTTTTTATATCCCTCCACCAACAGAACATCATAATCTAAAAAGGAAAGCAATTGTTGTACCTTTTCAAAGCTCCATTCCTGTTTAGCCATCTCTAATTGTAGAATACCTTCTCCTTCGACGACACTGGCAAGAGCTCCTGCCTTTCTATGCTTTGTCGAATCTTTTAAATACGAACTGGGTGTTCCACCATGCCCGTGGTGCTTTAGAGCAACTACTCGAATTCCTTTTTCTGTTAATGCCTGAATCGTCCACTCCATCGCAGTCGTTTTTCCGCTATTTTGATAACCTACGAATTGAACAATCAATAATTTTCCCTGCCTTCTTGATCTTCTAATAAAAGCACATCGACTTCCATTCCTTTTTGATAACCTCTTGTTCCTCCCGGCAAAACGAGCAAACAATCTGCAAACGCAAGAGAGTAGATCACACTTGATTTATCCCTCCCTACTGGTGTTACAAATATTCTAGCATCTTGAAAATGAAGTTTACTACGGACAAATCGAGGAAATGGATTCGCTTTTGGAAAATCGCTTGCCAAAATAGCTCTTACTCTTTTCGCAAATGGCTTCTTGCTTCCCAGCATATCTCGGATAATAGGGCGTACATAAAGCTCAAAACCAACATAACATGCTGAAGGATTTCCTGATAATCCATACAATAATTTACCATCTAATGCAGCGATAGTTGTTACACTTCCTGGCCTCATTCCAATTTTATTACAAAGAACTTCTGCTTCAAGCTTCTCGTATACTAAGGGCATGTAATCAAAATCACCAACAGAGACCCCTCCAGTAGTTATAAACACATCCACCTCATCTATTGATTTTTTAATGAATTCACAGATATCTTCAAATGAATCAGGAAATTTCCCATAATATTTAGCCACAGCCCCGCTTCGTTCAATCTGAGCACAAAGCATGTAGCTATTGCTGTCGCGGATCTTCCCTGAGACAAGAGGTTCATCCACATCCAGCAATTCATTGCCAGTAGCAAATACTCCGATAACAGGTTGACGCATAACTTTCACTTCACTATAACCAAAGGTTGCTAATAGAGACTGCACCCCAGGATTTATCTTCACTCCCTTTTCTAGTAATCTTGTACCTTTCTGAATATCTTCTCCTTGAAAAGAGATATTATCGCCTTTTTTCAGGCTTCTTTTTATTTGAATATATGGCTTCCCATTTTTCTTTATTTCCTTTACTAGCTCAAGCATCATGACAGCATCACAGCCTTCTGGTATTTGTGCACCTGTCATAATTCGCACTGCCTGAGATCGCTGAATCTTTTTAGCGCTTACCATCCCTGCTCCTATATAATCCACTACCTCCAGCTCTACAATATTTTCAGAAGTAGCCTCAAATGTATCCTCTGTCCGCAAGGCAAATCCATCATAAGGTGATTTATCAAACCTTGGTATATCTGTAGTAGCTATAATTGTTTCTCCTAAAAAATGCCCCATCGCTTTTTTAAGTTTAACTGTTTGCGTAGTCCCCCGCTGGCGGTACTTCCATACTTTTTCTATAGCTTCCTCCACTTGAATCGGTTTACGAAAAAGTGTCATCGACTCTTCCTCCCTACATTCATTACGTTATCGCTTTAATTCCTCACAATATATATTTTGTATAATCGCTTCGGTTATTAATATTAACGAATATCTCCTCGTTAAAGTCTTCTACAAACTTAACAGAAATATGTTCTAATAAACCGTTCACCGACAAAGCATTTTTTCTTAATGCTTGATGTATTTGTTCTTTCACCTTTCGATGGTAGACAGCAATCAGCGGCTGAGCTTTACCGTTTACTAAGGGAACCACAGCTTCCACTCCCTCTTGAATAGAATTTAGTAGTTTCTCAATCGTCTGTTTCGTAATAAACGGACTATCTATTGGTAAAACGAAATACCATTCTGCTTCTATTTCATCCATTACTGAGTAGATTCCTGCCAATGGACCATACCCTTGAAATGGTTTAAGATCTTCTATCACTTCCACTCCCTTATTACACTTAAATCGATTTTTGATATTCGGGTGGGCTACAAGATAGATTCTAGCCGCAACTGATACCAAAGCCTCTATGGAATATTGATAAAAAAATTTCCCCTCTCTTTTAGCAAACGCTTTTGGTTCACCATACCTTTTTGATTGCCCGCCAGCTAATATAATGCCAATTAATTCATCTACTTTAGCCATCTATACTATTCCTTTCTACAACAACGTTTTATTTAATTATCAAATAGATAGAATTAAAAATTATTTTGGCTGTTTTCTCAAAGTTTGTTGTTATTCACGTAAAAAAAAATGGGAGAAGAAGTACTCAGCAGACTGAATACACGTAGACTCCTGTGGGAATGCGAGAAAGACGAGACCCCACAGGAGCGTATGCGACGAGGAGGCTCGACGCTCGCCCACGGAAAGCGAAGTGTATTCGGGCTGCGGGGTTAAAAGCAACAATCTATACAAAAACAGCCATTTTTTTATGATGATAAAGCCTTAATACAAATATGATAAATACATCTTTTAGAAAGTATTTTACCACATTAGCCAGGATCTTATTATGAGAAAATTTCGACAATGTAGAGAAGAGACAGTGCTGTGTATGTTCAATTTTTCCAACAACGTAGAAATGTTTGACATTGATTAAGCCATCTTGATAGTATGGGCTCTGCAAGTACTTCTTTTCCAACAGAGGTTGTGAAGAGAACCTTATGATTATTTCCCAATAACAATTACTCTTCTACTTTTAAAACAACCTCCATATATATATAATAAAGATACTACTTGAAAGGATTTTAGATCAAAAGTGAACCTATTTAATAAGTTTTTTCTCCCAATATTAATTATATTCATCTTTTTCCTTATTTGGATTAAAAGCGATATACAGCTGTCTCTCAACTTTCCAATTATCCTATTTATGATTGTTCCCTTTTGGATTTATTATCGTTTTCATAGATATAAGCAGCATCGGAATTTTATATTCACGAGAGAAATATTAAAAAATATTTTCTTTCTTTACTTATTAATTGTTTTGTATGTTACGTTAAACCCATTTCACTTTTCGCCGCCAGGAAATCAAGGAAACTTAAACTTAGTTCCTTATGTACAAATTCTTTATCAGTATAAATATAAACCACCTATGTTCTGGATGCTCTATACGCTTGGCAATATTATTATGTTTGTTCCTTTCGGATTCCTTTTTCCAGCCATCTATAGAAGACGTTTTAAACTGATTGTTACTATTATGGTGGCTGCTTTATCTTCGTTAACAATTGAATTAACACAGTACTTCTTTACCATCGATCGTGCAGCAGATATAGATGACCTTATCTTGAATATGGCAGGAGCAATTATTGGGTATCTATTCTTCAGCTTAACAAAAAAAATAGTAGATAAAAGCAAAACGATTATTTTTTATTTTAATCAGTAAATAGGTAATCTGAAGAATATCAAAAACGATTTTCTTCCTGACCCCCCAATGCCTAAAAGCGTCTTCTTGTAGGAAGACGTTTCTTCTTTATTCATCTAGGGGAGTTTTGTAAAAAAGGTGCGAATTAGGTAAAGTTTATGTTAATTTTTTGGTCTTTCGTTGAAAATTGCTGATTATTTTATGGATAATATGTTTAGTCCTAGACTTCATTCAAGCTGATTTGAGAAAAGTTCATACAATATAGCATCACAAGTATAATACTAAATGTTAAATAAAAGAGGTCGCTAATGAAAATTTTATTTGTAGTTAATCGGTTTCCTAATCTTTCTCAAACCTTTGTTAGTAAACAGGTGGACGGCATGATTGCCCAGGGTCATGAAGTTAGTGTATTAGCTGGTTCGAGTGATGAAAAAACTGGATTTTCTTTTCTCCAACAAAATATCAAAAATATGATTTATTATAAAAATCCTAGCAAACATCTTTCAAAGATAACTAGATTTATGGCGCTGTTGCCAAAATGTTTTTTTAGAAGACCAATTCTTACATTAAAAGCTTTAAAGTATGGAAGTTTATCTTTTAAACTACTGTTTGCAATAGACGCTCTTAGTAAACAGAGTGGAAAATATGATATTCTTTATGCACATTTTGGGCCAAGTGGAAATTTTGCGTCTGCTCTTAAAAATTTAGGAGTATTGAATGGAAAATTAGTGACTGTTTTTCATGGATACGATATGTCAACTTACATTGATAAAGCAGGAAGCGATATTTATCGTGATTTATTTATATACGGAGACTTATTTTTGCCGATCAGCCATTATTGGAAAGGAAAGCTGGTGGGAATGGGATGTAGTGAAAATAAAATAAAGGTTCACTATATGGGAATCAATGTAGATGATTTTCAATTCAATCCAATCGTCCCGACAAAGCGGATAAAACTTTTAACAGTGGCAAGATTAACGGAAAAAAAAGGGACAATTTATGCAATTGAAGCTGTTCAAAAGCTGATAGAAAAAGGATATGATATCGAATTAAATATAATCGGAGATGGACCATTAAAGAGCCAACTTGCAGAAATAATTGGTAATCAGGATAACATTCATTTATTAGGGCCAAAACCGAATGAAGAAGTCAAAGCCTATTTACAAGACTGCACCATTTTTTTACTGCCAAGTGTGGTTGCTCAAAATGGCGATATGGAGGGAATTCCAGTTGCTTTAATGGAAGCCATGGCAATCGGGAAATTAGTCATTTCAACCTATCATAGTGGAATACCAGAGTTGATCCAAGATAATGAAAACGGCTGGTTAGTACCTGAAAGAGATAGTGCTGCATTGGCGGAAAAAATCGAGGAAGTTCTTTCCAATAAAGAAAAATGGGGCACTATTCAGCAAAATGCCAGAGCAAAGATTGTCCAAGATCATAATTTGCAGCCTTTAAATAAACAATTAGAAGACTATTTTTATGCTATTTTGGAAGAATAATACAAACAAAAAGGAGTAGACAATAGATACCGATCTATTGCAAAATTGTATGAACCAAGTTATAAAAAAATTCATTGGTTTTTCTGTGGGACCTGTTTTGGGTGCGTTTATTGCATTTATCACGATACCATTAACGACTCATTTTGTTCATCCGGATGAATATGGAAAAGCAAGTATGTTTTTATTGCTTCAAATGGTTTTAGCGTCCTTCTTGTACCTAGGATTAGATCAATCGTATACAAGGGAGTATCATTCATCCAAAAATAAATTGCACTTATTTCAACAGGCAATACTTATCCCATTGGCAATAGCCGTTTTAATACTTTTGATTTCCATTATATTTTCCAGACAAATATCCGTTTGGCTATTCAGCAGTCCAAATCATATCATCCCAGTGATACTTATTGGTGTCATGGTCGTATTTATGGTAATCGAAAGGTTTATTTTGCTATCTATTCGGATGGAAGAAAAAGCGTTAGAATATTCCTTGCTTAATATTTTTGTTAAACTTTTTATGTTGATATTGACTTTAATTTTTGTCTTGTTTATTAGAAGAGATTTTCTGGCTGTCGTCTACTCTACTATTTTTGGACAAATTTTAGGCGACTTGTATTTAGTAATTAGGTACAGATATCTCTTTTCATTCAACCATTTTTCCGTTGATAAAGATATGCTGCGAAAAATGGTGATATTTGGGCTGCCGCTCGTTGTGGCTACTTCTTTAACAGGCTTATTAAACTCGCTTGATAGAATCTTTTTAAGAATTTGGAGTGACTATTATAATATCGGGATATTTACGGCAACGCTGAAAATAGCGGGAACATTGGCCATTATTAAAACTAGTTTTACTAGTTATTGGGTTCCGATGGCGTATAGATGGCATGAAGAAGGAAAAGAGCTGAAATATTATAAATTAATGAGTGATTCCATTTTATTGTTCATGTCTATTGTGTTTTTTGGTATTTTAATTTTTAAGGATTTTATAGCAGCTATTCTTTCAAGCGGCTATTCAGATTCGAAGTATCTTATTGCGTTTTTATGTCTGCAGCCTATTATGTATACAGTAAGTGAAACTACTTGTTTAGGGATTGTATTCTCTAGAAAAAGCTATCTGAATATTTGGGTTAGTGTCGTTTCGGTCATCCCGAATTTAATACTTAATATTCTATTAGTCCCTAAATTCGGGGCAACAGGGGCAGCTATCGCGACATCTGTATCCTATCTGTGTTTCTTTATTGCCAGAACTTATTTTTCCAATAAAAATGGCATGAAATTTTCAACGGTTAAACATCATCTTGTATTCTGCATCTTGTTAGTAAGTGCTGTTTTAAATGTATTTCATCTAAATTATATTATTCTATTTACGATATTACTAATGGTGATTGCCTTGCTGATTCAAGCATCTACTATTAAAGAGTTATTAAAAGTAAAGAGTGGAGTAAGGGAGGCTGACCCAATAGCCATCAAGTTAGAGAAAAAATGACCAGAGAGGCGGATAGTCTCTCGGTCATTTTTTGTTATCCTTATCGTAATTTAAGAAATCTTCATTCGCATTTAAATCATTGTATAACATTAAAAAAGCCTACCTTCCTATAAAATGCAATAGAAAGAACGCTGAAACTTATTCTTCCCCAATAATTCTTACTTCCGTTTCTAAGTCTACATCAAAATTCTTTTTTACTGTTTTTTGGACATGCTGAATTAAAGAGAGGTAGTCATTTGCTGTTGCATTTTCAACATTTACGATAAAACCAGCATGCTTCGTTGATACTTGTGCACCGCCGATTTTTGTCCCCTGCAGCCCACTGTCTTGTATTAATTTTCCTGCAAAGTGATTTGGCGGTCTTTTAAAGACACTTCCACAAGAAGGATATTCAAGCGGCTGCTTGGATTCACGCAAAAAAGTCAACTCATCCATCTTTGCTTTAATCGCTGCATGAGTTCCTTCCGTTAAGCAAAATGTGGCTTCTAATACAATAAAACCATTTTTTTGAATGCTGCTCGTTCTATATCCTAATTCTAAATCGTCTTTTGTCAACACCATCACTTCACCGGATTTTGTCAACACCTTTGCACTTTCTAAAACATCAGCTACTTCTCCGCCATACGCACCAGCGTTCATATATAAAGCACCACCAACAGAACCGGGAATTCCACAAGCAAACTCTAATCCTGTTAACCTTTGCTCTAAAGCAAATCTTGATGTTTCAATAATTGCTGCACCACACTGTGCAATTATTTTATTATCCTCTAATGTAATATCTGTTAACTTAGTTAAATTAAAGACAACCCCTCTTATTCCCCCATCTCTAATTAACACATTGGATCCGTTTCCTAATATCGTGATAGGAAGACCTTGTTTTAATGCATATTGATACGCATCTTGTATTTGCTCATATGTTGTAGGGAATAACAGAAAATCAGCTTTTCCGCCAATTTTAGTGTACGTATATTTATTTAAAGGTTCATCTATTTTAACATTCTCTACCGATAAAATTTCCATAAAGTCAGTAATTATTTTATTTTTTTCCATCATATCAACCTTTACCTTCTCTACATATTTGCTTCTATTGTATACCATTATGATAAAAGCGTACGACAAATGTAATCAAATTTATCTGACACTCCCATCGCTTAAGCAATGGGGTTCTGAAAAACTCTTGCTTCTCTTAATTCATACATGTACAAGTACATTCACACACTCCACACTCTTACTAGTGGACGGCTTGGGAATTAAGCACTGACATTAATAAACATTATGTTTAAAGGTTTATTCAGAACTTTCACAGCCAAAGCAACCTCTGTTACCATTTGCGACTGCATCTATGGTCCTCACAGACTCGGTAGGTCACACCGCCATTTTTGTTTTTTAAACTACTGCTGCAGCTTTCTTGTTTTTTAATTGAATGCCGGAATTTAACACTATTATACCTTGTTTCTCTATTCGTTCTACTTCTTTATCATGTAAAGATTAAACATTTCAAACGTCTTTTCACAACGCTTTCACGTTTTAATAGTTCTCCAAGACACGACTTACTTCTAAATCACTCTCTATATCTTTTATAATAGAAGGATTTGTCCATAATTCCATCGTTAATACGTAGGAAGGCGTTGTCTCCTTTACCATTACAAAACCCCATATCGAACATTTGTTTGCACAATAATTATAACATATAAAACAGGACAATTGTATCTTTTAACAAAATGTTCAAAAAAGAAAATTACTCCCACACCTGAAGGAATGGGCTTCCTTTGCCTAAAATTCTGTGAACTTTTTATATATCTTACATAAGAAAAGCGCAGGCGCCTTGCTCAGCCCCGAAGAAAAATGTTCTCTTGACTCAAAAAGTAAAATACACTTTTTGAGTCAAGAGGTTATCTTTCACAGGAGCTAGGCGCTGGCCGGCTAAATACGCAAAAAAGGAAAATCGACTAAGTACGCCACGTCCTGTACGTCGAAGCTAGACAGTTATCTAAGTTAAAACTCTTATGCTTTCTTATCTTTAAATATATGTTTTCGAATCTATTTCATGTTAAAAATTTCTATTTTTCACACACTAGCTGTAGCTTGTTTCAAAGTCTTATCTGCATGTGCTTCTATTAAGTCATAAGACAAACATACCGGTTTATTTGTTTTCGGATCTTTTACAATAACTGCTTCGATATGAAAAACATCTTTTAATACTTCAGACGTCATCACTTCATCTGCAGTTCCTTCTTTCATTAATGTCCCTTTATTCATGGCCACCATTCGATCAGAAAAACGAGCAGCATGATTTAAATCATGGATAACCATTACAATCGTTCTATTTTCCTCTTTATTTAGTTTTTTTAACAGCTGCAATACCTCTAATTGATGAGCCATATCTAAATACGTTGTCGGTTCATCTAAAATTAATAAATCTGTTTCTTGAGCAATGGCCATCGCTATCCACGCTCTTTGTCTTTGTCCGCCAGACAATTTATCGACATCTTGGTCCATTAAATCTTTTAAACCTGTTACTTGCAGTGACCATTCAATCACTTCTTTATCTTTTTCACTTAAGCGAGCAAAACCTCGTTGATGAGGTGAACGACCGTATGAAACCAAATCAAAAACAGTCAAACCAGCAGGTGCATCTGGTGATTGCGGCAGAACGGCCATCTTTTGGGCAATTTGCTTTGTAGGAATTTTATGTATTTGTTTCCCATCTAAATACACAAATCCTGACTTCGCTTTATGTATTCTTGCCAATGTTTTTAATTATGTATTCTTGCCAATGTTTTTAAAATAGTCGATTTCCCACATCCGTTAGGGCCAATAATCGTTGTTATTTTTCCGGCTTGAATGTCAAAGCTTAAATCTTTCACAATGATTTTTTCTTCATAACCAATTTTTAAATGTTCAGTTGAAAGTATATTCAAGGTGATTGCTCCTTTATTACGTTTTCGACATTTAAAAAACAGGAACAGCAAATACTGCTCCTGCCTTTTTATAAATTCCGTTTTGCTAATGCTAATTTTAATCCAAATCCTATTAATACGACACCTGTAATTCTATCCATCGCTTTTTGCACCTTAGCGGATAATAGCCATTCCCGCATAAAATGAATAAAAAAAACATATACAAAAAACCAGCTGATGGATAATAGTGTATAAACGATGCCCATTGTTATAAGCTGCCATGTAGTGCTTGTTCCAGGCTGGACAAATTGTGGTAAAAATGTGATGAAAAACATCGCCACTTTTGGGTTAAGGATATTGGATAATGCCCCTTGTTTAAAAGCAGACACTTTAGAATAGGACTGTTTTTTCTGCTCCACCCCTGTATTTTTTTTACTTTTATGTGTTAAAAAAGAGGATACCCCCAAATAAATTAAATAAATAGCACCAACATATTTAACAATTTCAAAAGCAAGTGCAGACTGCATTAGAATAGCCGATAAACCAAATGCCGCAGCAAATGTATGAACTAATGATCCTGTTGTAATTTCTTATGCAATTTTAAATCCATCTTTTTTGCCGCCCGAAATGGTTCGTTTTGTAATAAGCGCTGTATCTACACCAGGACTCATCACAACAAATAGTGATAATACAATAAAAGTAAAAAAGTTATCCATCTTCCTCACTCCTTAACTATTCGTTCCATCTAAATATTGGCTATATTCTAACATATTGAAATAGTATTTAATACCTTTTCTTAACAATTATCATTATTTCATTAGAAATCACACTTGCTAGCGGCTACGATAACCCCATCCCTCATACTCTCAAAAATATAATCCTTTGCAATCGGATTAATTACTAGCCAATGAGTTGAAATGATTGCCCATAAATACATGCAGGAAGTAAAAAACATCACAAAGGGGACAGGATCTATTCCTTTTGGTGTGATGCCAATTAAATAAGAAAAGGAAGCTAATACTTGTAAGATGATCCCTAATAATAATATTAATATTTGTTTCCACTGCTTTGTCCTCGTTTTTATCCAATGCCGGATAAGAAGAAGACCCCAATCACATAAGTTCCAAACGTATAACTGCCGTGGACAACATGGAAAATAATTTTTCATCAACAAACAAAAAACTGGTGATAAAAGATTACAGCATCTTCTATCACCAGTTTTTTATTCATGGATTAAACCTTTTGCAATAAAGCGTTGGCAACTTTTTCAGCAGTAGCTTCTCCATTCGCAATACACGCCGCTATTCCTACTCCATAATAAGAGCATCCTGCCAATAATACATCAGGATAAAGGCTCGCCAATTTAGATGTTAAATTGTCGATTGCTTCTTTATGATGTAAAGAATAAACCGGCATCAAGTTATTCCATTTTGTAATCTCATAACTTGTTGGTTTTACTTTAATGCTAAGGCTTTTTTCAATATCCTTTACTGCTACGTTTACTAGTTCTTCCTCTGTTAATTCATTCAAATACTCATAAGCTGGATTAGATTTTTTATAAAATACTCTAAGGAGCAATTGATTGTTTTTCGATGTATGTTTCCATTTTCTGCTCGTCCAAGTGCATGCATTACATGTTAATTCGCTATCCTCTGCGACAATAAAACCCGTCCCATCTTTAGGAAGAACATCGTCTGAAACATTATATGCTAAATACATGGTAATATTAGATGAATTTTCCAACTTGTTAAAATCTGTATCCAATTCTTTATTCGCCAACAGCTGTTGAGACACATCTTGTGGTGTTGTTAATATAACGGAGTCTGCTTCTATGTCTTCGTGATTAGAAAAAGATAATCGATAGTTGCGATTATTTTTATTAATTTTCGTAGTTTGTACCCCTTTTAAAATCGTTACATCAGTTAGTACTTCTTCTAATCGATTAATAATGGTGGATAACCCATTTTTAAAGGAAATAAATTTTTTATTGGCAGCAGATTGAAAGCTATTTTTATTTTTTGCTAACCCTTGAATAATGCTTCCGTATTCATTTTTATAATCTAATAAATACGGAAGAGTAGACGCCATCGTTAAAGAATCTAAATTTCCAGAATAAACACCTGCCAACACAGGAGCGATTTGTTTCTCTACTAATTCTTTTCCAAAAAAATACTCTAAAAATTCGCCAATCGACGTTTCTTTTGTAAAATGTTTATTCCGTTTAAATAGATCTTTTAACGCTTCTAATTTTCCTCTTGCAGAAACAAGTTCACTTGAAAATAATGAATCCAAACTCATAGGAATGCCAAAAATAGAGTCTTTAGGTATTTCTAAAAGCTTATCTTTTGTGTGGATATACGAGATTCCTGTCGCATTATAAACAAGCTCGTCTTCTAATTGAAGCTCCTTTACAAAGGGGAGCACATTTTTATTTCTGGCAACAATCGAATCCGCTCCCGTCTCCATAATAAAATTATCTTTTTCGATAGAATGTATTTTTCCGCCCAACGTCTCTTTTTCTTCTACTAAAAGAAGCTGCACATTTAAATTATTTTTTTGTTTTATTTTTTGCAAATAATACATCGTAGATAATCCAGTTATGCCTCCACCTACAACGACGATTTTTTTCAAACGATTCACTCCTAATTCCATTTAGTTATACGGTCATTATCCCATGTTTTATATCGATGAACAGCTAATCTTTTGTGTCTATTTGTTAACAATTATCTGTGGTTATTATAACGTAATCCAGTTTAAAGACAAAAAGCATCACCTCATCCGTAAGATGAAGTGATGCCTCTTTCAAAAACCTCTATTTGCTCGAAGCTATCTTTAGCATTTCGGCAAAGATATTATTCCAGTCTTTCGTCTTTGCTAATTGAATTCTTCTGTTAATTAAGCCTTTATTGTCCAATTCCTTCTCCAGCTCTTCACAAGCCTCAATAAAAACTTGGCTGCTTGATGTGTCAATAGAACTGTAAACTCCAGCCTCTTTGTATTGGTTGGTGGATGGTAAATGGACGCCAACTGCCGCTTTTCCTGCTGCCAAGAATTCAAACAGCTTCAGTGGAAAAATAGCTTTATTATAAAGAGATTGTTTATATGGCATCATCCCTATATCAATTAGATTCATATATAACGGAACGGTTTGCGGCGGAACACTCCCTGTCCACACTACATTTTCCTCCGTTAATAATTGCTGAAAATCATGGCTATTATTGGTGCCGTCTGGGCCAACAAATAAGAAAAACCAGTCTTTTTTTTGTTGAGCGACTTTTTTTATTAAAGCAAAATCTAGTTTAGGTTTAATTCCACCAATATAACCAAACACCGTTCCAGTCGCACTTTCAGGAAGAACGTTCTCCGCTTTTTCAGCCATTTGGAAAGAAGAAAATTCTACGCCGTTCTCATATATAGAGACATTTTTGCTCACTGGCACTCGTTCTAGTATTTTATTGTATAAATAGATAGACGTACAGGTGATATGATCTGCCTTTTTAATTATCTTTTCTTCGCTGCGATAAATCAGTTTTTGCCGAACAGCTGATAAAAACGACGATGTTCCATTGATTGGCTGTGACCACAAATCACTGCAATCATATAGGATTTTATCCCATGGAAATAGATCAGAAAGGGCAGAGAATGCTGGATACGTATACCAAAGCGTTAGTTTACATTCCTTCTTCCTTTTATTTAAATAAGCTAAGAGAGACTCTAGTTTTTTTTGATAAAAAAAAGAAAGAAAACGACTGAAACGAAAAAGTTTATTTTCACCTGCATCTGCTATAGGCCATTGTGTAATACCATTTTGCAGCTTTATTTGAGACGATTTATTGTTAGAAGCAGGGCATAGCCAAATAACTTCCTCTGAATCTTCCTGTTGCTGCAAGTATTCTGCAAGACGATGCCTACGATAACGCAATAAGTCTCCTGTCCATTCTCCAGTTGCAACAACTACATGGATGTTTTTTATCATTATTCCCTACTGCTCCTTATCGTTATAGTCTTTTGCGGACGGCATGAAATGCATAGTGAGAAAAACACCAAGTTGCTTGTAAGAAATTCAACTTTTCGATCTGACGGTAGACATACCATGTTTTTTGAGCTGCCTTCCACTTGTTCCCGGAGATAGATAAATTCCCTACTCTGTATTCTGCCAGCACTTCATTGATTCCGTATGCTTTATGCCCTTTTTTTAATATGCTTAACCATGTTGCCAAGTCTTGCCGAGTTCGAATATTTGGCATTTGGATAGAACCCGTTTTCATACGGTCAATAACAACTGTTAAACAGCCGACAATTGTATTTTTTAACATATCATGATATGAGACTTCTTTTGGTGCCGATATTATTTTTCCTAAAAGAACGGCATCTTCCGACATATACTCATATGCTGTGAAAGTAAATGCATATTGATGCTGTTTCATAAATCCCAGCTGCACAGATAATTTATTTGGTTTCCACTTGTCATCACTATCTAAAAAAGCAACAAATCTTCCTTTTGCATGCTCGAGTGCTTTATTTCTTGCTACTGCTGCTCCCCCGTTTTCCTTCTCGTAAAAGACATGTATTCTTTCATCTTCTTTTTCTACCTTCCGCAGCAAGCTTTGCGTTCCATCTGTTGAACAGTCATCGACAATGATCAATTCCCAATTTTTATACGTTTGTTTTAAAACAGATTGAACACTTGCTTGAATATACTTCTTGCAATTGTATGAAGGCATAATAATAGAAACTAGTTCTTTTTCATACTTCATCTGAAGACACCTTTCTTTTAGAGGTTGTTCAAAAAGCCACTAAATGATAGCTGCTAATCTCTTCGTTTGCTTTCTTCTTATTTGTTACCTTTTTGAACTCTCGCTTTTCGGATATCTTGTCTGCCTTTCCGGTATGAGCACCCAAAAGAAACTGAAAGTGATTCCTAATAAAGCACCTAAAATCCCTCTATCTTTTGCCGATAATTGTCTACCTTTCTCTAGTAGCACAACATCTTTAACTATCGAAGCAGGCATCGTATCTAGCTCGCTCATCTGTAAATCATATAAAAAACGCTGTTTATCAACAGCCGTTTCCGGACTGGCTTTGATTTTTTCTAAAGCTGTAATATTTTCATCAATTATCGACTTTTTTACAGCATAATGTTCATTATCTACCTTTAAAAATGCGTTAATGATGCTTGTTAAGTGTGCTGTCGAATCTGCTTCGGAGTCGCTTGTATACGTAAAATGAAGGGTATTATTGGTAGAAGCAGTTACACTCAAAGATTGATCGAGAGTTTCATACCAACTTTTATCAATATATTGATCGTAAAACCCTTTATTCGTTATCATCTGTATTACTTGTACGGTATTATTAAAGGCAGGGTTATCATAGCTTCCTAACTTTACATCCGCTTCCGTTGTAAAGGTTTGCTTTTCCTTTCCAAAGGGTATCAGTGCACCAATCAGGCTGCACATAATAATCACGCCTAAACATAACCATATATATTTTTTCAAACGTTGAGCTACTCTAACAATAATTTCTTTCATTTCAAAACATACTCCCTCGTTCTTTTTTGTTTCCGCTTTTTTAAAACTGATATGGCAGCAAGAACAAATCCTAAAAACACCCAATGGAAATAAAGATTGCTAACCGAGCTTGGGCTGATGCTTGAAACAAGAAAAGCGATTTGAGCTGTTAAACATGCTTCTAATAACATCTTGTATGTTGGACTGTTAGATAACTCATATAGTTTATATAAAGAGAAACAGAGGTAGAAAATAATACTGATATAGCCTAACAAGATGAATATTCCGAAATTCCCAATAATCTCTGCTAACCAGTTATGAACTTGCCACACATTCCCAGTAGGGAAAATGGGGTATTTTTCTAAATAATAGGGTAGATTACCTGCACCTACGCCTATTCCATATGAATCGAGCACATAATAAAAAGTGTTTTTTAATAAATTAATTCTTGCTAAATTAGAAGGAAGCGGCTCTGTCCCCCCATAACTTGCTGAAAGCATCGTCCATTCTTCCATTTTATTGATGACTTTAGGAACAGCGATTAACATACCAGCTATAGCACCAAAAACGGCGGCACTGCCGATTATTTTTTTTATCTTTTTATTTAACAATAAAAAGAAATAAACACAAAGGCCAACGATAATCGCTAATAAACTAGCACGGGATTCTGTTAAGTAAATAACATAAGCCGAAACACATCCTAAAATTAAAGAAACGTTTCTGATCCATACACTGCTGCTGTTTCTTGCAGCAGCTATATAAAAAAAGAAAGAAATAGATAAAAAGGTGGCAAAATCGTTTTGATTAAAAAATACGGCCGTTGGGTAGGAAAGCTTATAGCTTGGTCCACCATAAAGACTAGAACTTGGGAGCTGAATTTGCATAAAATGATTGATTAACCCAAGTACCAACAGAACGGCCGTCATGCCCATCCATATTCCGTAAAAAACAAGCACTTGAGAAATTCTTGTAAATAGTATGTTGACTAAATACATAAACAAGATGCCGATTGTCAGCAGCATCATATATTTGACTGCATCCATTACAGATTTTGACCAAAGAATAGAAATGCTGCCGTAACAAAACCATATACATAAAAACAACCAGACACCCTTTAATGGGAGCTTCTCAAAATCTTTTACAAGCCGTTTTTCCTTGATGCTATATAAAAGATACATAACAACTGCTACAATCAACATAAATCGATAAAAAAACAAATTAAAAAAACCAATATTTATACTAAAAACTGACTGATTAAGAAAGGTGGCAGCAACTAATATATACATGACACCTCTCAACTGTTGCCCTGTTGTAAAAACTGAATGCATATAGGTAATTACTACAAATGCGATCCATACTGCTGAAAAAACAAACAGCCATTTTATTTCCAACTGAAAGAAGGTAACGAAAAAAGATACAATGACAAACAGAAGGATGGATGCACCTATTGTCTGGCGAACCGTTTGATTACTTTCCATGTACTTCATATCCTTCCATTTAATCACTTTAATTGCTGCAATAGTTGTTTAGAATACAACAATGTTTCTCTTAAACCAATATCCATGCTTGTTTTTGGAGCCCAGTCCAATACCTTTTTCGTTTCATTGTTACATAATAAGCTATGGCGAATATCCCCTGCTCTTTCTTGTTCATACTTTACTTGAACCTCTTCTACAAACGCAGCCTCTTTCATTTTTGTCCATAGTTCATTTACAGAAATGGCCGTATTGGAAGAAACATTCACACAAATGTTTCCAATTGTATTTAATGCTTTAACATTTGCAGCGGCCACATCTTTTACATAAATAAAATCCCTCGTTTGCTCTCCATCTCCGTATACGATCAGATCTTTGTTTTCGCTTAGTCTTTCTGCAAAAATGGAAACAACGCCGCCTTCCCCTTTGGCGTCCTGCCTTGGGCCATAGACATTGCTGTATCGAAGTATGCTGTATGGCAGTTGATAAAATTTATAAGCCATCTTTAAATATTTTTCTACTGTCAGTTTCGTTAACCCATATGGTGATTCTGGCACGGTCGGATGTTCTGTTGTTACTGGCAAATATAGCGGATTTCCATAAACCGCAGCTGATGATGCAAATACTAATTTTTGAACAGAAGCCTTTACAGCTGCTTTCATTACATGAAGAGATCCTTTAACATTCACGTTTTCATCATGTAATATATTGTGCACGGAATCTGCAACACTCACTTGTGCTGCTTGATGAATAATATAATTAGGTTCTAATGATGCAATAAAATCAATAATTTTCGGATTAGTAATATCATATTGGTAAATTTCAACAGGAAGATGTGCAATATTACTGTATGAACCTGTAGAAAAATTATCGATGACGATTACTTTATATCCCTTTTCCAGCAGTTCTTCTGCAATATGTGATCCTATAAAACCTGCTCCACCCGTTACAACCACTTTATTCATCCTTCATCCTCCTAAAATCTCCTGTTATGATTTCTTATCACACTTGTGAAATGAGTGTTCAGGCTGTCGACAAACGCTTTCGATCAGTCTGAACGTTTTGCAAATTGTAAATTGTCTACACTCTGACCACTTGTGAAATGAGTGTTCTATAGTAATACATGTTCAAACTGTCCAAAATTAATCAGGAACTCCTCCAACAAGTGTACAAACAACGGGTATTTTTAACGAAAGTGCCTCTATGACAACAGTTGGCATTCCTTCTGTATAGGAAGGCAAAGCAAAAATATCACTAGCAGACAAATACTCTGCTACCCTATCATTTTGAAGCTCTCCCAGGCTGTTGTTAATTAGGATACACACTTGTAATCCATAAAACTTTTATAACCATCTTCCCATCACAAAATTAATAAAGCTTATCGCGGTATAGGTTCACGCAACAACTTCTAATTGATTCGTTAATACAACTGCAAATAAGGTGATGCCGTATAAAAACATAACGGCAGTATCCCAATAAAACGCTATATTTTAGCAGTTTCTATTTTTCCTATTTTTTGAAAAAATAGGTCCTTCTGCAATAAATATAGTGCCTGCTGGCCAATTGGCGCCAATAAAAATAGAAGAGCAATTAGCCTGACATCAGGAGTTAATGCCTCTTCGTCAAAAAAGTTTACTAGAATTGGACTGCTCAGCTGCAAGCCTAAAAATAGAAAAATGCCGAGCACAATATTCAACCAAAACAACGTGGACAGCTGCTTGTGGGATGCTTGTTCTTTTTGAATAATGGCAGATCCTAGGCCAAGGTCCAATATTATTTGTGAAAACATAATAATCGTCGTAAGCATGCCGACCGTGCCAAATTCATGAACAGTTAAGGTATTTCCAAGCAGCCAAAATTGCATTATTTGTATTACTGTAATAATAATGGTGGAAAAACTAGTCCACTTCGCACCATTTGTTATTTATTTTTTTACAGAGAACAATTAACGAGCACCTTCTCCTGTTAAAATAACCTTTATTGTTTTAACTAAAATTTTCAGTTCTAATTTAAAGGTTAAATTACCTATATATTCCATATCATATTTTAGTTTTTCTTTTGGTGTGATATCGTAACCACCATTTACTTGCGCTAATCCGGTTAATCCAGGCTTTACAATAAGACGATTGGAAAACCCAGCAATTTCACTGTCGAACTTCGCTGTAAAATAAGGTCTCTCAGGCCTTGGGCCAATAAGGGACATATCTCCTTTTAATACAGATAGTAGTTGGGGCAATTCATCGATTCGCGTTTTTCGGATAAAAGCACCCACTTTTGTCACCCTTGGATCATTGGCTTCTGCCCATTTAGCGCCATCTTTCTCAGCATCATTTCTCATCGAACGAAGCTTGATTAAATTAAAATATTTGCCTCCTTTTCCTACTCTTTGCTGTACATAAAAAGGAGATCCTGGCGTTTCTATTACAATTAATACAGCAAATAACAGCAAGATTGGTAAGGAAACAACAATACCAATTGTGGCTAAAACGAAATCCAACGCTCTTTTCACATACAAATAATATTCCACTTGTTTAGGCAAGGATATTTTAGAAGCTTGGACGAACGAATAATCGTGAAAGACATTGAAACTCTTTTCTTCACGCATAATGCTTCACCTCATAGATTCAATTGATGTAATGGCAAACCTTTCTGTTAAGTATAGGCGGTGATTATGTAGGAATCGTTTAGGAAACATAAAAGAATGGTAAATGTTTGTAAACTTTTTTGAAGAATGTTACAGGCAGGTAACTTCCTTTCGATTTAAGGGGATAATAAAAAAAAGGCTGTTTTCGTATAGATTGTTGCTTTTAAACGCGCAGCCTGAATACACTTCGCTTTCCGTGGGCGAGCGTCGAGCCTCCTCGTCGCATACGCTCCTGTGGGGTCTCGTCTTTCTCGCATTCCCACAGGAGTCTACGTGTATTCAGTCTGCTGGATACTTTTCTCTCATTTTTTCACGTAAAAAACAACAAACATTTAGAAAACAGCCTAAAAAAAAGAGGCTTCTATTAGAGAAGACCCCGAGTGTACATATTGCTTATTTTTCATGTAGATAAAAAATACTTGTCAAAATCTATTCATGTGTTACTTCAATACTTCCATTACTTGTTTTTAACTTAATTAAATATTCTCCTTTTCCAACTACAGTATGATCATCATTCTTTCCAAAAACATCAACACTTCCATTATTTGTATCTATATCAAAAGTTGCATTTTTAGGCTCTTTTTCTGATTCAATTGTAATGCTTCCATTATAACTTCTGAGATTAACATCCCGGTCTAAATGATCTGTCAGCAATTCAATTCTTCCATTACTAGTTTCTCCGTTAACAGTTCCTGTCACATCATTTAATAAGATTCGTCCATTATTTGTTGTTGCTTCTACATCACTTGCTGCTATCTTTTTTAATTCTATTCTGCCGTTAGATGTATGAATATCTGCCTTGGTCACGCTAACATCCTCAACATCTACTCTTCCGTTTAAATTGGTAATATTCAGCTTATCGTATTGCTTTGTAGGAAGATATACTTTCATCTCCAATGTTTTATAGAAGAAATTAAACATAACTAGCTGCGGTTGACTATGCCTTAACTTGATGTTTAATCTTTTCCCTTCTATATTTGCAGTAAAGTTCAGCTTGCTGCTTTCTTGTTTTATTCCGTTCAGTTCTACCGTCGCTTTCATATCTTGTGTAGGGATAACCTCAACTTTTGCATCATCGGAATCTATATAGATTTCATTAAAATCAGTACGTTCTATTACTTTTGTTTCTGCTACTGTTTGTTTTGCCTTTTGCTGTTTAAAGGTACTTGCAGCACCTACTAAACCAACTATTAATAAACAAGCAGCAAAAAGACTTAATTTTTTTCTATTCATTTTCTCAACCCACCTTTTACTAGTGATGCATTAAACTTTAAATAACGGACAAATACTCGAATCAACACTTTTGTAATGATTTGCATTCCCATAAATAGAAATATTCCTAGACCACAATAGGCTAATGAAAGAAAAAATGAAAACCACTGAAGGGAAACGGAACTGACTATAATATTGACAAAAATAAGCAACGGTGCAAAAATTCCTATAATACTAACAAGCCACCCTGATAAAATAACAGAAACAAGTGCAATAAAAGGAGCCAATACAATCATCAAATTAAAGAAGCCTAAACCAATCACTGCCCATAATGCGCGCATAATATTTCCTAGTGATGCGGCATTTCCTACTTTTTCAATATGATAGTTCGCTAAAATTTCTTTTGCAATTGTTTTTGGCGACCCTAAAGTGGCGGCTATTTCTTCTTCTGTTTTCCCCTCTTCTTCTCCAAAACGAAAATGTTCTTCATAATCTTGTAAAATATCTTCTCGCTCCAATTTTTTCAAATTCTTTAACTGAGAAGATAATTCGTTTAGAAATTGTACTTTATTCATAATTAACTCCTTCTTTTATTAATGTATTAACCCCTTTTGAAAATTGGTTCCACTCTTCAAGAAGTTGATGCAGATACTTTCTGCCTTTATCTGTTAATGCATAATACTTTCGCGACGGACCTTCTGTTGATTCTTGTAAATAGGTTGTAAAATACTCTTCTTTTGTCAACCTTCTAAGAAGGGGATAAACGGAACCTTCTGATATCTCAATTTGATCAGAAATTTTTTGTACCAGTTCATACCCATAACGATCCTGTTTATCTAAAAGAACCAGTACGCATAACTCTAAAACACCTTTTTTAAATTGAACGTTCAAGAAACAGCCTCCTTCCTTGCTTTTATTTCGGTACTATATAATGTGTAGTACTGGTTTATACTAAATATTTCCTAATTTCAATATAACACCTACTATTGTTCAATGCAAGGTACTGAATAAAAAATAATTAATATATGGCATTAGCAGCTCCACCAAATCTCAAAAGAAGTCTCCTCTTTTTAATAAAAATTCCTTTCATTCTATCGTTCATTTTGTTCCATTAATAGCTGGGGTTTCAGCGTCCTCTTTTATTTTGGCTGTTTTCGTAAAGAATGTCGCTTTTAAACGCGCAGCCTGAATACACTTCGCTTTCCGTGGGCGAGCGTCGAGCCTTCTCGTCGCATACGCTCCTGTGGCGCCAGAGTCTTTCTCGCATTCCCACAGGAGTCTACGTGTATTCAGTCTGCTGAGTACTGCTTCTCCCATTTTTTTCCGTGAAAAACAACAAACTTTGAGAAAACAGCCTTTATTTTCAATCATTCAAATATCTAAATTATTTTATATCGATTTAAGAAATGTATTAATATAGGTACTATATACTTTTTTTGCAAGGAGGAAAAACCATGAAACATCCATTTATCCCTTTTAGCGTAGCAATGGTTACCCCGTTTTCTTCTAAAGGCGAACTTGATTTTGAAGGAATTTCATCGTTAATTGACTATTATAAAAAACAGGAAGTTCCAGCTTTGCTTATCAGCGGCTCAACAGGTGAACAACATTCGATGACGATCCAAGAACGATGCGATTTCTTTTCAGCAGTAAAACAAGAAGCAAAACAAGATTTGCTTCTGTACGGTGGAGTGGCAGCTGTGCAAACAAAAGATGCTGTCACACTTGCTCGTGCTGCTGATAAAGCCGAACTAGATGCGATTATGCTAGGTTTTCCGCCATATGTAAGAATCAGTCAGCAGGAAGCATTTCACTATGTAAAAGCTATTTGTGCCGCTACCTCCTTACCTATCATGCTTTATAATAACCCACCGCGAACAGGCTTTCATTTAGAAACAAATACAGTATTTAAGTTAGTAGAAGCATTTCCGCAAATTAAGGCATTAAAAGAAGCAGGTGATCCCACTACAGTAAAAACAGTAAAGAAGCAACTTGGCGAAGACTTTATGATCCTATCGGGAACTGATTTAGCACTAATAGAAAATGCTGAATTCGGATATGATGGCATCACCAGCATTATTGGCAATATTTTTCCGAAAGAAGTGCAACCAATAATTACAGCATTGCAAAAAAAAGATAAAGCAGAGGCGACTAAATTATTTACACCTATAAAACAAGCAGCATCTGATATTATCGATCTTGGAGCATTGCGCACCATTAAGTATTTATTAACCTTAAAAGGAGTACACGCAGGAATCTGCCGAGAGCCTTTATCTACTTTAAATGCAGAAGAAAAAGAATTAGCCGCTGCTAATTTGCAAAAAATAACAACATAAGAAGATGCAGACTAATATTATCTATTTAAGGGCATATCAATAAAGATGATACGTTTATACAATAAGCTGAGGGATATATTCGATTTTTTTCGATTCAATGCTAGTTGATTTTTAACATTCTAATTTCTGTATGAAGGAGATGTTCGTTTATGAAAATCACGTTTCATGGCCAGTCGACAATCGAAATTTTTACAAATGGAAAGTCCCTTATCATTGATCCATTTATAAGCGGGAACCCATCAGCAAAAACAAAAGTTGAAGACATCAAAACAAACGCCGTTCTTTTAACACATGCACATAAGGATCATATATTAGATGCTGCACCAATTGCTAAAGCAAATAATGCACCTGTTATTGCCAATCCTGAACTTGCTGCCTATATGTCATGGAAAGGTGTCAAAACGATCGGCATGAATATTGGTGGTACGTTTGATTTAGGATTTGCAACAGCAAAAATGACACATGCTTTTCATAGCTCTGGAATAGTTGATGAAGAAAATCACAACATTTTATACGGAGGTATGCCTAGTGGGTATATTATTAAAGCAGAAGGTTATACCATCCTTCATGCAGGTGATACCGGCCTTTTTAGGGATATGAAAACTATCGGGGATAGACATCCTATTGATATCGCCTTCCTCCCGATAGGTGATCACTACACAATGGGACCAGAAGACGCAATTCAAGCTGCTGAATGGTATAACGCAAAACTTGTTGTTCCTATTCATTACAATACGTTTCCTGTTATAAAACAAGATGGCGAAGCATTTGTGAAAAAACTAAAAGAACGCGGCTTAACAGGAAAAGTATTAAATATTGGAGAATCGATTGAATTATAAGCTTACGTTAATTTTCCGTTAAATTGAATAAAAAAACTAGGATTGTATCTAATTCTACATGTTCTCTTCTTCAGATTTTTTTAAGAATAATTTTCTTTCCAAATGGAAAAGTTAAATTTGGAGGAGGTGTTACATATGGCAAAAGTTGGAGTGGAGCAATCTCTATCGAATATTTCAGAAGCACTAAAGAATAAAGGCTATGATGTAGTAGAACTAAAACAGGAATCTGATGCAAATGGATGTGACTGCTGTGTCGTTTCAGGCGGTGATTCTAACGTGATGGGCATGCAGGATACCGAAATGCAAGGATCTGTTATTGAAGCAAGCGGGCTTTCTGCAGAAGAAGTTTGCTCACAGGTTGATCAAAGAATTGGTAAATAATCTTATTATGTTCGCAATCAAAAAGGGACTTCTAGGCAGTCGAAATAACCGGCTTAGAAAGTCCTTTTTCTATTTTTTCCTAAATATTTAAGGAAATGCAGCTTAAAACATCTGAGCGTATACTTAAGATATATCTAACATCATATTAATTCTGAATCTAGATTTTCTTTATCTGCTATTACCTCATCGTAAAAAGCTGCTAATGATGCACTAATATATGGAGCTAACCATAAAAAACCAATACCAATTGTTATTAAACATAATATCGCCCATCCGATAAAACTAAGATTTAAAAGAAAATATTTCCATTTATATCCTTTCATTCTTTTTCTGCTCTCTGTAATGGCCTGGGTAACTGTATATTCCGGATGATCTTTTAGCAGGAAAAACGTTTGAGAATACGCGAAACTTTTTATAATTCCAGGGATAATAAATAATAAGAACCATAAGAACAGAAATATTCCTTGTACGATAGATGCCCATATTAGTTTTAACGAGGTTTTTACATCTTTATAAACAATAAATACATCCGCTATTTGGGCAAAATCCTCTCTCATTATCCTTAAATAAAACCAAGTATAAGCTATGCCTAATGGAATTAGGATAATACTAATGACCGTACTAGCAATGCTTGCTCCAATTGGGATATCCTTTTGCAAAATCCAATTAGAAAAACCTCCACTTAACGGAGCCTCCACAATTGATGGCAATATGGCATTTATTAAAAAAACAATAACGGTTAATAAAACCCCTTTCCCCCAGTTTCCACTTAACGATGCTCTAGCTGTTCTTTTTAATTCTGAAATACTCAATCTTTAACTCCTCCTTTAAAGTTAATTCATACCATAACATAAAGGATTTTGTTTCTTAACGCAAAAAAATTCTCTTGTTAGGGTATGTCAAGATTGTCTCTGTTTTATTTTATTTTTATACCTCTATAATTATTCTAAAAATTAGGAAGTTACAATTTTGAAAAGAAGGTCCTGAAAAGGTTAAAAATATTCTTTTGAATACAATAAAAGCAGCGAACTAATGGCGTTCACTGCTCCAATGTATTACGTATTAACTTTTCAGGTTGACTACTTGCTGATTTTTTCCACTGTGTACCTTTCTTAAAAAAGGCAAATAAATAACATCCAGCTATAACAACGATGCTTCCAGCTCCTTGTATCCAAATCATTTTTTCTCCTAAAATTAAATAAGCAAGCATTGCTGTAAAGATTGGATTAAAATTCAAAAATAGTCCGCTTGTTGTAGCGCCAATTTTCTGTACCCCGATATTCCATAAAACCATACATATTACAGTAGACAAACCTGTAAACAACATGGCTAAAATAAAAGAACTATTTATGTTCTTTACAGTAAAAGTTAGTATATTAAATGGTAAAATAACGATTACACCAAATAAGCCTGAATAAAAGGTAGACATTAACGGACTAATATTTTTTGTCATTGCCCATTTGCTGCAAACAGAGTAAATTCCCCAAATACAAACCGCACAAATCATATACAGATCTCCTGTATTTAATTGAAAACTCACTAATAACTTCATATTTCCTTTTGTCAGCACTAAAATCACGCCTAAAAAAGACAATAACATCGCAAATATTTGCAAAATATTTATTTTTTCTTTTAAAAATAAAAAAGAACAAACGGCAATCGTCATCGTATTTAATGTAGAAATTAACCCAACATTTGTTGCTGAAGTTTTATGCAATGCCACAAATTGTAGTAAATTAAAAATGACAACACCTGTTAATCCCATCAAAAACAAAGGAAAAATAGCTCCTTTTGGAGGCAGTAGCCTTTTTTCTTTCCACCATACTAATGGCAACAGGCACAAAACGGCAATAATCCACCTTAAGCTAGTTAATGTCATCGGCGATGCGTGACCAACAAGTAACTTTCCAATTACAAAATTCCCTCCAAACAATAAACTCGTTATAAGCAAAAATAAATATGCCATATCCTTGTTCTCCTTTTTTCATACCTTATCAATGACATACATAATCACGAAATCATTACTAATATCTTACCACTTTCATCTACTAAACTATATAAAGTTTTATCTGTAAAATATGAAATTCAACAAACTAACAATATATTAGAAAAGTAAGAAAAAACACAATAAACTTTTAAATTGACGTGTATTTAAGAGCTTGTTACTATTTCTCCTAATAGATCGGTAAATAAAACGGATCGGTTAAAACTTTCAAAACACACATTAAAAATTCCTTAACTTTACTTTTTCGGAATAATTTCCATAAAAGTCTTTTGAATTGTTATACACCATAATTTCGCCGTTTATCAACGATAAGGGTGTACAGAATATCATCATATGTGGAGGTCAGCTATGAAAAAGAACTTATCCTTTTCATCGTATTTAGTTATCGGAACCATGTTATTCGGTTTATTTTTCGGTGCAGGAAACCTAATTTTCCCTGCGCAATTAGGTCAAGAGGCCGGAAGTCACGTTTGGATTGCCATTCTAGGATTTTTAGTTACTGGAATCGGACTTCCTTTTTTAGGAATTTTTGCGATGGGGATTTCAGGAAGCAACAAATTACAAGATTTAGCAAGTCGTGTTCATCCAGTGTATGGTCTTGTTTTTACGATAGCCTTATATTTAACCATTGGACCATTTTTCGCATTGCCGCGAACAGGGACCGTTTCTTATGAAATAGGGATTTCCCCATTTCTTGATCCGTCACATTACCAGATTGGATTAGCGGTTTTTACAACGCTTTACTTTTTAGCAGTACTTTGGTTTTCATTAAACCCAGCTAAAATAATCGTTTGGGTCGGAAAAGTTTTAACACCTGTTTTCTTAGTGTTTCTTGGTGCTTTAATCGTTACAGCAATTGCAAATCCTGTCGGTACAATCGGAGAACCGCATGGCGTTTATGCCCATCAAGCATTTTTTAAAGGATTTACAGAAGGCTACAATACAATGGATGCCCTAGCTTCACTAGCTTTTGGAATTATTGTCGTACAAGCTGTCAAAGGCTTCGGCGTAACAAAACCCGCACAGATTGTAGCTGCTACTGCTAAAGCAGGGTTAATCGGTGTACTGCTCATGGCTGTAATTTATGTAAGTGTGGCTTATATGGGAGCAACTACAACAGAAACTTTTGGATTATTTGATAATGGCGGACAAGTATTTTCTCAGTTATCGAAGCATTTCTTTGGCCCATTTGGCAGTATATTACTTGCAATCATCATTATTCTTGCATGTTTGAAAACAGGGATCGGTTTAACAACAGCTTGTGCTGAATGCTTTCATCAATTATTCCCTCGTATTTCTTATAAAATGTTTGTCATTTTATTCTGTGTCTTTTCAGGTGTGGTTGCCAACGTTGGATTAACAAATATAATTAAATTCGCTGTTCCTGTGTTGGTGATGCTCTATCCACTAGCCATTACATTAATGTTTCTCACCTTTTTATCGCCGCTGTTTAAACATCGTCGTGTCGTATATGTTATAACGACATTATTTACAGCTGTAATAAGTATCGTTGATGGCTTAAATGCAGCAGCTGTTAAATTAGAAACAGATGCATTGTCCTTAATTGACCCAATCACAGCTTTTTTTGCAAATAACTTGCCATTATACAGCGAGGGACTTGGCTGGGTAATGCTTAGCATGACAGGACTTGTACTTGGTTGGATTGTGAGTCTCATTACAAAAAGAAAAGCCAGTATACAGAGTAATAGTAATTTTTCACGAAAAGCGTCTACCAATTAAAGAGGTAGATGCTTTTTTGGAATAAAAAGAGTCGAAGTAATTATAGAAGCATTATCGTCCGTCACTCCTATTTCTCTTACTCATTGCGTCGCTACCAAAGTATACCACTTGTTTATTTTAATTGGTTACTATCCCCTGGCCAAAGATATTCCTTTTTAGAAAGATTCATGATAAACTTTTTTAATATTCATTGAACGTCTATTATTAGGTGTAAGATCTACACTACTTGTTTATGGGGTGACTAAACTGTTAGAAAAGATTAAAAAAGATTGGTTTTCCAACACCCGAGTAGATATTCTCGCGGGAATGGTCGTGTCACTTGCATTAATTCCCGAGGTTATCGCATTCTCCATTATTGCAGGGGTGGACCCAATCGTTGGTTTGTATACATCCTTTTGCATTGCGGTTATTATTTCATTTGCTGGCGGAAGGTCTGCCATGATTTCTGCTGCTGCTGGAGCAATGGCTTTAGTTCTAGGACCATTAGTCAAAGAGTATGGACTGCAATATTTATTTGCGGCAACAATTTTAACTGGAATTATTCAAGTTATTTTTGGTGTATGTAAAATTGCTAAATTAATGAAGTTTATTCCACGTCCTGTAATGATGGGATTTGTTAATGCACTTGCAATCCTAATATTTGCAGCACAAATTCCTAGCTTTTGGGGCATTTCCAATATTACCTACATATTTGTTGTTCTTACTCTATTAATCGTATATATATTGCCAAAATTTATAAAATCCGTTCCAGCACCATTAATTGCGATTATTATTTTAACAGCCGCAAGTATCTTTGGTGATATTAATATTGGTACAGTTGGAGATTTAGGAGCAATCACTCAAACATTGCCAACTTTTCTAATTCCCAACATCCCTTTTTCTCTTGAAACGCTTGCTATTATCTTTCCATACTCAATTGCACTTGCCCTTGTTGGCTTATTAGAGTCATTACTAACAGCAACGATTGTGGATGATGCAACAGGAACAGACAGCAATAAAAACAGAGAAGCACGTGGGCAAGGAATTGCCAATATCATTACTGGTTTCTTTGGCGGTATGGCTGGATGTGCGATGATCGGTCAAACTGCTATCAATATCAAGTCGGGGGGACGAACAAGACTCTCTACTTTGGTTTCCGGGCTATTTTTATTACTTTTAATCCTTGTATTAGGAGAATTAGTCGCGCAAATTCCAATGCCTGTACTTGCTGGAATTATGATTGTGGTTTCCATTAGTACATTTGATTGGTCTTCTTTTTCTTATTTAAAAAAAGCGCCCAAAACGGATGTACTTGTCATGTTAACAACTGTATGCATTATTGTTGCAACACACGATTTATCAAAGGGAGTTATTGCAGGTGTTATTTTAAGCGCTATATTCTTTGTAGCAAAAATCTCTAAAGTTCGAGTAAAGAAACAAAACAATCATACTTATGCTGTTGAAGGTCAGCTGTTTTTTGCATCAGTGGAAGATTTTATCTCTGCTTTTAACTTTCAAGTAGAACATAAAACGATTACCGTTGATTTTTCCAACGCACGCCTTTGGGATGATTCTGCGGTTGGAGCACTTGATAAGGTAGTGCTAAAATATCGAGAAAATCATAATAAAGTAAAGATACTCGGCCTTGATGCCGCAAGTCAAAAAATTGTTGATAAACTCGCAGTTTTTGATGATCCAAATTCTAAATTATCCTCTTAAAAGATTTATAAATAATAGAAGAAAAAAGATGAATCTTAGAGCTGATTCTTCTTTTTTCTTTCTCCAACTTCCCATTTGATGAAAATTAATTTTGCTTTTTTAAGCGATAACAAGCAAAAAAGGAATGATATCAGATCATTCCTTTCAATAATTTACTCTTCTCTATGTATTTAATTGATTAAAAAAAGTTTTTAGATCTGATACCTCAATCGCTTTTTTTGTTTCACTTGTCAGCATTCGAACATAATCTATTATATCTTGCCCTTGTTGTTTGTTAATATGAATTCCTTCTTTTTGTAAAAAGTAAACAATCGACGCCAAACCAGAATGCTTTCCTAAAATAAAATGATGTGTACGGCCTACCTCCATTGGATCAAATGTTTGATACGTATCGCTATGTTTTAACAGTCCATCCACATGTATTCCTGATTCATGAGTAAAAACCTTCGAACCAATAATTGGCTTATCATCAGATATCTCCCTGCCAGATGCTCGGCTTACTACTTCTGCCATTTTATGAAAATGAGTAGTATTTACATTTAATTTTCCATTATAAAGATGTCGCCAACCCATTGCCACCTCTTCTATAGGAGCATTCCCTGCCCGTTCTCCAATTCCGCAAATAGTAGTACTTGCCCACTTTGCACCTGCAAAAAGAGCAGAAAGAGTATTGGCAGTTGCTAAACCAAAATCATTATGACAGTGAATTTCCAGTTCGATATCAGCCCGACATTCCTTCATTATTTTTTGCACATTTATTTGGGTTGTGATTGGATTTAAAACCGATACTGTATCTGCATAACGGAATCTTGTTACCCCATCCTTATATAAGGTGTTTATTAGCTCAATTAAAAAAGAAAGACTTGCCCGTGAAGCATCTTCAAATCCGACTGACACACACAAATCAAAGGACTTTGCATAATCAACAGCACGTTGAATGAGCAGCGATATTTCCTGCCGGTTTAACCTTAATTTGTGATACATTTGAATATCAGAAGTTGGGATAGAAATATGAACCCAATTTACACCTGCTTGTCTAGAGGCATCAATATCTTGTTTCACTGCACGATTCCATGTGATTAATTGAATCGGCAAATTCATATCAACAATGGAATGGATAACCTCTTGCTCTTCTTTCCCCATCGCAGGTATTCCAACCTCTGCCTGCTCTACCCCAGATTCAGATAATAATTTTGCTATTTGTCTCTTTTCTTCAGCAGTAAAAACAACACCTGCCGCTTGCTCTCCATCTCTTAATGTTGTATCGCAAAATTGAATATACTCCACTTCTATTCCCCCTCTCTTTTTTATAATCGTTTTTAAAAACAAACGGTAGAACAACTAGAACAGTCTGAAATTGCATTCATGATAAACAACCCTTCTTTTCCATCCTGTACCGTATAAAAGATTGTCATTTCTTCTAATAGTTTACTAGAATCATCATCTAAAAATATTTTCAATCCTTCTTGTTGGATAATCTTATCAGAAGGCAATTCTTCACTTTCCCAATATAGTTGAAAATCTACTTTATCTTCTGCAGGCATCGCTTTAATACGCAGACCCATTTCCCTATTATCTTGCTGCTCCATCAGATCCAGTACTTTTTTTACTGCATCTTCCGTTATTTGCATGATTGATCAGCTCCTATTTTTTTTATTTGATCAAATGCATAAAATGTTCCGTTTTTTTGATAAAAAGTTGGGAAAAACTTCTGTCTCATCGGAGTTGGTTTTACAAATTCATTATAAGCTCTAATGAGTAGAGCCCTTTGTACATTCCAAACTTCTTTATCTGTGGAATCAGCCTCAAGATACCCTTCTTCCTGCAAATAATTTCGGAAAGTTTTAAGGATATGCATGCGAGATACATTTAGAATTTCCAGATGATATGGTACACGATAAAAATCAAAAAAATCTTCTGCATCATATAGTTCTTTTAATGGGTTTTTCATGCATTTACTTCCTCCTTTTTTGTAGCACAATGTTTACATGAAGGATTCCGTTTTAACGAAAAAATACTGGATTGAAACTGCAATGAGTCCAATCGAAATAGTTTATTATAATATGGCTCTCCAATCCCTGTTACTATTTTTGTTACCTCTATCGCAGCTAAACATCCTGCAATTCCAGACGTTGCACCTAATACTGGAAACCCCAACGGCTCCCAACTTTTATCTCTTTCTGGAAAAATACAAGCTAAGCAAGCTGTTTCATTCGGTTTAATTGTTGTAAGTGAGATTTCAAAACCAGACATTGCCGCTTCTACCATTGGTTTACCTATATCTACACACAACTGGTTTAAAGCATATCTTTCAGGAGGATCATAACGTGCATCCACAACAACATCTGCCGCCTCTACTAGTGAATAGGATGATTCATAGGTAATTTTATGAGAATACGCTTCAATTTCCACCTCTGGATTAATTCGTTTTAAGCTCTCGATTGCACATGGAATTCGTTCGGTTCCTAGCTTTTCACTGTCCATTAATATTTGTCGGTTTAAATCAGGCAGCACGATATTTCCTTCATGTGCGATTATTAGCTTTCCAACCCCTGCGGCTGCTAAATAAATGGCTGTTGTTCCTCCTAAACCACCGATTCCCGCTATAAATACTGTTGTATTTTTTAGTTTCTGCTGGCCTTCTTTTCCTAAGAGCTTTAATTGTCTGCTATAGCGATTTGATACATCCTGACTCCCACTTTGATAAAGCACCGAATTCATATCCACTCACCCCATTCTAATAACTATTAAAATGTACGTTCTTTTTCAACTTTACTATTCATTGCTTTTACTAACCATAATGGAGGATTTGTTTGTAACATTGTAAGTAACCGATCTAATTGTTCTTGGATAGATGTTCCTTCTTTTACTTTCACTGGCATAATTTTATTTCTTGTAACACGTGCCGCAGCTGTTGGACCTATTTGATTAATAAATAACAAAGTACAATCCATCACAATGTTTAGCCGTTCTTCGATTCGGTCACTTTCATTATTATCTTCCTTATACTTTATGACTCTTGTTGCCAACTTCTCGTATTTGTCTTTTGTCACTTCATAAACATCAAAGGCTTCAGAGTATCCGAAATGCGTATTCACATATATTCCATCTTCTGTAGCAAATGCCACTTTAATCATCTCTTTCACTTCCATTCCTATTTGATTAAATTCCCCAACTTAATAATTGTTTCTGTCGTCCCCCGATATCCGACACTTGTGATTAACGAACTGCCTATTTGGTGGAAAATTGGAAATCCCATTGGCATAAACGGAATATTCATTCGACTTGCTCCTTGCTCCCCATGAGAATTACTAATCCACAAGTCTGCTCCTATCGCCATTTTTTCTAAATCGTCCAAATCCCCTATTGTGATTTGCTCCTCTAGTTTAGACAACGAGTCTGTAGGAAATGTTGTCACTAATCCGGATAATGTTATTCCTAACTCCTTACATACGCTTATTACGGAATAAAGATGATCTGGCTCCAATGCAGCAACTATTTTTTTCCCTAAAAAATTAAAATGAGCATCTAATAAACAATCTACTAGATTATCTCTTTCCCACCGATAAAAGGGGGAAACAGGCTTTTCACTAAGTGTTTGTAAAAAGGAAAAAAATGCATCATTCGCTTCAAGTCCAGATAAACTAGTAAATACTCGATATGGAATACTAGCAGACTCTTCTAAAATCTGAGCAGCATTTTCCATACTTGCTCCAACTGCAATGGTAAATTCTGAAGAAAGCATTTGCTGTAGTTCTTTTACAGATATACCTCCTTGAGATAGAGGGGAATATCCTTTTGTAAGAGTTCCTGCAAGTGAAGTGGATAAATCCGGTGCTGTTATGACACTTAATCCAAAAGATGCAAGAATCCTTTTAATTTCCATCACATCTCCTGGCGTCAAATGTGCTCCAGGAATAAAGTTTATTTGATTTTTTATCTTTTTTACTGGATGACTATCTTTTGTATATATAATTAACTCCTTTAGCATTGCTTCTACCGTTAATCGATAACCGGACTCTAGTGATCCTTCAAAATCCGGCAAAGCAACTGGGAATACAAAGCAATTTGACGGATTGGTCTCTTTTACATAGTTTTTTATGTTTCCCTTTATGTCATCACCAGCGGTTTCCGTTAAACCTGTACTTAAAACCGCTATAATGGATGGTTGATGTTTTTCCATCACCACATCCAGTGCTTCTATCATGCTTTGTTCAGCGCCAAAAATAATGTTCATTTCTTGCAAAGCTGTTGTTTGTACAGAGATAGGTTCTCGATAATGCTGCGTCATTAATGCTTTAATAAAAGCCGCACAACCTTGTGACCCATGTACAATTGGAATTGCTCGGAAGAATCCTTGTAAAGCCAATACTCCACCTAAGGTTTGACTGACTTTTAAAGGGTTGATGGCTAATTTTTTTTCCTTTTTTAAAATAACCATACCTCTAAAGCTCCTTCCATGGCGGCTGAATTTGTATTTTCTCCCAAATCGGATTTTCTAGAGTATAAACAAGCTGTTCCGCTAACCTTTTTAATCCTACATATCCAGCATAGGCATGATGCCTTTCTTGATTGATATCGATAAATGGAATATGTTCCTTTAAAGCAACATACATATTACGTCCGCCCGCAATAATGATATCCGCATTCTCTTTACGGAATGTTTGCAATATTCTTTTCGCCCCACCGGACTCTATTAATTCCACATGATTTTCAACACGTTTTCTTATTCTTGCAATATCTTCTTTCGTACTTTTATTTGTACCAACACCTACTACGTCAATGCCAAGCTCTTGCAAAGCAGTAATAATAGACCAGCTCTTTACACCACCTGTATAAAGAATGGCTCGTTTCCCTTTTAATTTCTTTCTATAAAACAGCAGCTCTTTATCTAATTTTTCTTCTTCCTCTTTTGTAAAGTGATGCACACGAGTTATTAGATCTCTATCGTTTAATAAATAGGCAATCGTTTTTAATGACAATGTTGTTTCTGTTGCTCCATAAAAGGATCCTTCAAAATAAGGAATTTCATATTTTTCTTCCATTTTTCTTGCCATATTTATTAATGCCCGGCTGCATACCACCATATTAACCTTTGCTCTATGTGCCCAACGAATTTCATTAAACCTTCCGTCCCCTGTAATTCTTGATAAAATTTTAATGCCAACTTGATCAAATAAAGCTTTTATATCCCACATCTCACCGGCAATGTTGTATTCACCGATTAGATTAATATCCCATTTCGATTCCACAGGAGGCAACCCTGTCCCTATTACATAATCCAATAAAGCCTCACCCGCTAGTCTGTTTCCAAGATTTTTACTGCCGACAAATCCTGGACTATTAACGGGAATGACGGAAACGCCTAATTTTTCTGTTTCACTGCGGCAAATAGCATCTAAGTCGACTCCAATTAAAGCTGTAATACACGTTGAATAGACAAAAACAGCAGGAGGATTAAATCTTTTTACAATCTCTTGGATAGAGTCTCTTAATTTTTGTTCTCCTCCAAAAATAATATGTTGCTCATTTAAATCAGTCGTTAATCCGTATTGATAAAGATGAGAACCTGAGCTTAAGCTTCCTCTCGCTTCCCAGCTATTACCCCCACACGCAATCGGACCATGAACGAGATGCGCTGCATCAACAATCGGCAAAAGGGTAATTTGCGCTCCATCAAAAGAACATCCTCCAGCAGCTTCCCCTGGCTTAGGTCTTGCGCAGCCTTTATTACGATCGGTTTTAGACGCATTGTGTTCACATGCTGGTTCTTGTAATGCATCTACCACATAATTTTTCACATCTCCACCGCCCTTTGTAAACTAATAGTCAGTGAAGAGCTGCAACTCCCCACTGACTAACTATTTTTCTTTATTTCCTATAGAATTTGATAACGACAATCCCCATTATCTAACAGTATCAAAACTATGACCAGGTGCATTATCATCTAATTGCTGTAATAGAGTATTAACGATTAACGTTAGTAAATTTAATGTACCTTGGTATCCAATAATCGGATAACGGTGCATATGATGACGGTCAAAAATAGGGAAACCTACACGAACCAATGGAATGTCAGCATCTTTTGCACAATATTTCATATGTGTACTTCCAATCGCAAAGTCAACTGGTTCTGTTAATAATAAAGAACGCATATGCCATAAGTCTTTGCCGATATGAACTTTCCCTTCTATTCCATAAGGGCTTGCTTTTAAAAGGGCCTCTGCTTCTTCTAAAAATTTCTTATCTCCATTTGTACAAACAATATGCACTGGTTCAATTCCTACTTCTAAACAGAAGGAAATTAAACCTAATAATAAGTCAGGATCTCCAGCCATTGCCACTCGTTTTCCATGTAGATATGGATGAGAATCCGTTAAAGCATCTACTACACGTCCTCGTTCAATCTTCAATTCTTCTGGAATATCCTTTCCAGTTGCTTCTTTAATATTTTTTAGCAGCTGATCTGTATTTTTAATCCCAATTGGAGTAGACATTTCAACTGTATCCTGCTTCCACTTTTTACCAATATATTTAGCAACTTTTTTCGTAGAATATTTTTGCATAAGGAGAGTAGCATTAGCATTATGCGCTTGTGCCACATCTTCTAATTTTGTACCACCGTAATAATAGCTGTATTCTCCATTTGCAGGAGAATCTAAATTGCCACTATGATCTCCTAAAATGGTATAATCAACATCCATTAGACTAAGGATTCTTTTTAATTCTTCAAAGTTTCCTGTGTAAGTATCAAACCCTGGAATAATATTTAATTTTTCATTTGGTGCTTTATATGATAAATCCCCTTTTTTCTCTGAAAGATACTCTAATATAGAACGCATCATGGCATCATATCCAGTTAAATGTGATCCAACAAAACTTGGCGTATTTGCATATGGAACAGGAAACTCCTGATCAATTGCTCCTTCAATGCGAGCATTTTCAATAAAGGCGCCTAAGTCATCTCCAATAACTTCTGCCATACAAGTCGTACTCACCGCTACCATTTTTGGTTTGTACAACGTAGTACTATTTTGTAGTCCTTCTATTAAGTTTCTCATTCCTCCAAAAACTGCTCCATCTTCCGTCATAGATGATGATACAGCAGGTACCGGTTCTTTAAAGTGACGAGCAAAATGACTGCGGAAATATGCAACACACCCTTGTGAACCATGCACAAATGGAAGAGTTCCTTCAAAACCTAATCCAGCAAGTACAGCCCCTAACGGTTGGCATGCTTTAGCAGGATTTATCGTAGCTGCTTCCCGTCCGAAATTCTTTTCTTTATATTCTTCTGTTTTTAGAAAATCAATCGTTTCTTCTACCTCTTGTGCAGAACAGGCCGCCTCAAATACTTTTTTATTTTCTGCCTGCTTTACATATTTTTCTGATTGAAACAATGTATTATGGTCTTTAATTTCAATTTTTTTTGTCATCTTTTCCCCCCCTTTTCTGCTTAAAATGGTGCCTTTACTAAATCCCAAACTGGACTGTTAATAGCCGTATCCATATCTTGTGCAAAGACTTTAAAGCCATCAAAACCATGATATGGACCACTATAATCCCATGAATGCATTTGTCTAAATGGAACACCTAATTTATGGTACACATATTTCTCTTTAACACCTGCACCCATTAAATCAATATCCAATTTATCAGATAAAAATTCTACATCATATGCACCTGGATCATCATAAAGAATCGTACCTTCTTTTAACTCAGTAATTGTTTTTTCATAATCATCTTTATGAGCGAATTCATATCCAGTTGCCACAATTTCCATTCCAAGATCTTCATATGCGCCAATCGTATGTCTTGAACGTAATCCCCCAATGATGAGCATTACTTTTTTACCTTCTAAACGAGGGCGGTATTTCTGAATAATTTCTTCCGTCTCTGCTTGATATGCTGCGATTACTCTTTCAGCATTAGCCTGTATTGTTTCATCAAAATGAGCAGCAATAGCACGTAAGCTTTCAATTGTTTTAGTTGGTCCAAAGAAATTATATTCCATCCAAGGAATACCATATTCTTTTTCCATTGTTTTCGCCATATAGTTCATAGAACGATAACAGTGGATTAAATTCAGTTTGGACTTATGCGTAATTCCCAATTCATTAATGGAACCATCCCCGGACCATTGAGCAATTACTCTTAAACCAATTTCTTCTAACAAGATACGAGATGCCCATGCGTCTCCACCTATGTTATAGTCACCAATTATTGCTACATCATATGGTCCAGCTTCTTCAAGCTCACGAGTTCCCATAACATGGTCACGTATGGTATCATTAGCAATATGATGACCTAAAGACTGGCTCACTCCCCGGAATCCTTCGCAACGAACCGGTATAACAGGAATGTCAAGTTCTTTGGTCATTTTTTTGCCGACCGCTTCAATATCATCTCCAATTAGTCCTACAGGACATTCGGATTGAATGGAAATGCCTTTTGCTAATGGGAACATTTCTTTTACTTCTTTACATAATGCTTCTAGCTTTTTATCCCCACCGAAGACAATATCGCGCTCTTGGAAATCAGTTGTCACTTGCATAACAGTGAAATTATTAACGCCTAATGTGCCATTCGCATAGTTTCTTCTAGTTCCCCAACTATATTGTCCGCATCCTACCGGACCATGGCTTATGTGAATCATATCTTTAATTGGGCCCCAAACCACCCCTTTGGATCCTGCATAAGCACAACCACGAATAGTCATAACACCTGGGCGTGATTTAATATTAGACTTAACGGAACATTTTCCACTTTCAATACTTTCTTCATCTACTACTTGAAAATGTTTCTTTTTAAATTTCTTCGTTCTTTCCGGATAGACCTCAAGCAATTCCTCAATGATTTGCTGTTTATCAGTAATTTCTTTTGTACTCAATTCATATCACCTCCATTTTGGATAATATAATTTATTTTGCTGAAGCCTCTTTTTCTTCTAATTTTTTAATTTGAGTTTCGTCATCCTCGATAACACCATACTCCATTAATAATTCTTCTAATTCTTCCATTTCAATTGGAGTTGGGATATTTAACATTTTATTATCAAGAATTTTTTGTGCTAATATTTCATATTCTTTTGCTTGTGGATCTTCTGGTTTATATTGCGCAACCGTCTGTTTACGCAATTCAGCATGCTGTACTACGTTATTTCTTGGAACAAAGTGAATCATTTGTGTATTTAATCGGCGAGCAAGTTCTGAGATAAGCTCCGCTTCACGGTCTGTATTACGGCTGTTACAAATTAAGCCACCTAAACGTACTCCACCGCTATTTGCATATTTTAAAATTCCTCGGGCGATATTATTAGCAGCATACATTGCCATCATTTCTCCGGAACAGACAATGTAGATTTCTTGTGCTTTATTTTCACGAATCGGCATTGCAAATCCACCACATACAACATCCCCTAAAACGTCATACGATACAAAATCTAACCCTTCATATGCTCCTTCTTCTTCTAGGAAATTGATAGAAGTGATAATTCCACGACCAGCGCAACCAACACCTGGCTCTGGACCACCCGATTCTACGCATAAAATATCTCCAAATCCTGTATCTAATACATCATCTAATTCTAAATCTTCCACTGTACCCATCTGAGCAGCAAGCTCTAATACTGTACTTTGTGCTTTCGTATTTAAAATTAAACGAGTTGAATCCGCTTTTGGGTCACAACCTACAATCATAATTTTTTGACCGAATTTTGTAGCTAATTGAGCCAAAGTATTTTGAGAAGTTGTTGATTTTCCAATTCCACCTTTACCATAAAAAGCTATTTGACGCATTTGATTTTCCCCCTCAAGTTTTTTGAATTTTGAGATTTTTTTAACTAAAAATTGGTTCAGAACTATTCATATAGCGGTAAAATTTGCTGCTTTCATAAAGCAGTTCCTCTATATCACCAGATTTTACAAAAGGAACAATTCCTCTATCTAACAAATATTTTTTTGGTGTTTCACCAATCCCAGAACTTAATAACATCTGACAATCTTTTAAAATTTCTGCCGTTTCTGCTAAAATTGGACCTTTATTCGTCCCACAGTTCACTTTACCGACACAGTAAGATTGAACTTTTCTTACACCTACAAACTTTATGGAATCATTTTGAACATCAAATATTAAAAACTCTTTTGCGTGGCCAAAATGCAAGTTTACTCTTGCATTCCCACGAGTAGTGGCTGCAATTCTTACAGCAGGAGAAGGAGATGCTATTTCTTCTCTTATTTTAGCTGCTCTTTCCTGTTTCTTTTGTTTGTTTTGCTTTACTTTCATTTCAAGCTCATCTTGAAATTGCTTTCTAGCTTCAAGATCATAACGGACAGGATAGTCCATAATATTTTCCTTTGAAAACTCAGCACTTCTGTCTTCCCCTAGTAGACCAATAGCATCAGCACGACATTGTCTACAATGTTTCATCATTTTTAAACTTCCTGAACACTTTTCCTGAATTTGCTGTACTTCTTTAGCAGTCGGATTTCTAACTCCATTTTTTTCAAAAACAGTATCTGGAGTAACAATTAAAGGCATAATGTTATGAACAAAGGCACCTCTGTCCTTAACCGCCTTCGAAATTTCTTCCATATGATGGTCGTTTACACCTGGTATTAAAACAGAATTAACTTTACATAAGATTCCACGCTCTGTTAATGCTTCCAGTCCTTTTAACTGGTTATTAATTAAAATTTCTGCTGCCTCTAATCCTTTATATCGTTTACCTTCATAGAATATCCATGAATAAACATGCTGCCCGATTAATGGATTTACTGCATTAATTGTTATCGTTACATGATCGATATTCAATTCATGTATTGTATCCACAAATTCCAATAGCCGTAATCCATTTGTACTTAAACATAACTTTAAATCCGGAGCTTGTTCTGCAATGCCACGAAAAGTATCAAACGTTTTTTGTGGATTTGCTAAAGGATCTCCAGGACCAGCAATACCAATAACGGAAGTTTGCTGAATTTCACCTGCAACTATTAAAGCTTTTTTTACTGCCTCTTCTGGTTTTAATACTTCACTTACTACACCCGGTCTACTTTCGTTTGCACAATCAAATTTGCGGCTGCAATAATTGCATTGAATATTGCATGCCGGTGCTACAGGTACATGCATACGTGCAAAATAGTGATGAGCATCCTCACTATAGCAAGGGTGACGGGCAATTCGATCTTCTAGTTCTTGATTAATCGTCTTCACACTCTCTCCCTCCCTGAAAATATGTTTTTTTCTAAACACGAATGCACCTTTTAATGCTTTGCCACTATTTTCTTTTATCAATCACTCTCCCACTTTTAGGTTTTACTAGGAGGTTTCCAACATGCCAGTGTTATAAATGACATTAATTGGAATTCTCTGTTGTTATTTCGATAATATTTTTTGTGCATTTTTAAATCAATATAATTGTCAGATAATATGACACCCTTTTTTGTAAAAACGTTTCCATTATGCTGTTTTATTCAATAAATCGTAACAATTACAGATTTCTATAGGAAAATATATCCGTTTTTCACAAAAATTCAAAATGAAATATCGTTTATCGTCTACTTCTTCAGAAATTTTTTATTAAATTTGGCTGTGTTAAAGCTAATTGTTGATTTTGATACTTTGTTGATTAAAGCGGAAGGCGTGAGACTCCTGCGGGAAATGCGAGTCAAAAGGAGACCCCACAGGAGCATAGCGACGAGGAGGCCCGGCACTCGTCCGCGGAAAGCGAAGTGTATTCAGGCTACGGGTTACATAACAACAATCTATACGAAAAGAGCCTTATAAAAAAAGGGGATAAAATTCAAAAGAATTGCCATTAGCTATATTCTGCTAATGGCAATCGATAAACAATTTCTATACTAATTATTCAGCTTGTCCAACCAATTATTACACGCATCAACTTACTGATAATTGCTCACTATCGACAATTTGTCCCTGTCTCATATGCAATATACGGCTTCCTAATTTTTTTGCTTCTTCATAATCATGTGTAACCATGATTATTGGTATTTTCCAAATATCATGAAGTCTTAAAAGTTCTAAATGACATTCATTTTTTGTTTGCTGATCCAGGCTTGAGAACGGTTCATCAAGCAACAGTATTTTTGGTTCCGTCGATAGCGCACGAGCTAATGCAACACGTTGTTTTTCGCCGCCTGAAATTTGTTTTGGATATTTTTTCAACAAATGTTCAATGCCAATTACATGAACTAGGCGATCCATAAGCTCTTGACTTTTCATGCCATATTGAATGTTTTTTTCCACCGTCATATGGGGAAATAACGCAAAATCCTGAAATAAATAACCAATATTTCGTTTTTGTATTTTTAAAGGCTTTTCATTTGTCTGATAAAAAACGCAATCGTTTAGTCGGATGATGCCTTCATCTGGATGATCCAAGCCGGCAATACAGTTTAACACCGTTGTTTTTCCGGAACCTGACTTGCCAAAAAGAATAATAATATTATTTTCTGCTACTAATTCCATATCCAAAGTAAAATGCGGAAGATGTTTTTTTATTTGTATGGCAAGCATGTGCTTATTCTCCTTTCTTCTCACTTTTCACTTTTATATTTCAACATATTGCGTTTACTCCACCAGTTCAGCCAAATAATAGCACAAAACCCAAGTATGATAAGGATTACTACCCAATAGTTTGCCATGTCTGCATTACCTGATTGAACAGCAAAATATATGGTAAGTGGAATAGTGTCGGTTTTACCAGGAATAAAGCCAGCAATCATTAATGTTGCTCCAAACTCACCTAATGATCTGGCAAAAGTTAACACAAGTCCTGCCAGAAGTCCTGGCCATGCTAGCGGAAAAGAAACAGTCCAAAACACTCTCCATCTAGTAGCCCCCATCGTTAATGCTGCATTTTCTAAGTTTTTTTCATAGTTTTGAAAAGCTGCTGAAGCACTTTGATACATTAAAGGAAACGCAACTACTATCGATGCAATAACGGCTCCAATCCATGTAAATACAATCTGAAAATCAAACCATTGCAGAAGTAGTTTCCCAACCAGTCCGTTTTTACCGAAAAAATAAAGAATCGAAAACCCAACTACGGTTGGCGGCAGTACCATTGGCAATAATATCACCGCTTCTACTACACTTTTCCCAAAAAAATCTCTACGCGCTATGAGTTTTGCTAAAACAACGCCTAATATAAAAACAATACAGGTAGCAATACTCGCAACTTTCAATGACAAAAATAGAGGTGTATAATCCATATATGTTAATAACTCCCTACTTGAAGTAAACTAAAAACTTTTTTAATATTCAGATTTCAAAAGGCGTTTGAATACTGAATCCTTATAAAGAAAAACTATTTTTTAAATCCGTATTTGCTTAAAATTTCTTGCGCCTCATCTGTTAATAAAAAGTTTACAAACTCTGTTGCTTCATCAGGATTTTTCGATTCATTTAAAACAGCTGCCGGATAAATAATTGGTTTATGCCATGCCGAATCTGCTTCTGCAAGGACTTTTACTTTATCTGATGTACTAGCATCACTAGAATACACAAAGCCAATATCTGTATTTCCTGATTCTACGTATGTTAAAGTTTGTACTACATCACTGCCAAACACAAAATGTTTTTCTAATTCTTTCCATTTGTTGATTTTTTCAAGGGCTTCTTTCGTATAAGTTCCTGCAGGTACGCTTTTTGGATCACCGATTGCAACTTGACCAATTGCATCTGCTTTTATATCGTTAAAGGACTTAATAGCAAGATCGCTATCTTTTTCAGTGATTAGAACAATTTTATTTCCTGAAAAGTCTTTTCTTGTATCATCTTTAATTAATTTGCCATCAGCCAACGTATTCATCCATTTTTGATCTGCTGACAGAAAAACATCCGCCGGTGCACCTTGTTGAATTTGTTGAGCTAAAGTTCCTGAGCTCCCAAAGTTATTGACAAACTTTACTTCTGAATGAGATTTTTGAAATGCTTTTTGCAAGTCTGCCATTGCACCTTTTAAACTAGCAGCAGCTGAAATATTTAATTCTACTGTTTCTTTTTGTGTTTCTTTTGGTGTGTCTTTGGTTGTTTTTTCATTTGCCCCACATGCTGCTAAAAGTAAAAGGGCAAAACTGAAAAAAAATGCTAATACGTGTTTTCTTTTCATCTCTTGTTTCCTCCTTATAATTATTAACTATAATTAAATATAACTAAACATCACAATAAATAAAAAACAATATTTCGATAAATATATTTAGTTATGTTTAAATATAATTAGTTATTTGTGATTATAAGTGTGATTTAAAAGTTAGTAAATGGTAAAATGAAAAAAATTTCAAAAAAATTTTTGGGGGATTAATGATGAATCATAATGAATCCTTTACAACTGAAGAGATTGCCGATATTTTAAAGGTTTCCAAATTAACTGTTTATGACCTTATAAAAAAAGGGAAAATTAAAGCCTATAGAGTTGGCAGGCAAATGCGAGTAGATGCTGAAGACTTAGAAATTTTTAAAAATAATGCGAAGGAGACACTGGTAGACCGCAAAGAGAAAGATACATCGCAAACAACTGTTGATATTGATCATTATTTTAATAATCCGTTGACAAACCATCGCTCCATTATTATTAGTGGACAAGATAGTTCTTTGGATATTTTAGCAAAACATTTTGAATTAAGGGGAAAAGCATATAGGCCTCTTCGCTCTTATATTGGCAGTTTAAATGGATTACTAGCCTTGTATAACGGAGAAGCGGATATTGTAAGTACACACTTATATGACGGGGAAACTAGTTCTTATAATATTCCTTATTTAAAAAAACTGCTTGTCAGTCATTCCTTTATCGTTATGAGGTATATTACAAGGAAAGCTGGCTTGTATATTGAACTTGGAAATCCAAAAAATATTAAAGGCTGGACCGATTTAAAACGTAATGATATTAAGATCCTTAATAGAGAAATAGGTTCGGGAGCCCGAATACTACTGGATGAACAATTAAAACTGCATCATATAAAAAAAGAAGAGGTAAATGGTTATCATCATGAATGTATGAGCCACTATAGTGTAGCCGCAGGCATTAACCAAGGAAAAGCAGACATCGGAATAGGAATTGAAAAAGCATCCTACACAGCAGGGATTGATTTTATCCCACTTATTACAGAAAGCTACGATTTAGTGATTCTTAAATCAGAAAAAAATAGAGAGCTCATTCAACTAATAAAAGAATTATTAACGTCAAAAGAGTTCAAAAACGAATTAAAAGCTGTTGGATATGATGCCGTGGAAACAGGAAAAATCATTTATGAACAATAAGAACTGGCTAGCGTCTTTACTAATGGCTCTGTTAAAAAAACAAGATGCCTCACTAATTTACATCGAAAATTAGTGAGGCATCTTGTTTTTGTTCAATTTTTCGTCACTTTTAAACGGAATTTTTAAGAACTCATCATATAGAATCTAGAAAGTTACGATAATTGTCACAGCTTAACAAAGATTTATCTATTAGAATAAAAGCTATACTCATTTTTTAAATTTTCTGTTTTTTTCTGAATATTTCTACTTTTCAACGCAGTTCAACGTATTCAAAATTATGCTATGAGGGGGGAGTTCAATGTCTATATTACCGACTAAAAATGAACTCGGTTTTTTTGAAATTCGATTAGAATCAATTGGTGGATTAGGTGCAAACCTTGCAGGAAAGATGCTAGCTGAATCTGGTGTACTTGGCCTCGGTTTAAACGGCGCAAATTTTTCCTCCTATGGATCCGAAAAAAAAGGATCTCCAGTAAAAAGTTTTATTCGTTTCTGTGATCCAGATACAGAAATCCGGGCACACAGCCCTATTGAAGAGCCTCATGTTATCGGTATATTCCATGAGGCATTATACAAATCTGTCAATGTTACAAGTGGTTTTAATCCAAATGGAATCATCTTGGTTAACTCAGCTAGAGACTTTGATGATGTAAAAAGAGATCTCAATCTGGAATATGGAAAACTTGCAATTGTTGATGCTCTTCAAATTGCTGTAAAAGAAAAAACAAGAGTTAACACTGCTATGCTTGGAGCCCTATTTCGCATTTGTGATTTTCTTGACCCTGATGCGATGCGAAATGTAATAAGAAAAACATTTGAAAAAAAATATCCTCATCTTGTGGAATCCAACATTCGAACATTTGATAGAGGGTATAACGAAGTAACTTTTAAAACTTATGAAACTCCTCAAGATGCTCACATAAAACCATTTTCACGACCACGTTCATCACTAGGATATGATAACCAGCTAATTGGTGGTGTTATTACTGCACAAGGAAATAGCCTTGTAAAAGATTTAGGTGGATCTCGCCAAGGGTTCTTACCGAAATTCGACAAAGAAAGCTGCATAAGCTGTGCTTCTTGTGATGCCGTTTGTCCAGACCTTTGCTTTGTTTGGGATAAAAAAGTAAACAAAAAAGGACGTACGATTATGTCTTTACAAGGAATTGATTACCAATATTGCAAAGGATGTTTAAAATGTCTTGAAGCATGCCCGACTAGTGCACTTAGCTCTGTTCGAGAAACAGAAGGATTTACGGAAACACATCAAGTAAAACAAGAGTTTCCTTATGTAACTACAGGGGGGAGTTTATAAATGTCAGTATTAGAGAATGATTTAATTATTCAAAATGCTCCGGTGCAAGTAACAACATTTGAATCTGGGAATGAAATGGCTGCAATGGCCGCTGCACAAATCAATTATCATGTTATGGGTTATTTCCCAATCACCCCATCAACAGAGGTAGCTCAATATTTGGACCAAATGAAAACTCGTGGAGAACATGATATTCAATTGATTCCAGCTGATGGAGAACATGGCTCTGCTGGAATATGCTACGGAGCTGCAGCTACAGGAGCTCGTGTTGTGAATGCAACAAGTGCTAATGGGTTTATGTATATGCTAGAACAAATGCCTGTTCAATCGGGAACACGCTTTCCGATGGTATTAAACCTTGTTACTCGTGCTATCAGCGGACCACTGGATATCCGCGGAGATCATTCTGATTTATATTTTGCTTTAAATACCGGTTGGGTTATTATAACTGCAAGAACACCACAAGCGGTTTATGACTTAAATATTATGGCCTTAAAAATTGCCGAACACGCAAAAGTTCGTTTGCCAGTAATTGTTGCTTACGACGGGTTCTTTACTTCCCATCAAAAAAGAAAAGTACAGTATTTTAAAGATAAAAAAGTAGTACAAGATTTTGTTGGTCCTTGTCCAACTGACTATCCAGCTATTCGAGATCCGAAGAAGCCAGTAACCATAGGAGCTCATATGAACGGAGATGATTTGCTGAATAACCATTATCAGCAGTCAGAAGCTATGTATCAGGCAAAAGATGTATTTGCTGAAATCTCCAAAGAATTTGAAAAAATGTCTGGCCGATCTTATCCAATTATAGACGTTTATATGATGGAAGATGCGGAAGTTGCTTTATTCCTTCTTAATTCAGCGGCTGAAACAGCTAAAGATGTAGTCGATCAGTTACGTAAAAAAGGAATTAAAGCAGGTGTTATTAGTCCAAATATTATCCGTCCATTCCCTGCAGCAGAAATTAGAGAAGCTTTAAAAAATGTAAAAGCTTTATTAGTCGGGGAACGTGCTGATTCATATGGTGGAAATGGACCAAACTTAACCCATGAAGTAAAATCTGCTATTCAAGAAGATAAAAACAATGAAACAATCGTTTTAAGCAGAGTGTTCGGATTAGGCGGAAAAGATTTTTATGCAGATGACGCAGAGCAATTTTTTCAAATGACACTTGATGCATTAGATAAGGGATATGCAGAGAAGCCATTTGATTATTACGGACATTATATTGGTAAACCGGAAAACGACTTAACTCCTGTCATTGAACCTCAGTATGGAGAAGCTTATAATACTGGATTAATACAAGTTACTCCGGACGAAGATAATAACCGCTTAAATGTAAAAGTACCGCCTTTACGCTCTCTTGCAGTTAAGCCAAAAAGATTGGCACCAGGACATGGTGCATGTCCTGGCTGTGGAATTTTATCTGGCTTAGAATTATTTTTTAAAGGAATTGAAGGAGATGTGGTTGTTCTATTTCATACAGGCTGTGCTTATGTTGTCACAACTGCATATCCACACACTTCACATAAACAAACAATGATGCATAACTTATTCCAAAATGGACCAGCTACCCTTTCCGGAACAGTGGAAGCCTTTTTAGAATTGCAGCGACGAGGAGAAATTGAAGTTCAAGAGAACACCACTTTTGTCATGATCACAGGCGATGGCGGAATGGATATTGGGATGGGTTCTGCAATTGGAACCGCTTTAAGAAATCATAACTTAATCATGCTAGAGTATGATAATGAAGGCTATATGAATACTGGCTCACAATTGTCTTATTCTACACCTATTGGTCATATGACCAGTACAAGTGGCGTAGGGCGTGCACAAAAAGGAAAATCATTTCACCATAAGGACACTGCTCAAATTATGGCTGCAACCAATATTCCTTATGTGTTTACCGCTTCGGAAGCTTTCCCACAAGATTTAATTAAAAAAGCTGCTAAAGCGCAATGGTATGCTCAAAATGTTGGAACCGTATATGGAAAACTACTTGTATCCTGTCCTTTAAATTGGAAAGCAGAAGATCAATTCGGAACAAAAATAGTAGAAGCTGCTGTAAATTCCTGCTTCTTTCCACTATATGAAGTGGAAAATGGAATTACTACAATTACTTATGATCCTGAAGCTAAGGATAAAAAAGTTCCTTTAACAGAGTGGTTAAAATTTATGGGAAAAACTAAACACTTGTTAAAAGAAGAGAATAAAGAAATGTTAAATGATTTTAATAAAGAGGTTGAAAAAAGATGGAGTAAGTTAAAAGTAAAACACGAAAATGCTTTATTATAAATTCTAACCATTCCATGTAAGGCAAGGGCTATCATCCCTTGCCTTTTCTCCTTTCATATTCTTCATAAAATTTGCATATATACATATATAATAGAAGAAACTCGGATTATTTTATAAATCATCAGTTACTATATTCCATTTTTCTCCTACATCATTGAAAGACTAAACCCATTTTTTCTATTCATGAATATACCGCCTATTTGCGTACGTATATAAAGAGGATCTTCATTCAGCCGGATGGTTTACTTAGGATTGTGAGGTGACAGTATGAATGCTAATGAAAAAAATAGAGAAAGAAATAGGGAAAAGAATCAATGAATTAACGGAACTACAACATATAGATGGTTCCTGGAGGTTTCGATTTCAAGGCAGCTTAATAACAGATGCCTTTTTTATTATTACTTGTCGAGCATTGGATTTCACGGACGAAGAAAAAAATATTCAATTGCTGGTTAAAAGTTTAAAAGCATCCCAACACGATAAAGGATTTTGGCAGGCTTATAATGACGAACATAACGGCAATTTGTCTGCGACTGTTATTGCCTATACAGCTCTTTTATATTCCGGATATGTTGATAAAAATGATGAAAAAATGCAAAATGCAAAAACTTTTATTCTTGCAAACAGGGGGTTGGCAAAAACCCACTTTATGATTCGCTGGATGTTATCGGTTAATGGCATGTATCCATGGTCCAATATGATTTACATACCAATGACATTTTTACTTCTTCCTACCTACCAACCGATTAATTTTTTTCAATTTAGCTCATATGCCCGAATACATTTTATTCCTATGTTAATTGCATCAAATAAAAAGTTTGCTGTTCTTTCTAAACATACACCTAATATGGATGATCTATTTGACAGAAATATACCACTCTACCCTTCCTATTCAGAATTAAACGATACACGTTCACCATTATCACCTATTTGGAAAGAAATAAAGAAAATAGGCAAGCTTCCTATCTATATGCATAATCTTGGATATATGTATGCTGAGAAATATATACTCGACCGTTTGGAGGAAGATGGAACACTTTATAGCTACGCAACTGCTACTTTTTTTATGATCTATGGGTTGCTTGCTCTAGGTTATAAAAAAGATTCCATTGTAATCCAAAAAGCAATGAAAGGCCTTTCTTCCCTTATACATAAAAAAGGAAAATATATTCATTTGGAAAATTCATCTTCAACTGTTTGGGATACTGGTTTAATTAGTTATTCTTTACAACAAGCTGGTCTATCGATCGATACACCAGCTATTCAACGGTCTATATCCTATCTATTAAAAAAGCAGCATTCAAAAAAAGGAGACTGGGCCATTCATAATCCACGCATCAAACCTGGGGGATGGGGGTTTTCTAATATTAATACAAATAATCCAGATAATGATGATACTGCCGTTGTATTGCGTGCCTTAACAAAAATAGCCACTGTTGATAATAGAAGCTATCAAGCTTATCAAAGGGGGTTAACGTTTTTATTATCCATGCAGAATAGGGATGGAGGATGGGGTGCTTTTGAGAAAAATACAAACTGGGAGCTACTACAACATATCCCCATTGAAAATGCAAGAGATGCAGCTGTTGATCCTTCCACAGCAGATTTAACAGGGCGGGTATTAGAATACTTAGGCAATTTTGCTGGTCTAAACAAATCACACACTCCTATCCAAACAAGCATCAATTGGCTGCTTGACCATCAGCAAAAAAATGGCTCATGGTATGGCCGTTGGGGCGTATGTTATATCTATGGCACTTGGGCAGCAATAACTGGACTTATTGCAGTTGGTGTACAAAAGACAGATCCTAGCATTGTAAGAGCTGTAAAGTGGTTAAAAAGGATACAAAGACAAGACGGCGGATGGGGAGAGTCTTGCCAAAGCTGTGAGAAAATGTACTATGTCCCTTTACCCTTTAGTACAGAATCGCAAACGGCATGGGCAATCGATGCTTTAATTGCTGCAGGAGAAGCAAAAAGTGAAACTGTTTCAAAAGGAATACCCTTTCTTTTACAAGAAGTCAAAAATTCTAATAGCGTCGATTATCCAACAGGCATTGGCCTACCTCGTCAATTTTATATTCACTATCAAAGCTACAATAAAATATTTCCTTTACTTGCCCTTGCACATTATGCAAAAGAGTTTCGTAAATAAACCTATCATCTATTTAAAAAGCTCATTCTGGGGACTATTCACAGTAGTTCCCTTTCTTTTAAAGTAAGTATAAAAATAAGGCTGTTTTCGTATAGACTGTTGCTTTTAAACTCGCAGCCTGAATACACTTCGCTTTCCGTGAACGAGCGTCGAGCGCCTCCTCGTCGCATACGCTCCTGTGGGGTCTCGTCTTTCTTGCATTCCCACAGGAGTCTACGTGTATGCAGGCTGCTGAGTACTTCTTCTCCTATTGTTTTACGTAAAAAACAACAAACTTTAAGAAAACAGCCAAAAATAATAAAAGAAAAATGTAACAAACGGTTCTATTTTTTCCATATTAGATTATACTATTGGGCAGAGGTGAAAAAAAATGTACAAATTGTTATCACATAATGATTTAGATGGTATCGGCTGTGGAATTTTAGCAAAGCTTGCTTTTGGAGAAAAGGTGGAAGTACGTTATAATTCTGTTTCCAGTTTAAATCAAGAAGTAGAGAAATTCCTGCAACAGGAAGAGAATCATCCTTTTCTATTCATAACCGATCTTTCTGTTAATGAAGAAAATACGAAAAGATTAGATGCATTTTATAAAAAAGGAGGAAAGGTGCAATTAATTGATCATCATAAAACAGCTTTACATTTAAATGATCATGAATGGGGATATGTATCAGTTGAAGATGCTGACGGAAATTTAACATCGGCTACTTCTTTATTATACGAATATCTTGTTCAGCATGATTATCTTACTCCATCCGATTGTATTACTGAGTTTGTTGAGCTTGTAAGACAATACGATACTTGGGATTGGGAGAAGAATGACAACCAGCAAGCGAAAAGATTAAATGCCCTGTTTTTCCTGATTTCAATGGGAGAATTCGAAGACAAAATGATGGCAAAACTTCAAGAAAGCGATCATTTCTTTTTTGATGATCTCGAAGAAAAGATTTTAGAGATGGAAGACAGTAAGATTGAACGATATATTCGCCGCAAAAGACGGGAGCTTGTTCAGACAGAAATAGACGGATACTTTGCTGGTGTTGTGTATGCAGAATCGTATCATTCAGAGCTTGGGAATGAACTCGGCAAAGAATATCCACATTTAGATTACATCGCCATTCTGAATATTGGCGGTAAAAGAATGGGTTTCCGAACGATTCATGATCATGTGGATGTTTCTAAAATCGCAGGACAATACGGTGGCGGTGGCCACGCAAAAGCTTCTGGCTGCACCTTAACAACAGACGCATACAAAAACTTTGTGACAGATACATTCCCGCTTGAACCGTTAAGAGAAGATGTCAGAAAAAATACCTTTAATATAAAAGAGTCTCCATTAGGCACGTTATACGAAAATAAGGCAGAAGAAACATTTTTTCTTTATCCTTTAACGAATAAAGAATGGGCCATTGACTATAAAAAACAACAGCTTCCAGAAAGATTTTCTTCCTTTATAGAAGGAGAAAGCTTTATTAAAAGAAATCATGCAGCATGGCTGGCAAAAGACTATAAATTTACAAGCTATTTAATCGCCTATGTAAAAAATAAAAAGTAAGCATACCAAAAAATAATGTGGCTGTCTAAAATCATTTAAGTACAGCCACATTACCTCTATTTCCTTAAAACCCCTGCATTATTCATTTTGAGTTATTTTTTCAATAAATGACATTTTACTTTTTGCATTATCTCTCGTAATGATATCGACATTACTATCTATTTCCTTATTCACTTTCTTCCCATCAATTGCCTTAAGAGCATTTTCTACACTAATATAACCCATATCATATGGATTTTGGGCAATAGTAGATTTTAAGGTGCCCTTTTCAATTAATTCAACCATTTTTATAATGCCATCCGCACCTACAACAGGAATCTCTAATTTTTTTTCTTGTAAAATCTTCATTACTTTAAGGGCTGTAATGTCATCTCCGGCAAATATTCCTTTTAGCTTAGGATTCGTTTGAAGAACTCTGGTAAGTATCTGTTCAATTTTTTCTCCATGTTCCGATTGATCCTCAATAATTGTATGAATGCCAGCATTATTTAAGGTTTCATTTGCTCCTTCAATCCGATCTCCAATGACAATATCATTAGATTTCCAACCCATAAGTAATATTTTATCATTCGGCTGGGCCATAGATGACAGTAGTTCACCTGCTTTTTTACCTAATGCAATATTATTTGTTCCGATAAATGAAGTTTTATCCAACCATTCTAAATTTGTATCAACAAGTAAAACGGGAATGTTATTTTTCTTATATTCCTTTAATATCGGTATAAAAGCCTTCGGATGATCAGGAGAAAATATTAATGCATCTGGTTTTTCCTCTAACACTTGTTTTAGGATGACTAGCTGCGTTTCGTTCGTATTGTCCATTGCCAGCACTTTTCCCTCTACTTCATAATTAGTAAAGGCATTTTCTAGACCAGCAATCATCATCCTCCAATAATCTGTTTTTGTTTCTTTTAAAACTACTACTATCTTAGGTTTTTTTTGATTCATTTCTTTTATTATATAACTTAATAATCCACCAAAAAAAACGATACATACTAATATGATAAACCATTTTTTTCGCAACTATTATTCTCCTATCTTAAGTTATAATTATGATCATACTGCTCTAAAATAAATGGAAAATGTAGTTCCTTTATTACTTGTATTAATTTTAATATTTGCATGATGACGATCTGCGATACTATAGCAAACAGCTAGTCCTAACCCTGTGCCATTTTCTTTTGTTGTGAAAAAAGGTGTTCCTAACTTATCTAGAATTTCTTCTTTTATTCCTTCGCCACTATCTATGACTTGTAAAACAACATGTTCTTTTTCAACAAATGTTTTAATCGTAAGAATTCCACCATAAGACATTGATTCAAGTCCATTTAATGCTAAATTCAACAAAAGCTGACGAATTTCTTTTTCATCCAGGTAAAGCATTGGACTTGTTTCTAAATGAAGCAATACCCTTTTCCCCGATAAGAGAGCTTCTGCATTTAGAAGTGGATAAATTATTTCAATAATGTCATTAAGCGATTGATATTTTTTATCACTTGTTTTATTTTTGGCTAAGGTTAAAAATTCTTTAATAATTTTATTTGCCCTGTCTAATTCATCTATCATTAAATCCATATGCTCTACCGATAATTGCTGATTATCTAGTTTTCCCATTTGTAAAAAACCATGAACAGTAGTCATTGGATTTCGAATTTCATGAGCAATCCCCGCAGCCATTTCCCCTACCAAATTCAATTGATCCAATTTATACATTTCTTTTTCCATTAATGTTCTTTCTGTAATATCATTTAATACGATTAAGACACAATTCCTATTTTCAATCATAATTGTTTCTGTTGACAATAAGGCTTCCCTTTTCATGCCAGATTTCGTATTATATGTAACTTTCCTATTGTTCATTGGTGTATTCCATTCACATTCAGAAATGCTTACATAATTCCCCTCTTCTTCTTCGAAAACTCCCCAATCACTATTATTGCTTTTCCATTCATCGGCATCGTAACCCGTATTGTTTATCCAGTTATTATTTACAGCAATAAATTTTCCTTCTTGTATAGAGCGTATCGCCATTAAGCAAGGGCTTGCCTCAAAAATCTGCTGAAAGCGTCCTTCTGATAATAAAAGGTCTTCAGCTACCTTATTTCTTTCCTCAATTTCTTGGATTAACTTTTGATTAACCAATAACAAATCTAACGTTCTCTCTTTCACTACTTGTTCTAATTTATCTATTTGTTCTTTCCTCATTTTTTCTATTTCTTTCCGCTCTGTAATATCACGAACAGTGCATACAAAGATATGGTCATTCTCTAACATTGCCTCACCAATTTGTATATCTGCCGGAAATGTACTTTTATCTTTTCTCTTTGCAACACCTTCAATAATCTTACCTATAGAATCAAACAAACAAGTTATCAAAGAGGAAGTTTTATCTTCTTCCTTTATTCCAATTGAACAAAGGAGAATAGATATATGTTTTCCAATTAATTCTGCAGGCTGGTAACCAAACATCTTTCCGCCTATTGGATTAACGGATAATATGAAGCCTTCTTCATTAAATGTAATGATTGTATCAAGCATTGTTTCTTGTATAACCTTTGATAAAGCCTCCTGTTTATGTAAATCTAATTTAGTAAGGTTTAGCTCTAAGTTTATCCTTTCCCTTTCAAGAGAGCGTTCGAGTTCCATTTCTCTTAAATTCTCCGTATGATGCTCATATATATTTACAAGTTGTTCAACCTTACTCTTTAATACATCAGGATTAAAAGGTTTTACAATATAATCAATCGCTCCTACTTCGTATCCTTTAATGATATGGTCTATCTCATTACTAATAGCTGTAATAAAAATAATGGGAATATCCATTGACCTTTTTCTCTTTTTTATTAAATTTGCTGTCTCAAAACCGTTTAGCCCGGGCATTTGTACATCAAGAAGGATTACCGCAAAGTCGTATTGCAAAATATATTTTAATGCCTCTACACCTGATTTCGCACTGACTAAATGATAATTAGGGGAGCTTAATACCGCTTCTAATGCAAGCAAGTTTTCCGAAAGGTCATCTACCATTAAAATGTTGACAGGTTCTGTTCTTTTCGGTTCATTTAATTTTACGGTATATTTTTTCTTCGGAAGCATATTCTTCGTAATGTCCTGCATAATCTGTAAACCGAACCTCCTCTCTTTTGCCTAATCCAAGAAAACCTGATGGAATGAGGCTATTATATAATAATTGATGTACTCGGTTCTGCAGCTTTTTATTGAAATAAATCATTACATTGCGGCATATAATGATATGAAAATCATTAAAAGATTGATCTGTAGCTAAATTATGTTGAGAAAATATAAAATTTTCTTTTAAAAAAGGATGAAATGCTGCTGCATTGCTTCTCACGGAGTAGTACTCTGAAAAAGCATTTTTCCCTCCTGCTTTCATATAATTTTTTGTGTATATTTGCATTTTTTCTAAAGGGAAATTTCCTCTTTTTGCTTTTTCTAAATTATTGTTATTCATATCCGTGGCATAGATCCTCGTTTTATTTAGCAGCCCTTCTTCGCTCAACATAATTGCCATCGAATACACTTCCTCACCGGAAGCACATCCAACATGCCATATACGAATAAAAGGAGCATCTCTTATTATTGGAATAACTTTTTTCCTTAACATCAAAAAAAAGAGAGGGTCACGAAACATTTCTGTTACAGAAATAGAAAAATCCAAAAGCAATTTCTTCATTATTAATGGGTTATGAAAAACCATATTTTGCAATTCTGATATACTAGTTAAATTTTCTGCTCCTACTCGATATAACACTCTTCTTTTGAGAAATGGGAAAGCATAATTTCGAAAATCATATCCATAATACCGATATATTCCTTCTAATAATAATTCGATTTCAATGTTCTCCAACTCACTATCTTTCAACTTTTTATTATTAAGATATCCGGAAATGATGATTCCCACCTAACTTCTATACAACCATACCTGAATTAATGAGTATAGTTGTTCTAAATTTATTGGTTTACTTATATAATCAGATGCACCAGCGTTTATACATTGTTCTCGATTATGTTTCATTGCTTTTGCGGTCAAAGCAATAATTGGCAGACTTTGAAACTTCGGCATACTTCTAATTTTAGACATGGCCTCAAATCCGTCCATTTCTGGCATCATTATATCCATTAAAATAAGATCGATATCCTTATTTTCTATTAAAACAGCAATTCCTTCTTTTCCATTTTCCGCAAAAAGCACTTCCATGTCATACTCTTCTAATACAGCAGCAAGTGAAAAAATGTTTCTCATATCGTCATCCACAATTAATATTTTCTTTCCTTTAAGTGAGGATTCACCTTTCACTTCCTTATTAAAAATAGCAGACTTGTTCTCTCCATTCATCATAGCTTCTATTTTCTCAATATCAGCTGCTGCTTCTTTTTCTATTAAGCTTGATTTTTGATTTTTTGTTCTTGGTTTATATGGTAAATAAAAAGTAAACGAACTTCCTATTCCTTCTTTGCTTCTCACCGTAAGTACGCCTCCAAGCAAACTAGATATTTCCTTACTTATAGAAAGGCCTAATCCAGTCCCCCCATATGTACGGCTAGTAGTTCCATCTGCTTGATGAAAGGCTTCAAATATAAGATTTTGTTTATCTTTTGCAATACCCACTCCTGTATCACTAACTGTAAATGTTATCGCCGAACCTGTTAGAGGTAGATCATTTACTTTAAATTTAGATTCTGAAACATGTTGTATGTATAATGTCACACTTCCTTTATTAGTAAATTTAAAGGCATTGGATAATAAATTTGTGAGAATTTGTTTTAAACGATGTTCATCCGTATAGATTGATACTGGTAGGTCTTCACTTGCAATCACTTTAAAATCTAATCCTTTTTTTTCAGCTAAGTGATAAAATTGTTTTTCCGCAAATACTTTAATATTTTCAAGCATCACATCCTCTTCAATGATGTCCATTTTCCCAGTTTCTATCTTAGCTAAATCTAGAATATCATTTATTAAATGCAGCAGGTCATTACCAGAAGAATTGATTGTCTGTAAATATTCTACTTGTCTCGATGATAAATTATCATTGTTTTTTTCCAATAACATTTGGGCAAGTATTAACATACTGTTAAGCGGTGTACGAAGTTCATGAGACATATTAGCGAGAAATTCTGATTTATACTGAGAACTAAGCACAAGCTGCTGTGCCTTTTCCTCTAAAATCACACTGAGCTTTTCCAGCTCCTCATTTTTTTGCTCAGAATATTTATATTGTGCTTCCAGTTCCTCATTTATTGCTATTAATTCTTGCTGCTGTGCTTGTAGTTCTTCTGATTGGTTCTGTAATTCTTCCGTTAAAGCTTGTGAATCTTCTAACAGTCTTTTAACCTGCATTCGGTTCTTAATACTATTAATTGTTACACCTAAATGCTCTATTACCTTCTTTAATAATTTTTGTTGCATAGGACTAAATAGTTTAACGGAAGCAAACTCAATTACTGCCAGTACTTCACCTTTATATTCGATAGGGAGAATAAGAATATGTTTAGGCGCCGCTTTTCCTATTCCAGATTCAATTTCTATATAATCATTTGGAATTTGCGTAATATTTATTGGTCTATTCTCTAAGGCACATTGCCCCACCAGCTTTTCTCCTAAAAGAAAGCTTTGTTTACCTTCATTGTTATTCACAAACCCGTAAGTTGCAATTATGTCTAAACACTGTCGTTCTCCTAATCCTTCTTTAATGTAGAATACCCCGTATTGAGCTTCTATCGCTGGTGTAATCTGGGAAATAAATAAATTGGCTAAAAATTTAAAGTCCTCAGCACGTGGATAAGTAGCCGTAATAGATGCAATTTGCGAATCAAGCCAGCTTTGTTCTTCTGCTTTTTTCTTTAGTTCTGTTTCATGTTTTGAGTGCTCTTCTAATGATGATGCCATTTCATTATAGGCTTCTGCAATTTTCCCCATCTCATCTTTTGTACTTACTTTAATTCGAGGGAATTGAGTTCCGTGATAATATGCAACACTAGACATGACAGAAGAAACACGATTAAGATTTTTAGTCATCCCTTTTATCATCCAAATCGCTAATGCTACACTAATGAAAACACCTATAAAAGCATAAATATAAATCATTTTAACGGCTAAATTATATGTTTCTTTTGTGCGAAAAAGTTCATCTTTCATTTCTTGTTCTTGCAAGGTATATAGTAAATTAACAATTTGGAGAAGGCGTTCCTTTTCTTGATTCGGGAATATCTCTGAAGAATCTGACTCACTATTCCTATCCCTTTGGTGTTTCATAATAATTTCTTGTCCACTTTCTTCATATGTCTTATAAATGGTAGAAAACTTCATAATCAATTCCTGAGACTGTTCCCTTTTATCCATTTCCTTTAATGTTGCAACGGATGTGTTAATATTTGTTTTAGAGTCTTCCCAATCATTCCCTATCTTTATTAGCGTTTCTTCCGAAGGGTTGGTTGAAATTTCAATGACTTCCCTGCTCATGTTATTTAATTCATTTTGAATAATAGCGGTACTTTTAATTCTCTCAGACAATTCATTAACAATAATATGCATGTTAACATTTTGTTGTTTTAGCATATTCAAAAGTACTGCTATAAGAATCGTTATTAAAATAATAATAATTCCAAGACCTCCATAAAGCTTTGTACTAAAATTCATTTAACCCCTTCCTTCCACTTTATTAAGATACTATTTAAGGAAGAATTAGCATCAATAAGTATTGTAATAGGTTAATAATGTACTTGATTCAAGACTCTAATTTTTCTAAAATTACCAATTGCAGGTTTCTTACCGAAATTATATTACAGGAAATATAAATCATTCAATATAATGTTAATGAACTTTTCAGGAATATTCTGTATTTTTTATTTAAAATATAAGTCACCTTAATTATAATATGTGTTGAAAAAGGGAACAAATTAGAAGCAATAAGAACGAGGCAGCGCAGCCCCCTGCAACTTGCTTCTACAGGATGTAGCGAGCACAGGCTTTAAACGTTTTTAGTTGAAGATTCTCTATCATTTAGAAACAGGAAGAGCGGATAAAGCTTTAGATTGGTGACTGCTTGAACATCCTATTAAAAGAAGATTCTTTTACTAACGCTCTTTTCGTATAAATTGTTGTGTTTATTATTTTATTCAAAAACAACAAACTTTTAGAAAACAGCCTTTACTAACAAAAAACTTCTAACTCAAAACGAATTAGAAGTTTTTCAGAAGGGTGTAAAAAGATTTTCGAAGGGTTGCCGAATTTTTATATTGTTCGTCAATAATTTCTTGCAACAGCTCTCTTTTATGTTGAGCTGACAAATGCAGCTGTTTTATTATTTCTCTTGCTTCATATAAAAAGTCAAGATATTGTTCAAAATTATCATCATAAACGGAGGACCATTCATCCCTAATTTTTTTGGCTAGCATGGGACTGGCACCACTAGTTGAAACAGTAAGAATTAGCTTTCCTTTTTGGAAGCTTGCAGGGACTTGGCAGTTGCCATCTAAAGTTGAAGAAGCAATATTAACGAGCTTTGTTTTCTCCAACTTCTTGGCTATTTGTTTGTTTACTTGTTCATCATTTGTTGCTGCCACCACATAAAAGGCAAACGTGAAGTCATCATCCACCGCTTGCCTTTTAATGATGGTAAGTTTCCCATCCGCTTCTAAATCCTCTAATTCTGGACAAACTTCAGGACTTATAATCGTTATATTTGCTTTCTCTTTTAAAAGGGTGGTAGTTTTTCGAAGTGCTACTTTCCCTCCACCTACAATGATGCATTCTTTGTTTTCCATCTTAACCATTAATGGATACATGTTTATTTTCCTCGGTTATTTCTGCTAGTCTTTCTTTTAAAATATCTGCAATATAAGGATGATAGCCTAAATAAGATGCAAGTTCATATTTTTTGCTTGCATCGGCGTATTCCTTAATTGCTTTTTTCATTGAATTCATTAATATTCCGGTAAACAACAAATAAGGAAGGACTAATACATTAGAATGAGAAGATGCATTAGCAATACCTAGACCATCGATAAAACTCGGGTTGGCAGCAGTTAAATAACAATCTTGTACACGGATGCCTGAAAGTTTACTTTCTATTAAAGCAGCTATCTCTCCTAAATCCTGTTTTACATCTGGATCACTGCTTCCTCTGCCTACAAGCAATACTAGTAAGTCCTTCGAATTGTACACAGAAGATTGCTTTATTTTTTCCACGACAATTTCAACCATTTTGTCATGAACTCCTATTGGACTGCCGTAGCGGATTTCCGTGTTGGGATATTCCTTTGCAAGCTTTTCTAATACTTCTGGAATATCTTTTTTTGCATGGGCAGCGGTTAATAATAAAACAGGCACTGCATGAATAGTGGTCGCTCCTTTTTCGATGCATCTTTGAAAGGCTTGTTCAATTGTTGGTTCAGCCAGTTCTAAAAATGAATATTCCTGTATGGGAAAGGATTGATTATCCATGCATTTTTTTATAAAGGAAACAGCCTGATCGCATGCCTCTTTTATTCTGCTTCCATGGCATATATATAAAACAGCTTGCATTATAAAACCACTCCTTCCGGTAATCTTTCAAGAAAAGCATCTTCAAACCAGCTGATTTTTTCTCTCATTTTCACTACCTCTCCTACTACAATCATACAAGGGTTTTCTATTTTTCCGTCTGCTGCGTCTTTTACTACATCTGCAAGATTTGTCACAACGGTTTTTTGTAAACTTGTTGTACCCCAATTAATTAATGCAATAGGTGTGGATTCTTTTTTACCGTGGAAAAGCAGTTTTTCTCGAATAGAAGGCAGGTTTTTTACGCCCATATAAATGGCGAGGGTATCAATCTGGCATAAAGCTTCCCATTTAATATGATCTTCTTGTCCATTTTTGATATGTCCTGTGACAAATGCAAAAGAAGAACCATAATCTCGGTGTGTAACAGGAATTCCTGCATAACTTGGTGCTGCAATTCCTGCTGTGATGCCAGGGACGATTTCAAAAGGAATATGGTTCTTTGCTAATTCTTCTGCTTCCTCTCCGCCTCGGCCAAACACAAATGGATCGCCGCCTTTTAATCTTGTAACAACCTTCCCTTTTTGAGCATGCTTCACAAGTAAATGATTAATCATTTCTTGTTTCATAATATGATGATTTGGAAACTTTCCACAAAAAATAAGCTCTGCCTTCGGTTTGGCATACTCTAATAATTCCTTGTTTACAAGGCGATCATATACTATAACATCCGCATTTTTTATACACTTTATACCTTTGACTGTTATTAAATCTGGATCTCCGGGACCGGCTCCAACCAAATAGACAATTCCCACTATTTTCACCTTCTCTCTTTCTCCTATTAAAGAAAGAGCTGTTTACTAGAGCAGACGTATTCCTCTCTCTATTGCCTTTGTAAACAGCTCTTTTTGTTCTCCTCTAATCAAAAAACAATCATCTTTACTGTTTTTGATTATTACCTATATATAATATTGTTGTCCTTGTAAATATTGAACAATCTGCTCTACACACTCTTTAATCGAGTATTTTTCTGTATCAATCGTTAATTCTGGATTTTTTGGCTCCTCGTAAGGAGAACTAATTCCAGTAAAATCTTTAATAATTCCTTGACGCGCTTTTTCATAAAGTCCTTTTGGATCTCTTTTTTCGCAAGCTTCAAGAGAGCATTTTACATATATTTCAATAAATTCATTATCTTCAAGTAATTTTCTTACATTATCTCTATCTTCTTGAAAAGGAGAGATAAATGCTGTTAAAACAACTTGTCCACTGTCTACAAACAGCTTGCTGACTTCTCCAATTCTTCTAATATTTTCTGTTCGATCTTCTTCAGAAAAGCCTAAATCTTTATTTATTCCGAAACGAATATTATCCCCATCCAAAACATAGCTACTTACTTGATCATCAAATAAACGTTTCGCCACCGCATTCGCAACCGTTGATTTGCCGGATCCAGACAAGCCTGTAAACCAAAGAACATAGCTGTGATGCTTATTCTTTTCTCTTCTTTGCTGCTTAGTCACTGCCTGGTCATGCCATGTAATATTTGTACTCTGACTCACTATTTTATCCCCCATTACTTAAGAATGAATCTGTTGTTTTTTTAGTCCGTTAATCAATACCTCAACCACTTCTTTTCTGCTGAATGTGCTTGGCGGTATTTCCCCGTCTCTTAGTAATTGGCGAACCTTCGTACCCGATAAAATTTCATGATGCTCTTTGCCATGCGGGCAAGTTTTTGTGGAAGCCATATTTTCACATTTTTTGCAGTAGAAGCTATGTTCAAAGAACAATAAATTGATACCTAATTCTTCTGCTGTAAAGTTCTCAAATATTTTTTGTGCATCGTATGTGCCATAATAGTCGCCTACTCCTGCATGGTCACGTCCAACAATAAAATGCGTACATCCATAGTTTTTTCTTACCATTGCATGGAAAATGGCTTCTCTTGGACCTGCATAACGCATTGCTGCAGGAAATACAGCTAAGAATACTCGATCTTCTGGATAATAATTTTTTAATAATACTTGATAACTTTCCATCCGTACATCTGCTGGAATATCATCGGATTTCGTTTCGCCCACAAGCGGGTTCAGAAATAATCCATCTACAATTTCCAATGCAGTTTTTTGGATGTATTCATGGGCTCTGTGAACAGGATTTCTAGTTTGGAAGCCTACTACTGTTTTCCAGCCTTTTTCTTGGAAAACAGCTCTTGTTTCTTGTGGATCTAAATAGAAATCAGTAAAGTCCGTCTTCTCGATTTTCTTTACAAGCTTAACAGCTCCCCCTAAATAAACATTTCCCCTTTCGTACATTTTTTTCACACCAGGATGTGCATCATCATCTGTACGATATACAGATTTCGCTTCGGTAATTTTATCTGGTACATAAATGTCTTCTACTTGCAATACACCGTATGTTTCACCATTAAAAATAAGCTTTACTGTATCTTTTACTCCAATGCCTTGAGCTTGTTCCTCTTTTATCGGCAATGTAATTGGAATACTCCAAACTGTTCCATTTGCTAAGCGCATATTTTCAACAACAGATTCATAATCTTTTCGTGTTAAAAATCCTGTTAATGGACTGTATGCACCATTTCCAATTAGCTCTAAATCACTAAGAGCAATTACGTCTATATCTAGTTCTTTTTCTGTTCCATCAAATTTGTAGTTAGGTTCCCATAAATTAATTAGTGTTCCGCCATGTGGTATACTTAAAGCCATTTTTTTGCACCTCATTATAATATTTTAAATATTTTTATTATTTTACTAATAATTATACAACTATCTTTCCCAAGTTTTAAGATATGATAGTATAAATTTTTTCAACTTAGATGAGTGTCTACGACGTAAAGAATGTACTAGTGCCGGTATCGACACTTGTGCTTTTCTTATATACCGCCACCATCTTCATATATTGTTCGGTTGTCTTCTCTAATTGTTTTTACTAAACTGATTAACCCAACTGTGGCAATACAAACACTTAGCAGAATAAGCACAGTATATAAATCAGACTCAATGAAAAGCTGCACTAATCCGTAAGAGATAACAAGTGACAGAACAGGAGACACAATCCAAACCTTTACAATCCGGTGAATAACTTGTTTCTTTAATATGCCAAATCCAGTTTTAGAAGCACCAATTCCAATAATAGCAGTACTCGTAACTTGTGTTAAAGGAACTGGCAATCCAAATATAGATGCAATAATAACAATTGTTGAACCGGTTCCTGAAATAAGACCGCCTTCTAATTTGCTAAAACGGACAATTTTTTTCCCATTTGTCTGCAGTACTCTTCCTCCTAGAAGAAAAGCACCTGCTGCTATAAAAAACCCTCCAACAATGATTCCTGTCTTAATAGAAATCAGCTGGGCTCCCACTAACGGCCCTATTGCATTGGCAACATTGTTCATTCCAGCAGAAAAAGCTTCCAAGAAACCAACAATAATTACAAAAATTGATAAATAACGCTGATTTTTTTCTTCTTGCAGCCAAGTATATTTCGGCTCTAGTTTTTGAATAAGCTTTCCTGCATAAAAAGCGATTGCAAAAGCAACAAACGGCACTAATATCCAGAAGAAAACAATCCATAAAATATGACCAACAAAAAGACTTTTATAAGCAACGCCTACTCCTACCACGCTTCCAACGGTTATTTCACTTGTTGAAAGAGGGATTCCCATTAAATTAGCAATAAATAAAGAAATAGCAGCAGAAGACAAGATAATCAACACAATTTTTGCATTTAGAATAGAGCTTGGAATAAGACCTTCTCCAATTGTTTTGACTACTTCGCTTCCTCCTATTATTGATCCTAAAAGGATAGCGACCGCACAAACAGACAACGCTATTCTTTTACTTTTAATGGCACCAGATCCGTACGCTACTCCAAGACTTGCTGCCGCCCCGCTTGCACCGATATTCATTGCAAAAAACAGGGACATAATACATGCTAGAATTAAAATCATTTTTCATTTCCTCGAATCATTATTGTAAGTGTAGTCCGCATTCTGTTTTCCCTTTCCCTGTCCATCTTCCTGATCGTAAGTCGTCCATATTAATGGCAGGCTGTGTACATGTTTTACATCCGATGCTTGGATATCCTCTATCATGCAAGACATTATAGTCTAATTGTTGTTTATGTGCATATCTCCATACATCTTTCCATGTCCAGTGAATAAGCGGACAAATTTTAACAGATTTAAACCGGTTATCTTTGTTGATAAATTCTGTGTTCTTTCTTGTTTCTGACTGCTCTCTTCTTAAACCGGAGATCCATGCAATTGAACCAGAAAGCACTTCATTTAACGGAATAATTTTACGGATTTCACAGCATTTATTCGGAGCTGTTTTCCAAAGCTCATCTCCATACTGTTCTGCTTGTTCTTCCAAGGTTAATGCAGGCTTCTTCATCTCAATTTGCAGTTCAGGATATTTCTTTTTTACTTTGTCAATTAACTCATATGTTTCCTGAAAATGAACATCTGTATCCAAGAAAACGATTTTTGCATTCTTTTTCACTTTAGAGATTAAATCGATCAGTATAATTCCTTCAATTCCAAAGCTGCAGGCATAAACAATGTCCTCACCATACGTTTCGTATGCCCACTTTAATACTTCTAATGCTCCTTTTGTGTCATTATCAATAGAAAAATCAATTCCTTGAAAACCATCTATATTTTCATAGGTTACTAAGTTTCTCAAACCATTACCTCTCCCATCTTTTTACGCTCATACAAAAAGGCAGCTTTAACTAACGTTGTTAAAACTGTCTCTTAGTTTTTTAGTCAGCGTTTTATTTTCCTAATCGAATTTTTTCATTTTTTTCTATTTGAATCACTTTACCATCTTGTACAACTAAGGTAACGGAGCCGAATTTCATTTTATTTAAAATTTGCTCTAGCTGGTCTCTTACTTTCTCAAGCTGATTTGCTTCCCCCATAAACAAATCCCTCCTTAAAAAGGAAACTTTTAACATTCATATTCGATAAAAAAATCCTTCCACACGGAAAGATAACAGGCAATTCGTATTACCTTATCTTCCAAAATGGAAACCATTTTGTTGGAGTTAGCACCTTGCTTTTTAAGCAGGTTGCCGGACATCTTTGGGCCAATTCCCTCCGTCTCTCTTGATAAGCGACGCATTTTTCTAAATTTTATCATAATTGATATTATTGTCAACTAGTTTTTCTAGTTGTTTAGTCGGATTAAAAATCATCAGCAATAAGGGCAAGAAAAACCTGCGATGGATAACTGCCTTATTTTTTATAGCTTATGAAACTTTTATAAAATTGTTCATTAGCTAGGGTTCAAACTGTGCAGCAGTTTTCCTGCTGCTCGAAAACTGCTGCTAACTTATCTGGTTTAAACAATTTATCTTCTAATTTGTTATCATCCATCAATTTGCTTAGAAAACTTTTTCGTTAAGGCATTCATAAAAATCTTCACATTTTTTTTATCACCCATGATAGGTGAATAAACATATGACAGTGTTCGAATAAAAGTTTGATTTTTCAATGGTATAATAGAAAGATTACCGTTTTTTACATCTCTTTCAATAACACTTTGAGATAAAAGCGACAGCCCGATTCCTCTAATTAATGTTTCTTTAATTCCTTGGTTGCTGCTAATGGTTAGAAATGATTTAGCTTTTAATCCATTAGAACGGATTACATGATTTAAATATTCCCTTGTACCAGAACCAACTTCTCTTGTAATCCACGTTTCGTTTTGCAAGTCAGTTATTGTGGCTTCTTCTAATGATGCCAGTTTGTGAGAATTAGAAGAAACAATAAACAATTCATCTTCCATAAAAGCATGTACAGCTACATCTTTTTCATTCGTTTGTCCCTCAATTAAGCCGATATCTACTTGGTAACGTCGAACGGATTGGACAATTTCCTCGGTATTGCCGATAATTACTTCCAGTTCAAGACTCGGATATTCTTTTTGCAAATCCAATAAAAGCGCAGGGAGAATATATTCACCGATTGTAAAACTTGCTCCGATTTTTAATTCCCCTTTTATCGCATGGTGGTGTTCTAATATATTTTGTCGAGTCTGCTCATAAATGGATATCATTTGTACAGCACAATCGTATAATATTTCACCGGTTGGTGTGATTTTTAAATATTTTGGGGAACGTTCGAATAATTTTGTTTGAAACTCTTTTTCTAAATTTTTTATATGCAAACTGACACTTGGTTGAGACATAAGCAGTAATTCTGCTGTTTTTGTAAAATTTTTCACTTCTACAAGGGTAACGAATGTTTTTAATGCATCATAATGCAAGCTAATCTCCCCTTTAATTATTAAAAATCCTAATAGTTATTATAAGTTATATGTATTTTACTAATTCTATAACTTCCAGTAAAGTACAACTATAAGACTAATTGTGGAATGGGAAGTACTCATTCTTTAGAGAAAAAAATTCGCGTCTAATTCCGATTTGTCTGATTGGATTAATAAAAAAAGTGTCAACATGATAAAAAATTGGACAATTCTCCTTTGTAATGCTTCCTATTATGCAGCATTACTGGTTAATATTATGTAGTACATGTTAAAATTTCTTAGTGAGGTGATTATGTTGCAACTAAAAGTAATAAACAGTCCGTTTAATCAAGAACAGGCAGATCTTCTTAACCAGCTTTTGCCTAGTTTAACGGAAACACAAAAAATTTGGTTAAGTGGTTATTTATTAGCAACTCAAACTAAAGATAATGCTGAACCTTCAGCACAACAGGAAAGCAGCCAAAGCTTAGTGTCTAAAGAAATTACAATCCTTTTTGGATCACAGACTGGAACTGCAGAAGGGCTGGCCAAAGGTAAAGGAAAGCAACTAACAGATCTAGGCTTTGATGTTACGGTTTCTTCTATGAATGATTTTAAACCGAATCAATTAAAAAAGGTTAAAAATCTACTAATTATCGTTAGCACACATGGCGAAGGCGAGCCGCCTGACAATGCTCTTTCTTTCCATGAGTTTCTTTATGGAAGACGAGCTCCGAAACTTGATGGTTTACATTTTTCTGTTTTATCTCTTGGCGACAGTTCATATGAATTTTTCTGTCAAACAGGAAAAGAATTCGATCAGCGTCTAGCAGAATTAGGAGGCACAAGATTATATCCTCGAGTTGATTGTGATCTTGATTATGAGAAACCAGCAGAAGAATGGCTTGCAGGCGTTTTATCACAACTAAATGAAGCAAAAAGCGAAACAGTGGTAGCTGCGTCAGCACCTTCAGCACCAGTTGCTGAAACAGAATATTCTCGAAAAAACCCATTCCATGCAGAAATTCTTGATGTCTTCAATTTAAATGGTCGAGGATCAAATAAAGAAACGATGCATATAGAATTTTCATTGGAAGGTTCTGGCCTTACATACGAACCAGGAGACTGCGTTGGTATTTACCCAACTAATGATCCTGTTCTTGTCGATATGCTTCTTGATGAAATGAAATGGAATCCAGAAGAAACTGTAACGGTTAATGATGAAGGGGATGTTCTGACACTAAAAGAAGCGTTAACTTCCTATTTTGAAATTACCGTTCTTACAAAAAAGCTCCTTGAACAAGCTGTTCAGTTTACAGGAAACGCTGCCTTGCAAGAGCTTTTAAATCCAGATAACAAAGAAAAATTAAAAGATTACACAAACGGACGAGATCTTTTGGATTTATGTCGTGATTTTGGACCGTGGGCTGCTTCGGCACAAACATTCGTTAGTATTTTACGAAAACTGCCTCCTCGTCTTTATTCGATTGCAAGCAGCTATAATGCTAATCCAGATGAAGTTCATTTAACGATAGGTGCGGTTCGATACGAGTCTCACGGAAGAGAAAGAAATGGCGTTTGTTCGATTCTTTGTGCAGAGCGTCTGAACCCAGGAGATACTTTGCCAATTTATATTCAGAAGAATAAACACTTTAAGTTGCCTGAAAATCCAGAAACACCAATTATTATGGTTGGACCAGGGACTGGCATCGCACCATTCCGCTCTTTTATGCAAGAAAGAGAAGAGGCAGGAGCTAGCGGTAAATCATGGCTATTCTTCGGAGATCAGCATTTTGTCACAGATTTCCTTTATCAAACAGAATGGCAAAATGTATTAAAAAATGGCGTCTTAACAAAAATGGATGTAGCTTTTTCTCGTGACAGCGAACAAAAAGTATATGTTCAACACCGTATGCTGGAGCAGAGCAAAGAGTTATTCAGCTGGATAAATGAAGGTGCTGTTATTTACATTTGCGGTGATAAAAAACATATGGCACATGATGTTCACCAAACTTTAATTGAGATTATTGAAAAAGAAGGCAACTTAAGCAAAGAGAAAGCAGAAGAATATCTTGCTACTATGAAGAAAGAAAAACGTTACTTGCGTGATGTTTATTAATATATGATGTTCAAAAAGGCATCAAATGATAAGCGGCGAATCTCTTCGTTGGCTTGCTTCTAATGTGTTACCTTTTTGAACACACACTATATACTTTCGAAAGGAGTTTTAAAAAATGGTTAACCCAATATTAAAAGCACCAGATGGACCGGCAAGTGATGTAGAACGTATTAAAGAAGAAAGCAATTATTTGCGCGGCACATTAAAAGAATCTATGCTTGAACCCATTAGCTCCGGTATTTCTGATGATGACAACCGTTTGATGAAATTCCACGGCAGCTATTTGCAGGATGATAGAGATTTACGAAACGAACGCCATAAACAAAAATTAGAGCCTGCCTATCAATTTATGCTGCGCGTTCGTACGCCAGGCGGTGTCGCAACACCAGAACAATGGCTCGTAATGGATGAACTTGCAGATAAATACGGCAATCATACATTAAAACTGACTACACGTCAGGCATTTCAAATGCACGGTATTCTGAAATGGAATATGAAAAAAACGATTCAAGAAATTCACGCTAGCCTTTTAGATACTATTGCTGCATGTGGTGATGTGAACCGGAACGTGATGTGCAATCCTAACCCATATCAATCAGAAGTACATGCAGAAGTATTTGAGTGGTCAAAGAAATTAAGCGACTATTTATTGCCGCGTACAAGAGCTTATCATGAATTATGGCTGGATGAAGAAAAGGTTGCGAGCACTCCAGAAATAGAAGAAGTAGAACCTATGTATGGCGCACTTTATTTGCCAAGGAAATTTAAGATCGGCATCGCTGTTCCTCCATCTAATGATATTGATGTCTATTCACAAGATTTAGGGTTTATTGCTATTATCGAAGAGGACAAACTTATTGGTTTTAATGTCGCTATCGGCGGCGGCATGGGAATGACTCATGGCGATAAGGCCACTTATCCGCAGCTTGCAAAAGTAATTGGCTTCTGTACACCTGACAAAATTCTTGATCTTGCAGAAAAAGTGATCACGATACAACGTGACTACGGAAACCGTTCAGTACGTAAAAATGCACGTTTTAAATATACGGTAGACCGCCTTGGATTAGAAAATGTCGTAGAAGAATTAGAAAACCGTCTCAGCTGGAAGCTGGAAGAAGCAAAATCATTCCATTTTGATCATAACTCAGACCGCTACGGCTGGGTAAAAGGCATCAACGGAAAATGGCATTTTACTTTATTTGTTGAAGGCGGACGTATAGCAGACTTTAAAGATTATAAACTAAAAACAGGTTTGCAAGAAATCGCTAAAATTCATACTGGTGATTTCCGTTTAACTGCGAATCAAAATTTAGTTATTGCGAATGTATCTAGTCAGAAAAAGAAAAAAGTACAAGCATTAATTGACCAATATGAATTACAGGATGGCAAACATCACTCTGCACTTCGCCGCAGTTCTATTGCTTGTGTGTCCCTGCCAACATGTGGTCTAGCAATGGCAGAAGCAGAAAGATATTTGCCAACATTAATCGATAAAATTGAAACAATCGTCAACGAAAACGGCTTGCGGGACGAAGAAATCACGATTCGTATGACAGGCTGTCCAAACGGCTGTGCTCGTCATGCGCTTGGCGAAATTGCTTTTATCGGCAAAGGACCTGGCAAGTACAATATGTATCTTGGGGCAGCTTTTGACGGCAGCCGCTTAAGCAAACTATACCGTGAAAATGTTGGAGAAGAAGACATACTGAACGAATTAGGTATACTCCTTCCGCGCTATGCTAAAGAACGAAACGATGGCGAGCATTTTGGCGACTTCGTTGTACGTAAAGAAGTCGTTAAAGCAGTAACAGATGGTACTAATTTCCACGATTAATATAGTAATAATTAAAGGAGCAGAATCATTCATTCTGCTCCTTACAGTGTCGAAAAAGTAAGACTACAAACTTTCAGGCTGATTGAAAACGTTTGTCTATCGAGGAACGACCCTTTTTGAGGAGCGGCGGGCAACAGGACGTTGGTCAGAACGACGTTGTCACAGGACGTGACGTACTTAGTCGTTCATCCTTTTTACCTAGTAATGAGCACCGCAAAAAACGGGGAGTGACGAAGAGAGCGAACGTTTTTCAACAGCCTGAGGAGCAGAATCATTCATTCTGCTCCTTAACTATTACTATTAACTACGTACCCAATCATTAATTTGTTGAATATGCTGCGGTGTTGTTCGGCAGCATCCGCCGATTAATCCCGCCCCATCATGATGCCATTTTTTTGTTATTTGACCGTAATGATCATCATCTTGTTCTGCAGTCCATGTTTTTGTTACTGCATCATAAGATCCACCTGCATTTGGATAAATGACAATCGGTTTAGATGTTGCTTCTTTTAGCGTCTTGATGACATCTGGAATATGTAACATAGATGTACAATTAACACCGATCGCACAAATATTGTCATACGAATTAAAATAAGAAACAGCTTCCTTTAAAGGGGTGCCATCACTTACATGCTTTTCATCTGCAATGCTAAAAGAGAGCCATGCATAATCATTTGGAAAATAAGACGTTAACATCTTGGCGAGCGCTTTGCTTTCTTTAAAATTCGGAATCGTTTCAAAGGCAAATAAATCAGCTTTGGCCTCTTTTATTAGCTGCATACGAGGCAAATGAAATTGCTCAAACTCTTCATCTGTTAAAGTATAGTCTCCTGTATATTCTGCCCCATTTGCCAAATAAGCTCCATAAGGGCCGATGCTGCCAGCAACAAGCGGAAATGATCTTGCCACTTTATCTTGTTCTAATGCATTCTCCCAAAAATCATCTCGTGCTTCTTTGGCTATGGAGACCGTTTTTTTGATTAGTTTTTCTGCCTCTTCCTTTGTCCAGCCATTCTTCCTAAATCCGTCAATACTTGCTTGATACGTATTTGTTGTCGCAATATCTGCTCCAGCTTTAAAATAATCCATATGCACTTGTTTAATGCTGTCAGGATTATCAATAACAGCTTTCGTAGACCATAATTCATTTTGAATATTAACGCCCTTTTTTTCTATTTCCGTTGCTATTGCGCCGTCTAAAATAACTACATTAAATTGGTCTAGTATTTTTTGAATTTGGTTATCCACACTGCGTTTCTCCTCTTGTCCAATGGATGTATTAAATCTAAATCATATCCGTATGTTCAATAATCCAATGTTTTTTAATAAGTTGTTCTAGTCTATCTTTCTCTTTATTTTTAAAACACTTTATTATTTCTTTATGATCTTCATTCATTTTTGTGGACGCATTAAAAAGCTTATCTATGTCATTGCTTAAATAAACTTGTCTTACAAAACTATTTTGCAGCGTCTTCAAAATACCTGTTAAAGTAGAGTTGTTGCACTTATCCATATAAACATCATGAAATTTCTTTTGATATTTTTGATAATCTTCATAGTTTTTTTCCAAAATCGAAAGATCAATTATCTTCACGTATTCTTCCATTTTTTCTATATCATCTTCTGTTATGTCTTCCAATGCCAGGGTGGCTGCTAATGCGTCCAGTACACTTACTACTTTAAACACATCAAGTTTTTTCTTCGTATCAACTTCTTTTACGATAAATCCTCTTCTTGGCAAATACTCCAAAAGATTCTCTGAAGCCAGCTGAATCAATGCCTCTCTAACAGGAGTTCTGCTTACTTCTAATTGCTTACTGAGCGCCACTTCATTGATTTTATGATTAGGCAACAGTATTCCCTTTTGAATTTCATTGGCTATATAATCATATACATGGTCTTTTAATGATTGATATCTCTTGCTAATAATGATTCCTCCTAAATTATATAAAATGATTGTTTATATTATACAATATATTATATTAAGGAACCAAACCATCCTAGCAAATAGATTCAACCTGCAAAGCAATTTTTACCCTACAACCTCCACATCCTTCTTCACTAAAGACTCCCCTTTTTTATTCGATAAATAAACGCCTATAAAAACAAATAAGCCGCCAACCATTTGAATCATCGAAATCGGGTTTCCTAAAAAAGCACTTATTATTGCTGTAAATACGGTAATTAAATTCAAATAAATGCCAGCTTTACTTGCATTCATTTTACTAATTGCCATATTCCAAAAAACAAAGGACCATACGGATGGAAAAAACCCAATATAAAGGAGGCCTATAACCGCATTCTTACTTTGCGGCAGACTAATTCCCGTATATAAGATAAATGGAAGCAATAGAATCAGTCCTAATAACACGGAGATTGCTGTTGCAGAAATCGGAGGAACTCCTTTCATTTTTCTGCTAAAAATAGAGTACAACGTCCATAATAGGATAACAAATAACATGATAAGTTCGCCCTTGTTATAATGAATCGAAAAAACTTGTTCTAAATGTCCTTTCGTTAATATAAGTAATACACCTACTAGCGAGATAAATATCCCACCTATACTTACTACCCCAAGACGTTCCTTCAAAAAAACAACCGAAAATAAAACGATTAACACTGGATTTAATGAATTGATAAGCGCAGCATCAATAGGCGTTGTATATTGTAATGCTGTATATAAGAAAAAGTTATATCCGATTACGCCAGTTGCAGCCATAGCTAATAAAATCTTCCAGTGTTTCCATACTTCTTTCCACTTTGGACGTTCAATTAATTGCGCAATCGGAAATAAAAAAATAACAGCTATTATCCATCTGGAAAATGTAATTTGCAGCGGATCCATATCAGCAACAACAAATTTCCCAAATACATAATGTCCTCCCCAAAATAAATTAGCTAAAATTAACAATATAATGACCCAATACTTTTTCATCTTTAAACAGGCTCCTTCATGTTAATATTATGAAACAGAATAGGGATTTCCTCTATCCACTTATGATTTTCTCTGGCATTATTTAGATCAACTCTAAAACCTTATTAAATTCATTCATTAAATCATCAATATTTTCCAGACCTGTAGATATACGAATAAAACCTTTAGATATACCTGATTCCTCCAATTCCGCATCATTTAAATTCCGATGAGAAGTAATCGCAGGTGCACAAACAGATGTCTTCACACCAGCTAAACTAGGCACAAACTTAATTCCTTCTAAATTATCTATAAAAATACGATAACTTTCTTCATCCCCTTTTAAATCAATCGTCAGCATCCCGCCAAACAATCCATTGTTAAAATGAGAACTTGCAATATGAAAATATGGAGAAGATTCCAAGCCAGGATAAAATACCTTATTGATTTTTGGATGCTTTTCAAAGAAGGCTGCTAATTTATATGCATTATTAGAATGTTCTTTCATGCGCAGTTCTAATGTTTTTAAGCTGCGGATTAAAATCCAAGCATCAAACGGGCTCATACAACCGCCATAAAGCGTTCCAACCTTGTCGATTGCTTTGATCGGTTCTTTATTAGACACAATTATGCCCCCTGTAACATCTCCGTGTCCGCATATATATTTAGTTGCACTATATATCACGATATCTGCTCCAAATTTTAATGGCTGGCAAACAATTGGGGTGGCAAATGTATTATCAATGACTAATTTCGCCTTATGCTTATGTGTGATGTTTGCTAATTCTTCTATATTCTCCACACCCATCAGTGGATTTGAAATTGTTTCTGTATAAACAAGTTTTGTATTCGGTCGAAAATACTGTTCAAAATCATCCTGAAGATCAATAAAAGAAACATCGATATTAAATTTTTTCAACTGATATTTTAAAAACTCATACGTTTCCCCATATAAAACTTGTGATGCGATAACATGATCCCCTGCTTCTAGGTATGTCATAAAGGTTGAAGTAATCGCAGACATCCCAGAAGAAAACACAAGTGCATCCTCTCCACCGTCAATAGAAAGCATCACCTCTTTTAACGCTTCATGAACAGGGTTTGTCATACGTGAATAAATAAAACCTTCCGCCTCGCCATTGTAAACTTTATTTAAAGTATCTACATCATCAAAAGCAAATACCGAACTCATCGTAAGCGGTATAGTTTCCGGAGTAGATAATGATTTAGGATTATGACTGCCTAATCTAGATAATAATGTATTAAAATTTTGATTCATGACGAATTCCTCCAATCTATCATTCAATAGGGTTATATAAAAATGCATTTATTGCATATTGTATATTGTATTATATAAATAATCAAACTTAATTTTTATTTTCCCCTTTCCCCTCAACAATAAAAATCGACTATAAATGGTAAAGGTTTTAGCTTTTTCATTATATATCTTCTTCTTAAAACAAAATAACACGTCATAATTTCTGACAATATAGTTGTATATTCTACAAATGAATGATACATTCTTAAAAAAATACAATATGCAATATACACACTTTCATCATACTATCCAGTTTAAAAAGGAGGTTAAAAAGGAGCTCCTTATCATTTCAGTAGATATTTTTAATTCAGAAAATTTAATCTTCTATTAATTTTTCTGAAAAGCTTGTATTTTATATATTTTTCAATAAAACTGTAATCTATAAGTAGATTGCTAATAAAGGAGACATTCATATGTTAGACACGAAAAACACAAAGGAAAATTCCTTGCACCGATCGATGAAAAGCAGGCATTTATTTATGATTTCGCTTGGCGGCGTTATTGGGACAGGTCTTTTTCTAAGCTCAGGCTACACTATTAACCAAGCTGGACCAATAGGAACCATTCTTGCTTATCTACTAGGATCCGTTATCGTCTATTTAGTCATGCTTTGTTTAGGAGAATTAACGGTTAAAATGCCTGTAACCGGTTCTTTCCATACTTATGCGACAAAATTTATTGGCCCTGGAACTGGATTTACGATGGCATGGCTCTATTGGTTAACTTGGACAGTCGCGCTCGGTTCTGAATTTACAGCTGCAGGTTTAATCATGGAAAGGTGGTTTCCTTCTATCCATGTTTCGATTTGGAGTGCATTCTTTATTGTATTGCTTTTTGCCATTAATGCTTTTTCTGTCCGCTTTTTTGCAGAAACAGAATTTTGGTTCTCTAGTATAAAAGTAATTGCTATCGTTTTGTTTATCCTTATTGGCGGGTTAGCGATATTTGGAGTCATTCCAATGGAAGGATATAATGAAGCCCCATTGTTCTCCAACCTTGTAAATGATGGTCTTTTTCCAAACGGATTTAGCGCTGTGTTTTTAACGATGTTGGCAGTTAACTTTGCTTTTTCCGGTACAGAACTAATTGGTGTTGCAGCTGGAGAAACAACTGAACCTGAAAAGGTTATTCCAAAAACAATTCACACTACACTTATAAGACTTATTATCTTTTTCATAGGGAGCATTACCGTTATTTCCGCTTTAATCCCTTGGAAGGAAGCTGGCGTAGATAAAAGTCCCTTTGTATTAGTTTTTGAAAGCATCGGTATTCCTTATGCCGGAACAATTATGAACTTTGTCGTTTTAACCGCTATTTTATCTTGTGCAAATTCTGGTTTATATGCAGCAACTCGTATGCTTTGGTCTTTATCAAATGAAAAAATGATTTCGAAATCCTTTAGTAAAGTGACTAAAAAAGGCGTTCCGATGAATGCTTTAATTCTGACTATGCTTGGTGGAATTTTATCACTTATCTCGAGTATCATCGAAGCTAAAACCGTTTATATTGTATTAGTATCCATTTCTGGATTAGCAGTGGTCATTGTGTGGATGGGAATCGCAGCTTCTCAATTTATGTTCCGTCGTTCCTATATAAAGGAAGGAAATGATATCAAGGATTTAAAATTCAAAACACCTTTGTATCCCATTGTCCCTATCGTAACATTTATTTTATGCTTACTATCTTGTGTTATGGTTGTATTTGACCCATCACAAAGAGTCGCATTATTTTACACCATTCCTTTTGTAGCTTTCTGTTATATTTTTTATTATGCAAAAGAGAGTATTCGGAAGAAGAAAATGTTGAAACAGCAGACAGGAGTAACAGAGTCGTAAATTTCTTTTGAAAAAGCAGGTGGGATGCCCCTCCTGCTTTTTTATTTTCATATAAATACATTCAACTAGTTAGATACTGTCAGTACTTTTGTTGCACTTGTTTTATTTTCTGAATCTGTTGCAGATACATAAATTTTCGTTCCAGCTTTTTGCTTAGGAATATTCACTTTAAATTTCCCTTTAGAATCTACAGTACCTTTATATAATTGTTTACCTATTTTAATGGTAATTTTAGCTTTTTTCTCTGCTGAACCAGTTACACTTGTGTTTGTTTTTTTCACTTTATTAACACTTGGCACATTTGGAGCAACACGTGTTACAGTGATTTCATTTGTAAGACTCTTGATTCCATTTTTATCATGGCTATATACAGAGATTTTTTTACCTGTATTTTGAACAGGCATGTTGATTTTGAAAGAACCATTTGAACTTGCTTTCGCCTTATAGCTTTTACCTGAGATAGTCGCTGTAACAGTAGAACCACCTTCAGTTTTTCCTGATATTGATGTTGAGTTATTATTAACGCCGTTTAATGTTAAAGGATTAGCCTCTTTAATCGTTACTTTTGAAGCTGTAGTTGGAATATGAACATATAAAGTTTGACTGCTGCTATCAAAATAGTACGAACGATTCGTTTTGTTCATATCATCCATTGTGTTGACTCTTGCATATTGACGAGTAGATTCAACTACTTCAGATGGTTCTTTTGCATTATTTATTTTTAAATTATACGCTTTGATTGTTGATTTGTACTTTGAAACTGCGCTGCTCTTAGTAAATTCAATTTTCTTGCCATTACGCTTCAAATTAAAGTTTGTTAAGTTATATTGGCCTTTTTTGTGATTTAGTGAATGTCCATCATCTTCATAAAAACTATAGCTTGCTTGATTATCAAGATACGTATCAAGCACTAAGGGGGCACGTCACGAAACGGAAAAAATCGTACGTTAAGCAGATACAGCCGACCTATCGTGTTTTTGGCCGACTGTATTTTTTATTAATAGTTATTATCTGAACGAAGGGGTCTGAATGCGCCACGTTCCACATAGGTGTTCTGTTGCCACGTGTAGTCACCTGTCAGATTGATGTGTCCCCAACCAAGTGGAGAAAGGTGCTGTAATAGATTGTCGTCAATCAATTGACCGCGTGATCTCAACTCTTGTACAGCTCGTTCCAAGTAGACCGTATTCCACAATATGATGGCTGCTACTACTAGATTAAGACCGGAAGCTCGATAGAGCTGATTTTCAAAGCTACGGTCACGTAATTCTCCCAGGCGGTTGAAGAATACAGCACGAGCTAGTGCATTTTTAGCCTCCCCTTTGTTCAATCCAACCTGTACTCTACGACGCAGCTCAACATTCTGTAGCCAGTCCAGCGTAAATAACGTACGTTCGATACGCCCTAATTCCCGAAGTGCCATAGCCAGCCCGTTCTGACGTGGATAGCTCCCTAATTTTCTCAACATAAGGGAGGCAGTTACGGTACCTTGTTTGATTGATGCTGCTAGTCGAAGAATTTCGTCCCACTCTTTTCGAATGTGTTTTAATTTGATGTTGCCACCGATCAAACTCGATAGTGTTGGATATGGCTTCGTATCACTTGTCACATAGAGTTTCTTGTCTTTGAGATCGCGTATGCGTGGTGCAAACCGAAAACCCAGTAAGTGCATTAAACCAAATAAATGGTCAGTAAAACCTGCCGTATCGGTGTAATGCTCCTTAATTTGTAACTCCGACTCATGGTACAGCAAACCGTCCAATACATGAGTTGCATCTCGTACGGCAGCATTGATGACCTTGGTATGAAAGGGTGCATACTGATCTGATATATGGATGTAGAATGTAACGCCTGGATCTTTCCCATATTTTGAGTTTAAGTGACCAATGGATTGACCGGTTCCACCAACTACGAACCACTGACCATCTGACGATGAAGTTGTTCCGTCCCCCCACCATGCGCTAAATGACTGTCGGGACTGTGCGTTTACTAGTTCAGCTAGTGCTGCCGAATAAGTTTCATCGCGAATATACCAAGCCTGTAACCAGGACAACTTTGCATATGTTGTCTCAGTGTAGGAAGAGGACTCCGCCATTTTAGTTAGTCCTAAATTAATTGCATCAGCTAAGATCACAGTCAGAAGGAGATTCTTGTCGGTGATCTGATCGTTGGTTTTAAGATGAGTAAAATGACTGGTAAAATTGGTCCAGCTATCCACTTCCAGCAGTAGATCGGTAATTTTCAGGCGAGGTAGTAAAGAATATGCTTGGCGCATCAGAAAGTCCGCTTCTTTTGGAACCGTATTGGAAAGTGGGGTGATTTTAAGTCCACTTTCTGTTATGATCGCATCCGGCAATTCGTTTTGCGAAGCAAGCCGTTCCGTTTTATCTAATTCGCATTCTAATACTGTCATCCGTTCTTCCAGGAATCGGTCACAGTCGGTTTCTACAGCCAGGCCAAGCTCTTGTCGATTATGCTGATCTATAAATCGCGATACAGGCAATAAATATTCCTCAAAGTCTTTAAACTGACGTGAACCTTGCACCCAGATGTCGCCGGAGCGAAGGGAGTTCTTCAGTTCTGATAACACACAGAGTTCATAAAAGCGCCGATCAAGTCCGTCCTCGTTCCGGACAACTGTTTCCCATCGTTTGCGAATAAAACTTGTCGGTGCATCCTCCGGTACTTTACGCGCCTGTCGTTGATTCATACCTTTAATCGTGTTTACTCCTTTTAAAATGTCTTCTGCTACTGGCGCTGCCTTCAGTTGAAGTGATTCTAGTAGCGAAGGGGTGTATCGACGAAGCTGTGGGAACCCGTCGCCGATTAGCGGAAGAAAGTCGAAATTGGCCGGTTGAGCCAACTTCTCCGTCTCTGTGACGCTTTCTGCGAATATCTCCCATGGCAAAATGGATTCGATGGCTATGTATGGATCACTTCCATTTTGTTTTGCTTCGACCAATGCACGACCAATACGGGAGTACAAGCGCAATTTATCGTTTATTGCTTTTCCCGACTGCTGAAAGCGATCAGAATGATGTCGCTTGGCTCGGTTATATAGCTTTCCAAGCATACGGTCATGCATATCAATGGTTTCGTCAATTAGCGTAGCGCGTGTATTGAGTACAACAGCCACCAGGGTGGCGTAGCGGCGAAATGATTCCAAATCGCGTAGATGCTGTGCAGTCATCTGCCCACCCTCACGGGCTATTTTTAATAGTCGGCTTTGGTGAACAGAACGTTCTAGTCCCTCCGGTAATGCCAAGTTTTCAATTGTACGTAGTCGCTCGATATGAGCAATAATATTCTTGGCATTTGGTACACCAGGTGACTGACGTAGCCAAGATAACCAACTTATCATGGTTCCTTCACGAATCGAAAGCAAGTCATCAAGCTTTTGCCGATGGTACTCTGACAAAGGCGCAATCAGTGCCTCATACAACTTTCGAGTTCCTCGGGTGAGAGCTTCTGTACACACTCGCTCAATCACATCGATTGAAGGAACAATAATATGCTGTTGTCGTAACATTCCCAGCAGAGCTGTTGCTAACGCTACTCCTCTGTCGGTCTGTTGTGCTAGTTCAGATAGATGGTGGACGAAATGGCGAGCATGAGACGTACCAAACGGTGTTAAACCAAGCCAAGTTTGTAACTCCAAGAAATGTTCTCGTCGTGTTTCAGGCCGTTTCGCGTACTGAGACCAGAGAGTGGGATCTAGATCTAATTGTCGTGCAACCATGGATAAAAGGGTCTCCGGAGGTTGAGCATCTGTTGGCAAAGCCAAGACGATTATGGCCACCCCTGTGCTGACGAATGACGGATAAGTCTTGTTCATTGAATGTGTAATGTTGAATGAGTTCTTCTTCAGCAGTTGGAAACTCTAAAAGAGAGGTTCGTTCAGTTGTGGTAAGGATGCTTCGGCGCGGCATATTCAGTCTCCCCGTAGGTATTGGTACACTGTTTCGCGACTGATGCCGTACTCACGGGCTAAATCAGATTTCTTTTCTCCAGCAATTGCACGTTGGCGTAATTGTGCCACTTGCTCAGGAAGCAATGATTTTTTTCGCCCCCGGTATACGCCACGTTGTTTAGCCAGGGCAATGCCTTCACGCTGTCGTTCACGAATCAAGGCCCGTTCAAATTCTGCAAAGGCCCCCATAACTGACAGCATTAAATTTGCCATTGGTGAATCCTCGCCAGTAAAGGTTAGATGTTCCTTAACAAATTCAATCCGTATGCCTCTTTTGGTCAAATCTTGAACAATTTTCCGAAGATCATCTAAATTGCGAGCGAGACGATCCATACTATGTACAACTACGGTATCTCCCTCGCGTACAAACGCAAGTAGTGATTCTAATTGCGGCCGTTGCGTATCTTTACCAGATGCTTTGTCCGTGAATAGTCGATCTACTTGAACATGTTCTAATTGGCGTTCTGGATTCTGATCGAAGCTACTTACACGGATATAACCAATGCGTTGACCGTGCATAAACTATTCCCCTTCCTTATTGTGTCAGGAATAAGTCTATGACCCTTCATTGAATATGTCAATAAATTAATTTCACAACCCTAAACTGACGATATTTGGAGCATCTCCCTGACGTCAGTTTAGGGTATAGTTTATTATGACAAACAGAAAGACTCAGATGGGGATTAAGCTACCGGGAAGATAGTTTATCCTTGAAGGATCTACTTGACTTTAATCGAACGGTCGTTTAACTTTGAACTATGAGACATAAAGATGAAAATAAAAGTGAGAGCATTTTTAAGGCAGCGATCCAGCTGATCAATGAAATTGGTTTATCGGATGCTTCAATGTCCAAGATTGCGAAGAAAGCAGGCGTATCTGCTTCGACGATTTACGTTTACTTTGAAAACAAGGAGGATATGCTGAATAAATTGTATTTGAGCATCAAAAAGAAGATGAGTCTAGAAGTGTTTTATAATTACGATGACTCCATCTCCATCCGAGCAGCATTTGATCATACCTTGAGACAGTTTATTAACTTTATTTTGACCAACAAAGATGAATTTTTATTTGTTGAGCAATTTTCAAACTCGCCTCTCCTTCATAAGCTATCCCTCAAAGAAGGAATAGATTTATTTGAGCCTATCTTTAACTTATTTGATAAAGGTAAGAGTCAGAAAGTTTTCAAACAGGTTGATACGAGTCTGCTCCATATGTTCATGTTTAATCCAGCCATGCAATATGCTAAAGGATATTTTGGTGGACAAATGGAGTTGAAAGAGGAAAGCGTGACCGAATTGATTCAAATGTGCTGGGATGCTGTAAAAGCATAGTTCGATACTTTCAGAGGGGCAAGTCCCTCTGATTAAAAACCATTTGATTTTAATCGAATGATCGTTTATTATAAAATAGATCAACCGGGAGATCATAAGGTAAGCCAGAATTTTTTTGTTTTGACAATAAACGAACGTTCGATCAATATGTTATGAAAAGAGGACAAAAAGTGAATACTAAATATAATCAACTGTTCCAACCTTTCACCTTCAATAACGGCATCACGATCAAGAATCGCGTCGTTATGGCACCAATGACAACCTGGGCAAGCAACGATGATCTAACCATCTCCGACGAGGAAGTCAGCTATTACCGCAAAAGAGTAAAAGGGGTTGGACTTGTTATAACCGGCTGTACGCATGTGCAACCAAACGGTATAGGTTTTACTAATGAATTCGCAGCTTATGACGATTCCTTTACTCCAAGCCTACGTAAATTAGCTGATGCTGCGAAAAGCGGTGGAGCTACTGCGTTACTTCAGATTTTTCATGCAGGTAACAAAGCCCTACCGGCTTTAACTCCAAATGGTGAAGTGGTTAGTTCCAGTGCTGTAGAGACTGAAGCTACTGCATTTGCTCCGTCAGTATTACCTAGAGAACTTTCACATGATGAAATAATAGAAGTGATTCATGCGTTTGGAGAAACCACAAGACGAGCCATTGAAGCTGGTTTTGATGGTGTTGAAGTTCATGGTGCACACGGATTTTTACTTCAAAACTTCTTCTCTCCTTTCTTCAATAGACGTGACGATAAATGGGGGGGCTCTCTAGAAAATCGCTTACGTTTCCCATTGGCAGTCGTTCAGGAAATGAAAAAAGTGATTAAGAAGCATGCAACAAAACCGTTTATTTTAGGGTACAGAATTTCTCCTGAAGAATCAGAAGAAGGTGGTCTGAGAATGAGGGATACCTATGCATTGATTGAACGTCTGATTGAAGAGGACGTTGATTATGTGCATGCTTCATTGGCTGATGCTCTTTCTTCAAAGCCAGTCGACAGTCAAGATGAAAAAACGTATCTTGAGTTACTTGTTGAACATGTACAAGGCAGAGTTCCTGTGTTGGCTGCCGGTTCTATGACTACTGCTGATGATGTGGCAAAAGGAATAGATAAAGGTCTTACCCTAGCTGCGATTGGCCACGCGTTAGTCATGAATCCAGACTGGGTTGAAAAGGTACAAAATGGACAAGAGTCTGAAATCCAAACAGTGATTAAGACTTCACAGGTTAGTGAGCTTGAGCTTCCGGAAAAACTTTGGGGCGTAATTCAAGCTTCAGCCCCATGGTTTAAAATCGAAGAATAACAGCGTAATAGAGAGAAGTTAACTGTTTTGTATCGCATAGTAATCCTTTCATCAATAATGAAACCACATTTAGGGGGAAACAAGATGTCTGAGAATAAAGTTTGGTTGATCACGGGCGCAGGACGCGGTATGGGCGCGGACATCGTGCGGGCCGCGCTGGCTTCCGGTCACAAGGTTGTCGCTACGGGAAGAAATCCAGACGCAGTAGCTAAAGCGATCGGCGCAGCGGAGAACCTGTTCGTCGTTAAACTGGACGTAACCAACCCAGAAGATGCAGAGGCTGCGGTTAAGGCTGCGGTGGAGCGATTCGGAACGATCGACGTACTGGTCAATAACGCCGCCAGCTGCTATGTCGGTTTCTTCGAGGAGCTGACCCAAGAGCAGATCGAACGTCAAATCGCGACCAATCTCTATGGTCCGATGAACGTCACCCGTGCCGTGTTGCCTGTGATGCGAAAGGCTCGTTCCGGTCACATTATTTCGATTTCTTCCCTGGCAGGCCTCGCCGGATTTGAATTTAACGCCGCTTACGCTGCTTCGAAGTTTGGTCTTGAGGGTTGGATGGAATCGTTGCGTTATGATGTTTCTCCATTCGGCATCAAAACAACCATCGTCGAACCGGGCTTCTTCCGTACCGAACTTTTAGAACCGGAATCAACTTTCTGGGCCGAGCGATCTATCGATGACTACGCTGCGCGTAATCCTCAATTCCGGGCGTTCTTTAAAGAAAAGAATGGCAAACAGGAAGGCGACCCGGCAAAGCTTGCGAAGGCGTTAATCACCATCGCGAATCAGGAGGAACCACCGTTTCGCTGGATCGCGGGTAGCGATGCGATCGCTGGTGCAGAGCAGAAAGTCGCTGAACTTGAACAACAGATCAACGCCTACCGTTCCCTTTCGACCTCCCTTGCTTACGAGGATGCTTAAGCTATTTCTTGTCCCACAAAACCAATAATTCTAGCTGTGAAGTCCACTTGGGCCATGGGGGCGGAGGTTGCTGTTCTTTCGCAATCATTCGACAAGAAAGAAGACGGATTGCGAATGGGTGCGGAACATTATCATGCCACAAGCGATCCAGACACGTTTAAGAAACTACCGGATTCCCTTTAAGGGTCCGGTTTTTTTCATGCAACGCGTGCTTAGCGTACGATTATTTCCGTTTCGTGAGGTGACCCCAAGATAATTAATTTTTTGAAACAGTTGCTCCAGCACATAATCCGGAATATAGTCAACATGATCGTAACTCTTTTTTCGTCGTTTCGGAATGTCCTCAGAGAAAATAAGCACCCTTGCACTCTTTTTAGGGGCAATACTATATTCATAGGTTTGAAGATCTTCTAAAAAGTTCCGAATGATAACCAAGGTGGTTCCTATATGATGTTCTGGGTGCGAGTTCTTTCCTTTTAAATTTACCTTCGCATGGTAATGCACTTGTTCTATATATCTCAATACGTGTTCTCTAGATAATTCAGTTAAGTCGTTCCATTCAGGTTCAAGACTGCAAATAAAATTGATAAACTTTGGAATGAATCCCATGTAGTTCATTGCTGTTGCCCATGAAAAACCCCGATGTCCTAATAGGCGCTGCTTAAAATATCCTTTCACTTCATCGCGAATATATACATTTTCTATTTTTAAGAAGTTGATATAATGTCTAGGAACAGATTGGTTAAATTCAATGCCGTACAATTGATTTAACACTCTCACATCCCATCTTTCCTTATCCCACTCATCGCGTGAATCCGCCAACTTACATACGAAAAGAATATATGATTCTAAGAAAGTTAACTTCAGCTGTATAAACAATAGACTCCCCGTATAGCTTTTTATTTGTTTTTTTTGTTGTCTTAATCCCATTTTCATTCAGCCACCAAAACCATCTCTTTTGAGCTTTTTCTAAATTTAATTCTAAAAGTGAGTCCATATTAGGATAAACTTCATTTAAAAATTGGGCCAACCTCTTTAACAAAGTTCTTTGACCACCAAATATGCTTGTCAGTGCCCATTCTTGACTAAATAATTTTTTGTAAAAAACGTATTTTAATTCTAAGTTAATAGAGAAATTATGTGCTAAAAAATATAAACTCTTGCTTCTAAAGTTTTTCTGTTTATACCGAACGAAATCTTCCATTTCAATTATAATATCTAGGTTCCAGACATCATTTACTAAAAAATAAGAGTTAGGAACGGAGCTGTAATGCCCAACCTTTGATGCTATACTAGTAGCGAGCTCATTCTGAATTTTTTGGTGAAACTTTTGCTGTTCCAAAATAGACTTAACATCTGGTTTAATCATTTTTTTACTCCCTTATTACAATCTTTGCTAACCTGGAAAGCTGATTGTGCCTTCTCCCAATTCTCACGAATTTCTTCACCGGAAGGATGGACGTACATGTTCATTGTGGTCTGAATATTGGCATGGCCTAGACGTTCTTGAACCTGTTTAATATCTTTTGTTTCACGATAGAACAGGGTGGCGTGAGTATGACGCAATAGATGGGGATGTACCTCTACTCCTGTTTTTTCTCGTAGACGTTTGAAGAGTGCATGAACATCCCAATCTGTCATTGGAAACCCTTTATTTTGACCATGTAGTTTTACAAATAGAAAGTTTGTATCAATTTCCATCTCATCAATAACCTCGTAGAGGTAGTCATCAAACAAATCCATAAGCCCTTGTGACACGTAAATTTCTCGTTCTCCTGTTTTCAACTTAGCACCGTTGGATAATTCCCCCCGATCACGTAATCGTATGCGATGTCCATGCTTATGATCAAAGATGAAATCTTCTATAAATAGTGCCAAAGCCTCACCAATCCTCAGCCCCGTCTCAAAGAGAAGGGAAAGAAGAAAGCGATCCCGTATATTACTAGTTGATGCATATAATACTTCTACTTCTTCTTTTTCTAAAACTTTCACCTTGCGACGAGGCTCTTTCAGTTTCAGAATGTTTTTGTTTACAGGCTTACCTGCATTTACATGGTGGAGGAAGCTCTTGTACCGTCTCCATCCCCCAGTAAATACTTCTTTTATAAGCCTGTCACGAACGTCCTGTTCTAACTCTCCATTACGGTACAGGTAATCATAAAAAGCTGTAACTACTGTAACCGTAAGGTTAACTGTTCTCTCTGTCTTCTTTGACCTCATCTCTTTAAAAGGAGTAACTTTATGGCTGCTATATGGATTCCGCAACCATCCGATAAACTCTGCTAGGTCCTGTAAGATGATCTCCATATAATCCTTGTCAATTTCCCCTAAGTAATCAAAATACTGTTTCAAAGCATAACAGTACGTCTTTTGAGTATTGCTACTCTTTCCAGTATTATCTAAATATTTGAGGTATTTTGCCACTGGCATCACAGGAATACCATCCGAGTCGAGTAATAAATATCTCCTTTTGTTTCCATCCAACTTCACTTCTTGAACCTTCATTTGTCCTCCTCCAATAGCTTAAACATATGATTATATTAAACTTATTAAATAAGATTTAAAAGGTCTTGTTTATCTTTCTGATTTATAGAAAAAGAGAGGATATTCGCTCATATATTGAACGAATTATCCTCTCTTTATGATAGTCTAATTAACGTATGTTTTCCGCGTTTTGTTGGTAGGACCCCTTATAGAAAGTGGTAAAGTTCATAAACCAACGATAGAATCGATTTATGGATGATCGATGTTGATTAATGGTAGAGTGGCTTATCCTTTTTGACCAGGTAGTCATAACTCCTTCATTTTCCATTCATTTGATTATGACTAGAATTCCATGAGTTAATCACCCAAAATACCATAATTCATCATAATCTTTAATAGAATACGACAAGTCCATTTAAAATCGTTGGTAACTATTTTTAACTTGACTCCAGAAAGTTTATTATCTAAACTAAAAATGCGCTTAGACGAATGACAGGGCTAAATTTTTTTGGTTATTTAGTTTAGTTATTAAACAAAATGGAGATGGGGAAATGAAGATACCATCTAGAAATTTGACCAGAATGATTCTGTATTCCGTTATGTAAATGATTCTATCAGCTATTCATCATTACTGTGCGCCCACTATTTATCAATCACCTTGGAGACTTCATGTTGTTCAAGTGAGTATCGTCGTGATTATTTATAGCTTGTGGTACTTGTTGTTTGCCGCAAATGGCAAAATACTTTATTTACAAAAATTGATTTCCATCTTTTTGGTCGTTAGTTTCAGGATTGGCATTTTTGAAGGTGGTTACAATTATTTTGTCAAAAACATTGTTTTTTTGATTGGAGTGTCCGAAATATGAAACAGAAAAAAGTAGATCGTACAAAGTCAGGTAGCCAGCATCTAGGCCAATTAATTATGCTGCTCCAACGTTTAGAAAAACATCCACATACGTTTGGAGAGGCGGGTCCTTTGACACCGACTGAGATTCATACTATTGATGCGATTGGCGTGGAAAGAGGTGTGCTAATGAGTGAACTCGCCAATCGCCTTCAGGTAACCAAGGGAGCCGTTACGCAAATTATTATCCGTTTGGAAGACAAGAACTTAGTGGAACGAACTCCAAATCCAACCGATTCAAGAAGTGTGATTGTATCTTTGACCAAAAAAGGCAAAAGTGCCTTTCGAGCCCATGAAGAGGTGCACTTACATTTCTATCGAGAGTTACGTTCGCAATTAAATGATCAGGAGATTGAGATTTTTGAGAAGTGCATAGAGAAGCTGTGTACCCATTTACGAAAGTAATTTTTTTACCTTTTTAGTTTAGTTTCTAAATAAATTAGCGATGTAAAGATAGGTACTAATAGAAGTTAGGTGGGATTTGATTGAGAGAAAAAATCATTGTGGTCGGTGGGTATGGTCAGGTTGGCAAAGTGATCTGCGATGAATTAGGAAAGATTTATCCATATAAGGTGTACGCTGCTGGACGTAACTTCCAGAAGGCAGAACAGTTCTCGATTCATACAGGGAGGAAAGTTTTACCTCTACAACTTGACGTGAATGAACCGATAGCTGGCGATTTTTTCCGTGATGTTTCCATGGTTGTCATGTGCTTGGACTTACAAAATACCAACTTTGTTCAAGCGTGTGTTAAGCATCAGGTTGATTATATTGATATTACGGCTGATTATTCTGTGATGTCAAAAATTCAAGAGATTCGTCCTACGGAATCGACAGTTGTCCTAAGTGTCGGGTTGGCACCTGGAATAACCAACATGCTAGTGAAACAAGGAAAGAATCAATTGGATCAGGTCGATTCTGCAGATATTTATATTTTGTTAGGTTTAGGGGAGGTACATGGACGTGCAGCGATTGAATGGACAGTGGATAATCTGAGTGCTGATTATTCTGTCATCCACCAAGGAAGCAGAAAACAAGTGACCAGTTTCTCTGATGGAAAGAAGATGAATTTTCCAGCGAGATTAGGACAAAAAACAGCTTATCGGTTCAACTTTTCTGACCAACACGTTTTACCTCAGACGTTGGGTATTCCCTCTGTTTCCACTCGTCTATGTTTTGATTCAGCGATGATGACAAGTTTAATAGTGAGTTTAAAACGTACAGGGATTGTACGGTGGCTAGAGCAGCCCTTGATCCGAGAAAAGGTAGTGGATCTCTTTGAAAAATCGCAATGGGGATCACAAGTATATGTAGCAAAGGTAGATGTTACAGGGCAGTTGAACGGTCAGAATGTACGCTATCAAGGTTCGATTCACGGAGAAAATGAGTTTGTTGCAACAGGAAAAGTTGCGGTCTATGTGGCGAAAAATATCTATGCAGGGCAACATCCACCTGGTGTATTTCATATGGAAGAGCTGTTCCAACCTACTGATTTATTTACTGATTTAAGAGACATGGTCACATTGGATGAAAAAATACTGGAGGTATAGACAAATGGAGATGAGAAAAATGGGGAAAACAGTCCCTGGACCTAAAGAGATCCCTTTTATCGGTAATCTGCTGGAAGTAGGTTCAAAGCCGCATGAATTTTTTAAAACTTGTGTAGAAAAGTATGGTCCGGTTGTTCGCGTACGGTTGGAAAAAGACCGCGATACGTATCTGTTAAGTCGTCCACAGGATATTCAGTATGTCCTTAAAAATTCACAGAAGTTATTTGCAAAAGGGTATCACCGGGATCGGATTCTTAGTATGGTGCTAGGCAATGGTCTGGTCACGAGCGAAGGAGATTTCTGGCTCAGACAACGGAGATTATCGCAGCCAGCGTTTCATAAACATCGTATTGAGAAATATGCGGACACTATGACTCACTATGCTAGCCGAATGCTTCGTAACTGGGAAAATGGCCAAATGCTTGATCTTCATAAAGAGATGATGCAATGTACCATGGAAATTGTTGCTAAAACACTTTTTGATATAGATCTGCAAGAAGCCGAGCATCAGGGGTCAAATCAAGTTGGTAAAGCGCTTGATCAAGTTTTTCACGAATATGTTAATCAGTATACAAGCATTACTCGTATGTTGCTTGAAATGCTCCCTTTTTCTCTGCCTACTCCTGGAAATAAACGACTGAAGGAAGGTATTCGCCAATTGGATCAGGTAATCTATGAGATCATTGAGCACCGAAAAAAAGAGAATCGGGATCGGGGTGATCTTCTTTCTATGCTGATTGCAGCACAAGATGATGATGGAAAAGGGATGACTTCTACACAATTAAGGGATGAAGTGATGACGTTATTTCTTGCTGGTCATGAAACAACGGCTAATGTTTTATCGTGGACTATCTATCTACTTGCTCAACATGCAGATGCGGAAGAAAAGTTAGTTACAGAGTTAAAAAATGTGCTACAAGGAAGACTTCCTTCTTTATCCGATATTCCACATCTCCCCTATACGCAAGCAATCATCAATGAATCGATGCGTCTCTATCCGCCCGTTTGGTTTATTTCTCGTGAACCACTTGAGGATATATGGATCGATGAATATTGTTTACCAGCAGGATGTGAAGTTGCCGTTAGTCAGTGGGTGATGCATCGGCACCCGGATTATTTTTCAAAACCCGATTCTTTTGTTCCCGAACGTTGGTTCCGTGAATTTGAAAAAAGCTTACCTTCCTATGTCTATTTTCCGTTTGGCGCAGGGCCACGTGTCTGTATTGGAAATAATTTCGCGATCATGGAGGCCACTTTATTGCTCGCTTCGATTATGCAAATGATTCATATGGAACTCGATCATCAACATGATGTGGTTCCAGAACCTTCGATCACGCTACGACCAAAAAATGGGATTCGGGTACGTGTCGAAAAGAGAAACAACTAATAGTTTAACCTTACTACCCGGTTTCTTAGTTTCATGATCGAGCAAAACGGTGCAACTTTATTAAAACGGTATAACTTTATTTTAAACGGTACGACTTTATTTCAAATCCACAATGGAAACAAAGAAAGTAAATAAAGAGATAACAATATACCCCCAAAATCCTTTTTTGTCTTTTTAAAGTTCGGCTAATCCTGTCACCAACATAAGTGCCCCCAAGAACAACATAGAATATGGCATCAACTCAAAATTTTCAGTAATTAGCTGATAGGCTGATAAAGTAAGAACAATTATTTCCTAGGTTGGTTACTTTTGCTTTTTTTATTCACAATGCTTATAATGATAATTTAGAACGTTACTAGTTTGGGAGGGATAACAGTGATTGAAAAAGTAAATCTTATGTCTAAGTTTGAATTGATTCATGAGTATTATCAGCCCAAAAGTATTGCAAATGTAAATGATTCAGCGTTTAAAATAGTAAAATTGAAAGGTGATTTCATATGGCATCACCATGATAAATCTGATGAATTATTCTTGGTTATTAAAGGACAAATGAAAATAAAAGTAAAGGATCAAGATGATATACATTTGAATGAGGGCGAATTAGTTGTTATCCCTAAGGGTGTAGAACATATGCCGGTAGTTGAAGAAGAAGCTTATGTTGCTCTGATTGAACCTTATGAGTTGATTAATACAGGAAACGTACAAAGTGAACGTACTGTACACAATGTTGAAAAAATATAAAATGCTATCTGATTCCAACTTGTGTGGATTCTATGTCCCGTCAGTACTTAGTTTAAGATAAAGGATAGTTAAGCCTTATTTCAATTAGAAATAGGGCTCTTCATTTTTTATTTCTCAAACGGTGTTAATTGTACTTTTAACACCAAAATTTAACAACTACTTTATTTGTTTTTAAACGAATTTATTGTAAATGGGGTAGCGTCAGGAAAATGCGGATTTACAACGATTCATTCGAATTGTTTATTCTCCAAGCATTGTACGTTGCTTCATTTTCCAAATGGCCATAAATATTATGGAACTCTTTAGAAAGAACAGTATTATCGTTATCGTCTTTCCCATAAGCATCTAATGGAAGCGTAAAATAAGTTTCTGCAGCACCTAACAGCGAAGGTTCATTCATATCATTCCATATCCCATCAGCACCATCATTAAGAATAGGTCCTAAACTGGTTGCCCACCAGTTTCTCACGTCACTTTTTAAAAAGTTAGGAAAAGCCGAATCACCAGGCCAAACAGGGCCAATAAAATCACTTCCATCAGCATTTTTCACCCAATATCCTTTTGCTGTTCCTTCTTGATAAATCAAATAGTTTTCATCTTGTTTAACACCAGGATCATTAATTAAAACCGCATGAAAACCACCTAATGCTTTTAATTGTTGTAAGGCTTGTTTATATTGTTCATTCCATGTAAATATACGGTAACCGTTCATATAGTCAATATCAAAGTGCATCGTATCAAGTGGTATTTGCTTTTCGCGATAGGTTTTAGCTATATCAATGATCTCAGTTGGTGAGTATCCAAATTTGCTTTGATTTAATCCTAGAGACCATTCAGGTGGAAGATCCATCTTTCCAGTTAAGTCAGTGTATTGCTCAAGTACATGAGAAATCTCAGGTCCGTACATAAAATAATATGTTAGTGGTCCACCGTTGGCATAAAAATAGTAATAATTATCCGAATCACTTGCCATATTGTAGTAAGATCGGTATGTATTATCAAACAAAAGCCCATAAGCTTTTCCGTTTTTTAAACCGATAAAGAATGGAATGGAGGCATAAAGATATTTTGCCTCTGGTCCATATGCGTATGCATCTGTGTTCCACATACCCATGTTTTTTCCACGCTTATTAAGCGTTAAACCGGATTGTTCACCAAATCCGTAAAAATTTTCATTGCTGTCCGTTTTTTTGAAAACATATGGTTTACTATTTTCATAACCAGATGATGTACCATTTTTCATATAATCTTCATTAATAACATGCCCTTTTTTATCTAGAATTTTAATTCCAAATGGCTTTTCTTTAACAATGATATTAAGCTCACTAGTCTTAATCAAATATTGATTATTCATTTGTTTTGTAGTAAACGATGGTGTTTCCCAGTTTTTCTTTTGTATAGCAGGAGAATCCTGTTCTGTTTTATCTTTAGGAAGTATTGAGATTTTTACCATATCCTTGGATAAAAGATGTATGTTACCGTTATAATCACCTAAATCAAATGAAACACTATCATTTGTTTTATTTTTACTTTGAACAGAAAGTTTTTGTAGGTTGTTAGTATCTAATAACGTATCTGGATCAGGTTCAACTGCTAAAACAGTTTGAAATGTAGTTGAAAATAGAATGACTATAGTAACAAAAAAAATACTAATACCTTTTAGCCTAAAAATAGACATTTTTCCACCTCAAGAGTAATTATTTTAACGCAGGAAGAATATTCCGAAAATATCAGCTCCTAATAAGAAAAGCGCAGGCGTCGGAGCTAGACACTCATCTAAGTTGAAATTTTTATACTTTCTTATCTAATAAAAAGAAACCCCAAAGAAAGATCTTAAGCATCTTTTTTAGGGGTATAGAAAGGAAATTATTTAATTAATTAGATACTGTCACTACTTTTGTTACACTTGTTTTATTTTCTGAATCTGTTGCAAATACATAAATTTTCGTTCCAGTTTTTTGCTTAGGAATTTTCACTTTGAATTTTCCTTTAGAATCTACAGTACCTTTATATGATTTTTTGCCGATTTTAATGGTAATTTTCGCTTTTTTCTCTGCTGAACCAGTTACACTAGTGCTTGTTTTTTTCACTTTACTAACACTTGGCATATTTGGAGCGTAACGTGCTACAGTGATTGTTTGTGTAAGACTCTTGATTCCGTTTTTATCTTGGCTGTATACAGAGATTTTTTTACCTGTATTTTGAACAGGAATGTTGATTTTAAAAGAACCATCTGAACTTGCTTTCGTTTTATAGCTTTTACCTGAAATAGTTGCTGTAACAGTAGAACCACCTTCAGTTTTTCCTGATATTGATGTTGATTTATTATGGACACCGTTTGCTGTTAATGGGTTAGCATCGTTAATCGTTACTTTTGAAGCAGAAGTTGGAAAATGAACATATAAAGTTTGACTGCTGCTATCAAAATAGTACGAACGATTCGTTTTGTTCATATCATCCATTGTGTTGACTCTTGCATATTGACGAGTAGATTCAACTACTTCAGATGGTTCTTTTACATTATTTATTTTTAAAGTATACGCTTTGATTGTTGATTTGTATTTTGAAACTGCGCTGCTCTTAGTAAATTCAATTTTCTTGCCATTACGCTTCAAATTAAAGTTTGTTAAGTTATATTGGCCTTTTTTGTGATTTAGTGAATGTCCATCATCTTCATAAAAACTATAGCTTGCTTGATTATCAAGATACGTATCAAGCACTAAGTTCGTTAATGGCTTTTCTCCAGTATGTTGTTGGACATCACGAGTAGGAATAATTGAATTCTTTTTCACGAATAGCGGCAAATAGTCTAATGGTGCATCGACCGTAATCGTTTGTCCACCTTTGTATTCCTTTTTATCCCAATAATTCACCCATGTATTTCCTTCAGGTAAATAAACTTCACGCGTTGTTTGTCCTGGATTAACGATTGGAGCAAGCATCAATGAATCTCCGAACATATATTGATCACTGATATTATATGTTTTTGCATCTTTTTGATATTGATAAACAAGTGGCTGCTGTACAGGTTTTCCTGTTTTAGCTGCATCGTTAAATGCGTTATATATATAAGGAAGAAGTTGATAGCGCATTTCAATATACTTTTTACTGATTGCTTCTACTTCTGGGCCAAATGACCAAGGCTCTTGATGATATTGTGAATCACTCCACCCATCATAATGAATACGTGCGTAAGGCAAGAATGCCCCTACTTGAATCCAACGGGCAAATAGTTCTGGTGTCGCTTGACCACCAAATCCACCAATATCATTTCCAACAAATGGTGCACCGGATAAACCAAGATTCATATTTAATGGAAGAGACATTTGCAGATGTTCCCAAGTGCTTAGACTATCCCCTGTCCAAACTGCTGCATAACGCTGCGTCCCAGCAAACATGTCCCGTGTTAAAATAAAAGGTCTTTCATTTGAGTTAATCTTTTTCCAAGCATCATAGGTCGCCTCATTTTCTAAGTGACCAAAGATATTATGAAATTCTTCATGTGTAACTTTATTATTATTGTCATCTTCTCCGTATGCATCTAGCGGCAAGGTATGATTATATCCAGGACCATCAATAAATACTGCCGGTTCATTCATATCATTCCAAATGCCATCGAAGCCAGCATTAAGAAGTGTAGATCCAGTACTTTCTGCCCACCAGTTACGTACATCTTTCTTTAAAAAATTAGGGAAAGCAGAATTTCCTGCCCAAACAGGACCATGAAAGATATTACCGTCCGCTTGTTTAAACCAGTAGTCCTTAGCGGTTCCTTCTTTGTAAACGGAATAATTATCATCTTGTTTAACGCCAGGATCATTAATTACGACAGAGTGGAATCCACCCATTCCTTTTAATGTTTGTAGTGCTTGCTTAAATTTATCGTTGAAAGTAAATACTCTGTACCCATCCATATAATCAATATCAAAATGCAATGTATCAAGTGGAATTTGTTTCTCTCGATACGTACGTGCAACACTTGTAATAGAATGGTCTGTACTATCTTCTTCTGTTGCTTTATAACCCCAGCTGCTTTGGTGAAGCCCTAATGTCCATTCAGGCGGCAAATCAATTTTCCCAGTCAATTGGGTATATTGATCAAGAACATGTTGAATATCCGGTCCATACATGAAATAGTACGATAATGGCCCACCATTAGCATAAAAGTAGTAATAATTATCCGATTCACTTGCCATTTCGTAATAGGAACGATAAGTATTATCAAATAAGATACCATATGCCTTTCCGTTATTTAATCCAATAAAGAACGGAACTGCGGTATAAACATACTTTGTATTGCTATCATAACCATAGGCATCGGTATTCCACATACCTAGACTTTTACCGCGTTTGTTTAACTGCAGTCCAGCTTGTTCTCCGAAACCATAAAAATTTTCACTGCTGGATGTTTTTTTGAATACATATGGTTTTCCGTCTTCATAGCCAGAAGATACACCGTTTTTCATATAATCTTCATTAATGACACGACCTTTTTTATCAAGGACTTTAATCCCAAACAATTTTTTGTTGACAACTACACTAATTTCACTAGTTTTTAAAATATATTGGTCGTTCACTTCTTTTGTGATAAACGAAGGCGCTGACCATTTTGTTTGAGCAATGGCTGGCGAATTCTTCTCTTGTTGACCATTTGGAAGAATAGATACTTTGATCATATCTTTAGATAACAAATGGATATATCCTGTATATTCACCTAAATCAAATTTAGCACCGTCAGCTGTTTTTATTACTTTATTAACGGATAGTTTTTGCAATTGGTTTTTATTTAAAGGCGTATCGGCCTCAGGTTGAGTTGCAGCAAATGCAGAAGAAATAGCTGTTGAAAAAAACATGACAAAAGCAATTGCTAAAATACTAATAACTTTAAATCTTTGCTTATATATAGACATATTACACCTCAATCAAGTTTTGAAAACTAATTTATTCCATTTGAACAATGGTAAATATTCGGATGTTTCACCTCCTTTATAATGTAAGCGCTTTCTAATGATCGCATTTTCCAAAAGAATACGTAGATTAATAGAATAAAAACATAAATAATCATTACGCATTTATGTCAAAATAGTGAAGTTCACTTATAAATTTGCATATATTTAACATTTTAAAAGTTTGGGCAAAATATGTCTACCGTATTTTTTTTATATAAAACCTTAAAAAAATACGGTTGATTAGTCGACTTTCTATTCGTTATCATAAATAGAAGGATTGAAAATAATTCCTATTTTCGCTAAAAAAAACATTTCCAAAGCTAACTTTCTATTATTCACTAACAAAACATTAGCAATTTTCTAAAAAATTATAAATATATCATTAAAATGATAATAGAGTTTATTTAGAGTTCTATTTGAAAGGTTATTTTAATGGTAATGAATACCAGGGAGGAACAAATGTTTTGAAGAAGTTATTATCAATTGCAATATGTTCACTTATTGCTATAAGTTTATTTAATGGTGCAAATCAAGCATTCGCAGAACCATTAACTACTGATAAGGATGTGACAGCACCTGCGCCACCACAAGTCAATAAAACGACTAATAAGTCAACTGAAGTTACAGGACAGACTGAGGCTGGTTCTACTATCGTTATAAAAAATGACCAAAACGAACAATTAGGTACAGATACAGCAAAAAATACAGGTGAATTTTCAGTAGCTATTCCAAAGCTTAAACCAGGTACAAAAATTATCGTTACAGCAACAGATTCAGCTAACAATACGAGTTATCCAACAATAAGCTACATTTTTCCTACTACATTGAATTTCAATACAATAACGGATCAAACGACAATAATGCAAGGAACAACAACTCCTAATACGTTTGTGATAGTAAGCAGTGATGACAATCAATGGATAGGAAGATCAAAAGATGATGGTTCTTATATCGTAACATTACCTCTTTTTAAAGCAGATACAAAACTCAATATCTCGTCTCTAGATATTGATAGTGGATTAAGAAGTGATGTTATATCAGTTACGGTACAAGATGTGACACCTCCAGAAATGCCAAAGGTAGACGCAGTAACAGATCATTCAAAAGTAATAAAAGGTAAAACAGAACCTGGGGCACAGGTTTATCTCGTAACTGCAGATGACTTTTTTAGTGTAACTGCTGGGCACGATGGTAAGTTCAGTGTTGACATTCCTGTTCAAAAATTAGGTAGTTTTATTTATGTAAATGCAACGGATACAGTTGGCAATCAATCTGACAGCATTGAGGTAAAAGTTACAGAAGCAGTTCCAGTGAAAATAAACAGCGTAACAAATAAAGAAACATCTCTAACAGGAAAAACAGTCAAAGGTGCTACAGTAACTGTTTCTATCTCAGGTAAGAATTATACTGCTAAAGCGAATCCAAAAGATGGTTCATTTAGTGTTAAAATACCTGTACAAAACGCTGGTAAAAAAATCTCTGTATACGCTAAAGATAAAGCAAACATTAAAAGTCTTACTAAAACAACAACTGTAAAACGTACAGCTCCTAATATGCCAAGTGTTAATAAAGTAAAAAACACATCAACAAGTGTAAGTGGAGCAGCTGAGAAAAAAGCCAAAATTACCATTAAAATTGGTAAAAAGTCATATAAAGGTACTGTCGATTCGAAAGGGAAATTCAAAGTGAAGATTCCTAAGCAAAAAACTGGAACAAAAATTTATGTTTCAGCAGCAGATTCAAAAAACAAAACAAGTGTTGCCAAAACGGTGACTGTTGTTAAATAAATCTATTAATCAAATGCAAGTGATAATTATTTCAAGGGGCTGTTCAATAAGTCGATTTTTCGACTTTTGGAAGCCCCTTTTCATATTCGAGAATGTTGATATACCAACATTCTTAAATTTTGAATTTATCGGATTTGCTCTGTTCGGACAGCCTCTCTTAATTGCATAAAAAATGAGATTAACCCAGGTGAATAACTTTGTGGAGTCAGCTTTTATCTTTTCCTTCACTCTATTATTTATGCTTAAAAATAATTCTATTAGATTATTGACTTTATACACCTTCTTCTAATATAAATATATTGGAATTTCATACAAAAAACATTAACATAGTATTATAATAGTTACTTTGTATTTATGAATAAAAAACACCAAAAGTCTTTTCATTTTATCACACACTGGATTATGATAAAATGAGGTTTTAAGAATCAGGATGATAGGAATAATGTATCATTCCTATCATCCTGATTCTTTAAATACAATTATAAGGAGAAAAGATGACAAAAAAAAGAAAACTACTTACCACTATAATTACTTTTTGTATTTTTATTGCAGGGTTTTTCACTCTTTATTTTTACATAAAAGAAAAGCCAGCATCCAATGAACACCACGCAAATAACAAAACATCATCACCTGCTACCACCATGAATTCTGATGGATATTACGACGAACCATTTCGACCACAATTTCATTATTCACCTGAAGCTAATTGGATGAACGATCCAAATGGAATGGTTTATTATAAAGGAAAATATCATTTGTTCTATCAATATTATCCTTATGGTACTCAATGGGGGCCTATGCACTGGGGGCATGCTACAAGCAAAGATTTAGTTCACTGGGAGCATCTTCCGGTTGCTTTAGCACCTGATAGCAACGGTCAAATTTTTTCAGGCAGCATTGTGGTTGATTATGATAATACTAGTGGTTTTGGAGTTGAAAATAATCCACCACTAGTAGCAATCTATACACAAAATAACAATGGTCAACAAAACCAAAGCATCGCCTATAGTATAGATGAAGGAAACACCTGGACAAAGTATGAAGGTAATCCTATTATGAAAGATTTTCCTAAACCGGACTGGCGTGATCCAAAAGTATTCTGGCATGAAGAAACCAATTCATGGATTATGCCTTTGGCTGCAAAAGACCAGATTATGTTCTATACCTCACCCAACCTTAAAGATTGGGAGTTTGCTAGTGAGTTTAAGCCTCAAAATGCAACAGATCAAACATTATTCGAATGTCCTGAAATATTCCCATTGCCTGTAGATGGTAATAAAAACAATCAAAAATGGGTATTAGCAACGAGTCTAGGTGATGGGGCAATTGCAGGAGGATCTGGTATGGAATACTATATTGGATCATTTGATGGAAAAAAATTTACACCAGATACTCCAGATGCTTATTGGCTTGACTACGGTCCAGATTTTTATGCAGGGGTAACTTGGGAGAATGCGCCGAATAATGATGAATACCGTACAATGATTGCCTGGATGAGTAATTGGAAATATGCAAACAACACGCCAACTTCTACTTGGCGCAGTGCAAATACCATTCCAAGAAAGCTAGAACTAAAAACGGTAGATAACGGTGAAATTAAATTAATCCAAACTCCAGTTAGCCAATTAGAAAATTTACGTCATAACAGCAAATCTTATAAACAGCAAACAATTAGCGAAAATAATAATTTACTTTCTAATATTAGCAGTGATACGCTTGAATTAGTAGCTGATTTTAAGGTGGATAACACAACTTCTGCGAGCACTTTTGGATTCAAGGTTAGAAAAGGAAATAGCCAATTTACAACGATAGGCTATGACAAGAACAAGAAAACCATTTATGTTGATCGCACGAATTCTGGAGACTCCGGATTTTATGACCAATTTGCAAAATTACATGAAGCACCTCTAGCAACTACCAACGGTCATATTAAAATGCATATCTTTATTGATCGATCATCTGTTGAATTATTTGCAAATGACGGACAAGTTACCATCACAGACCAAATATTTCCAGATCCTTCAAGCAATTCTATTGAGTTATTTGCAAATGATGGTGAAGTTACACTTGATTCCCTGCAAGTATATTCACTTAACGATATTTGGGGCAAAAGCCCGCTCCATTCAGATATTACCGATTGGCATAATATTAATGGTCTATGGGCCGATACATACGCTGGCAAACAAGGAAGCGATATGGAGGATGCCTTTACACTCGGTAAACAAATGAGCAAAGACTTTCACTATGAGGCTAATATTAAAATCGGCAACCAAGGAGCTGGTGGATTAGTTTTCCGCTCCGATGACAATGCAGATAATGCGTATATTGCCAATTTAGATTTAAATGGACAATTAGTAAAGTTATGGAAAAGAGAAAGCGGACAAGCTATCATTCTAGCTACCGTTCCGTATAAAATAGATCCGGAAACCATTTACCATATGAAAATTGAAGCACATGATAATCAAATAAAGTTGTCCATTAATAATGAATTGCTACTAACGGAACAAGACGACTCCTTTACTGAAGGTAAATTAGGATTAAATGTATGGAATGGCACATCCTCCTTCCAAAATGTAAAGCTTAAAAATATAGATTAATAGTAAGAAAGGGCATGCCAAGCAATTCTTTTGGCACGCCCTTTCTTCTTTATAAGCTATCAAAATAATGGTTATAGCTTTTATTTGTAATTGTGCACTCTTTACAATTCTATTTAACGAATAGCACCGTAAGGAAGGACACCAGTAATTTTTGATGTATCTTTATCTAAAGAAATATTCAAAGTAGGAGCAAAAGTACCTCCTAAAATTGTATTATCATTATTTTCATGATCTTTTACTTCATTAATAAAACTTAATACGGTCAAATTATCCATTACCAGCCATGAATATGTTTGAACATCATTATCTTTAGGATTTGCAATTACTAAACCATTTTTATTCAATGGTTTATAATTTTTTTGTAAAGACGAGCTCACAAACCCATACAAACCATCTGGTCCTTGTAACCTAGGTGCATATGTAAATGCATGGCTTATTGTAAATAAATAGTACTTACTATTTTTCACAACAATATGAGGTCGCTCTAGCTGTTGATTAACACCAGTTGCATCAAGCAATGGTGGTAAAAGTTTTAAATCTGTATAACTTTTACCCTTTAATTCCGCAATCCCTATATTTCCATTATACTTTTCCGCACCTTCTGGAACAGGGTTGTTTTTTCGATACTCCCAATTACCAATATTCTGTTTCTGAACTACTGGATTATCTCCTCCTGTATTCCCTTCAAAGATAATGTATTTCTTCCCTGTTTTCGGATCTTTAAAGAAAGATGGATCGCGGAAAGAATAAACAATTGGGGCATTTAATGCTAGGGATTGTTCTTTCGTTTGATAATACTTTCCATCTGGCTGTAATATAACTTTATGTTTCGACCAATTAGATAACTTTAAGCTCTTTTTCTTCTTATCTTCTTTTATATCAAAACTTGTTTCTACAATCCTCTGCTCTAAATTGTAATAATTCTCAGGTCTAGGGTCATTCTTTGCACCTGATCGCCCAGTAGCCGTATAGTATAGATGAACCTTATTATCTTTCGTAATAATCGAAGATCCAGCCCATTGCATTTGACCTAGCGCATCTTCATTTTTATATGCTAATCCACCCATTTTCCAAGATACTCCATCCTTTGAATAAAAATAGCGAATAGCTGCCTCAAAGTGACGATCATTCCACCCGATAGATCTAGGTGCAGTAAGGGCAAAAATAACTTTATAACCATTTACTTTAGCAATTTTTCCTTCTTCAGTTGTAAGAGGCCAAGTATCCCAAATCCAAAGGTTGTTAACAGCTAAAGGAAAATACTTGTCTATCTCTGGAGAAGTATTTTTACTAGATAGTTTAAAGTTTTGTGCTTGTTGGCGAGTCCAATATGAAACTTTAGGTTCTTCATTAACAGTAGTAGTTTTAGCTTCAGCTACTTGTGGTAGATTAAAAGCAAATAATATACTAGCCAGCATTCCTCCTATAACTGTATATTTAATAGCTTTTAATAACTGTTTTTTCAAAAAATTTCCTCCGTTCATTATTCTATTATCCTAGTAAAAAACCCTTTATTACACTAGTCGAAATGTATAGAATAGCTTTAATTGTTTACTTTTGTAAAATCCTTGTATATAGTATCATATTTTGTTATAATTTCCAACACTAAATTCCTATTACAATATACATGACCTTATTTCTTAATTTTATATGGTATAGTGAGTGGGAAAATTGATTTAAGTAGTTGTTTCGATACATATTTTCCCTTTACCATATTTTTTATTTTTATTAAAATAACGGAAATTTATTAGTAAAAAAGATTGACTAATAATATTTTTCGTGTAATCTTTTCCATAAGTATGATTATTTTTAGTAGAAGAATAAAATTAGGCTGCCACACACCTATCTCTTTTCCTTAAAATCAATAGGTTATTTAAAAATGGACAACAATTGCCCTCCATTTCTTATTCAGAGCCCTACTACTCTCACTTAAGAATTCTATTAAAAATATAAAATAATACTTATTTAAGTATTAAACTGAATCATTCCTTTTCCACCTACTATTTTAATTAATTTTTTATTAAGGAGATGTTTTAATGCCAAAACCAAGTAAACTTTTAGTAACACTAATTTTTGTTTTGGGCTTATTTCTTCTAACGCCTAAAACTCTAATACTAGCAAATGAAATAAAACGTTCTAATACTAATGCAAACTTTGCAACGAAAAATTTAATAACAGTATATACATCCCGAAATACAAACTTAAAAAGTGATCCAAGAATAAATTCAAAAACAATAAAGAAATTAAATAAACAAACTACTTTAAAGCTAGTATCTAATAAGTCAAGTAAAGGTTTTAAAGAAGTAGTCTATAATAATACGAAAGGTTATATAGAAAGCAAACATATAAGCGACTATAAAGTTGAAAAAGTTACTAAGAATCAGCCTATAAAATATAAATCAATTATTAAATATGACTCACAGATGCCAACAACCTATAAAGAGAACACACAAAAAGGTTCCAATGGAATAAAAGAAATTACATATGAAAATAAGTATAAAAATGGCAAAGAATTATATAAATTAAAATATATAAGTGAAAAGACGATAAGACAAAAAATTAACAAAATAACAGTCGTTGGTAAGAAACCGGTTCCTCTATATGTGAACAACTTGCAAAGTTATATAACAAGAGATCATGTTGCTAACTATAAATATAATACTGATAATATAGTGCCTTCACATAATGGTAGTGATTTAAAAAATTTCCCGAAGGATAATAACGGTGTTGCTTTACATGTATGGGATAGTTGGCCGTTAATGACTGAAGATGGAAAAGTTGCTTCAATCGGTAAATCTAAATGGAAAGTCATATTTGGTTTAACAACACCGTATAATGACCGAACTGGAGCTTCTAAAATTGCTTATTATTATACTAATTCTGATAGTGACTTTAGTACTTGGAAGTTTGGTGGGTATGTTATTCCAGAAGATAAAAGAATTATTGATTCAACTAAAGGAATTGGTTCTGGCAGTAGGGAATGGTCTGGTTCATCTATAATTGACCAAAAAGGTAATTTACATTTATTCTATACGGTTTCGGATAGAGGACAAGATATAGCTACTGCTATTATGCCTATAAAAGATACTGGAGACAAATTAGTTATTGCCCCTCCAACTTTTAATGAAATAATCATGTCCCCTGACGGATATTATTATCAAACTCAAGAACAAGCAAATGAAAGAGCATCGGAAACAAATGCACCACAAAATTTCACGTTTAGGGATCCTCACTTCTTTCAAGATCCAAAGACAAAGAAAAATTATTTGGTTTTCGAAGGTAATACAGGAAATGGAAATGATGATAGAGAAGGACTTGTGTTTAGAGATTATTATGGTGAACAAAAGTTATACGAAAAAGATTATAAACAATTATCTAACATGGAAAAAAACACAAACGGTGCTCTAGGGATTGTAGAATTAACAAATAAAGAATATACAAAAGTTAAATACATGGAGCCATTATTAACCTCTAATCTAATTACCGATGAAATTGAAAGAGCAAATATTATTTACAATAATGGACGATATTATCTTTTTACAACAACCCATGGAGCTAATATGTTCATTGGTACTGGAAGAGATGGCGATTTAATTAACGATACCTTGTTTAATAATGAATTTAAATCAAAAATGGATTTGTCTGGCCGTGAGTTTATGTTAGGATATACAGCTACATCTCTTTTCGGAGAATATGAACCTTTAAATGGAAATGGGCTTGTGTTGACTACCAAAGTTAACGACTCAATTAACTATTCTTATTCATGGCTTGTTTTACCAAACTTAAATGTAATTTCATATGCAAGATTTTCAGTACCAACTGATGACCCAAACAGCCCTCATTTGGCTACTGCTGCACCATCGCTCAAACTCCATATTAATGGAAAAAGAACTAAAGTAGATCCTAAATTACTAGACCAATCTCAACTTATTGATGATACTATAAAAAAATAAATTATTATAGACTATTAGGTGATCAATCAAGATTCACATAATAGTCTATTTTTTTACAAGGCTGTTTTCTAAAAGTTTGTTGTTTTTGAATAAAACAATAAACATGGTTGAAGCACTGAGCAGCCTGAATACACGTAGACTCCTGCGGGAAAAGCGAGAAAGACGAGACCCCACAGGAGCATAGCATTGATGCGGCTCGGCACTCGTCCGCGGAAAGCGAAGTGTATTTGTATTCAGGCTGCGGGGTAAATAACAACACTCTATACGCAAAGAGCCTTTTACAAAAAGTGCAAAAAAATAAGAAGCTATTGCTTCAAAATTAATTCTCCTTCATTAGAGTTAATAAATCTTCACTACATTAGTGAAATTTAATCATATATTTATAAATGAAAGAACCCTTTAGCACCTCCAAAATAAAATACATGGATGGATAAAAGGTCCTTTATGTTACATGATATACTTTTTACTCATCATACTTACGTCTATTCAACTACTTGTGCAGGCTTTAATTTAGTCTTCATCAATGTTACACTATCTTCGTTAAACTTTAACTTTAAAGAAGGTGCAGCATCTCTTTTTGCAACAATTTGATTATCAATTGTTGAATTATCAGCAAAACTTAATACAAGCCCATTTTTTTGTACTCCCCATGCATAAGTATAATTTAAATCTCCACCAGTACTAGTCCCAGCTAGTACTACACCATCATCATTTACTGGAGAATATGGACCAAATAAATTTTGAGATGTGAAGCCATGCAAAGAATCATAACTATGCATATTATTGTTAAAATCTTGATTAAGCCACCCGTGTGAAGTAGTAAATAAATAGTATCTTCCATTTTTATATACCATACTTGGTCTTTCTGTTTCATCAGTAACCAAATTAGATGCTAACAATGGTGGGAGTAATTTTGCTTTAGTAAAATCATCATTCAACTCCAAAATACCTATACTTGCGTTAGCAGATTCAGCATTATTTGGTAAAATATCATGCTTATGGTTTTCATAATAGAACTTATTTCCAAAATATTTCTGCTGTACTAATTCCCCAGCACTTTCTCCAGTATTCCCCTCAAAAATTAAATATTTTTTACCTGTTTTAGGATCCGAAAAGAAAAACGGATCACGAAAAGCATACTTTTGTGGGATTCCATGTGTGTTTTGGTAATCTAGAGATTGGTATACCGTTTCATATAGCTTGCCATCCGCTTTAGCCAAAAGAGTCTGCTTAGCTTTTCCATCGCTATTAAATTTCACACCACTGCCATTAACTTCAATATTCATTACAGTTGTTACAATATTTTGATCATATAAACCTGGATATACAAAACTTGATGATGTATAAAATAAATGTAGTTTATTATCAGAACCTACAATTGCACTTCCTGACCATTCTTGTTTAGTATGATCAAAAGTTTCTGGGGTTACAGTTCCGCCTTCTATCCAATTATCTTTTCCGTTTTTAGAATAAAAATAATAAATTCTAGCAGATTCACCAGGTCCGTCATTTCTTTCTCCTAGTACAAAATATACGTACCAGCCACCTACTTTTGCTACATCTCCACTTTCTGTAAGCAATGACCAGTTATCCCATAGTCTATATTTGCTAGATAAAGCTTTCCCATTACTAAAATCTGGCTTAGGAACTAACCTATTAGGGTTATTATAAGTAATCCTAGCAGCTTGCTCTCTTGTCCAATTAGTTGTTTGATCATAATTATAATTCACAATGTTTTGATTTTGATTCGGAACCTTCACCTTTGAATTACTAAGGTTTTTCGCAGCTATATAGCCTGTGATTCTTTTTTTATTTTTATCTGTATATGTTACTAAAAAATATGTATCTGATTGAGGACTAATTGTACTAACCTTTGTATTTACTGGTACATTTATATTTAACGGCTTATCATTCAACCTTGGATACAGTATCGTATTCTCTTTTGTATATTTCGTTACTTGAACAGGATTTTTTGATACTCTTGAAGCATATATATAGCCTTCTTGTCCCTTGTAACTAACTTTAAACATTTTTTTAGACTTATTAGTTGAACTTTGTAACTTAGTATTAATTGGAATAGATACCAATTTCTTTTTGCTACTTGTCGAATCACTATATAAAATAGAAGTTTGCTGTACATAGTAGGTATTTTTAGTACTAGCTTGAACATTCAAACTTAAACTATTTATTAGCACTAAAAATACCACTGACATTACTGTAAATATACTTATCCTTTTCAATATTTTACCTCCTGTATAGTTATAATTACCCTTAACATAATACTATATTAATAGTCAATTGTCTATTTGCTCTTCCATTAGTGGAATTATCATCTATTAAAAAGTAATATTATCCACTAATCATCGAACTAAATTCATATATTATAAATGTAGAATCCTTGTCTGAATGTGAAGAAAGAAAGGTATCCTTTCCAAATAATTTCGCCTTTAATTGTTTTAACATATGGATACTAAATAAAAGGAAATCCTTCTACTTTACAACTTTTAAGTAAAGCTATTATAAAAAACGACTAGAAAGTTTATCCCTTCTAGTCGTTTTTACTTATTACTTAATATATTTTACTTTGTATAAGAAGAAGTACCTTCTTCCAATGTTATTTGCCCCTGTTCAAGAATATTGTTTTTCACAACAGAAGATGTAGATCCTTGTATGTTGACTAAAAAGCTTGGAGCAAATGTAGAACGGCGATTTATAAATTGTCCTCTATTTGTCATATAACTTGTAATTACGACATTATTGCCTTCTTTTTGCGGAATAGCATAATGAGCGTATGTGAACGTAACATCATCTTTTGGAAGATTCATATAAAGAACAAGTCCAGTTCCATTTAATGGTTTAAATTCTCCAGTTAATGAATCTGATACATACCCTAGCATATAAATATCGTTATTGGTTACACCATCAACTGCCATTTTAGAGCCCCTTGAACTTGTAAACAAATACCATTTCCCATTTAATTCAAAAACATTAGCACGTTCAATTTCATCTGTTACCGTGTTAGATGCAATTAATGGCTGCATCACTTTTTTTAACGTATAATCGTCATTTATCTCAATAATGCCTATTGCACCGTTTGCTAAAGAAGCTATTTTTTTCTTGCCATTATTAAATAGTTTAGCTTGAGTTTCTATATAGTAGTTATCATCTCCACCATAATAAGCCTTATTATAGAGAGAGTTATCTCCATGATAGCCGGTTTCTGTTCCCGTATTCCCTTCAAACACAAGGAACTTACGACCATTTTCTTCTATATAATGAGGATCTCTTAACGTATGGTTATCCTTTGTGCTAAATGCACCCTCATTAATAAACTGTTGTACATTTTGATAGATTTTTCCATCTCCATCAAAAATAGATTTATGATCTTCTACACCTTCTATTTTAATTGTTTCATTATCTGGTTGTGAAACATTAATTTGGGCTGTAGTTAAAGTTTGCTTGCTATATCCAGTTCCCCCATCCTCAGGTGATCCAGAGAAATCTGTATAGAATAAGCGAATTTTCCCATCAGATGTTAAGGTAGCAGACCCTGACCATTCTTGCGTTTGATACTTTAGATAAGGGTCATTTGGTACAAATTTATCACTATCTCCAAACACTCTCCCAGCGTTTTTCCAGCTGTCAAGTGATGTCTCACCTGCTTTTTGATAGAACATATAAACGAAGGTATCCTCACTGTCAATCGGATTCCCAGCTAAGCCAAAAACAATATTGTATCCATTATACGTTGCTACTTGTCCGTTTCCATCTTGCAATGGCCAAGTATCCCACACGTCTAAATTAATTAAGTTGCCAAACTTATCATACCCTTTTGCAGAAGGGATGTTTCTTATTTTAGTTCCATCAAATGCTGGAACTTTAAATTCTTCACTGTTTTGTTGTTGTACAATTTGCTCCATCTGATATTGAGTAATATGGGAGATGCCATAACTATTATTATTAGAATAAGGTTTTGCAGACGTATCCGAAGAACGTACATATGCTATTTGACCATTGTAAAGAACTTCATATGTTTTTTCTGATAAAACACTAGTTGTTACTAGCTTAGTATTAGTAGGCACTTGTGCAAGCAACACATTGTTCTTACCATAAACCGGCACAGAAACAGGTGCTTTTGAAGAATCCAACTTAGATGCATACACAGTAAATTGTTTGCCTTTTGTTGCTAAACGGTTTGTATAAACATAACCTTTTTTGCCATTGTATGTTACTTCTACCATTTTATCTGATAGTAAACTTGCTGTTGTCACTTTTGCATTAATTTCTAAGTTTGCGATTTTTTTCTTTTTGCTGCTGTCATATAAATTAGTTTTTTCTGTAATAAAGTAAGTTACTGGTACTGGCTTGCTTGAAAGACGGCTTATATAGATATAGCCTTTTTTCCCTTTGTATGTTACCTCTACCATTTTATCTGATAGCGGGCTTGTTGTTGTCACTTTTGTATTAATTTCGAGTGTTGCGATTTTTTTCTTTTTTGTTTTGTCGTATAAATTTGACTTTTCGTCGACATATTTCGTTACTGTTACTGGTTTTGTTGAAAGACGACTTGCATATACATAGCCTTTTTTCCCTTTGTATGTTACTTCGTACATTTTACTATATTTAGATGTTTTAGTCGTCAATTTATTATTAATATCCACTACGTCAATTTGTTTCTTTTTACTTGATGTACCATTATAAAGATTTGCTGTTTTTGCAACATAATATGTTGTACTTTTACTGCTTGCTTGAACATCTTGCTGAAAATTTCCGATTACGAAAAAACTTAATATGATCATGCAAGCAACTTTAAACCAATGTCTCATTATTCTCCTCCTTACAATTATTACATAAACAATATAACTTAAATCGACAAATTACACTAGATTTATATTATTTCATTTTATTTACAACTTTATTAAATATATTATACTTGTATTAATAATCATTGAAATAATAGGCTTTCTTTTTACTATTAAGATCGCCTAGAGTACATTTGGTGTTTTACTGGAAATTCAGGAAACGATAAAAATATCGTGGATTTGTCGAATTATGAAAAGCAAAAAAATCAGTCCATCATACCTTCTATAAAACGATAATCGGGGTGATTTTCGACAGTGTATAAAATTTTTAAGCTTCTTTCCTCAAAACTTCTTCCATTTTCTCATAAAGATTCTTTACTTCGCTAAATGGTTTCTTCGTTACTATACTTTATAAAAATACCAAAATGTTCAATAAAACTACCTTCTGCAATTCCCATAATATGTTAACATAGAATAAGCACATAACATGGGAGATGATATAAAAAATGTTTAACGAAACCATTTTATCTATTCAAGATTTACGAAAGAATTATGGATCAAAAGAAGTGTTAAAAGGCGTTTCACTCGAAGTAAAAAAAGGAGAAATTATAGGTTATATCGGTCCAAACGGGGCTGGAAAAAGCACGACCGTGAAAATACTGCTTGGCCTGGAAGAGGAATTTGCTGGTGAAGTGAAGATCTTTGGAAAGGACATTGCAGACGGTGACATAGCATACAAACAAAGAATTGGCTATGTTCCAGAAATAGCGGAGGTATATGATAACTTAACTGCTTATGAATATTTAACCTTCATCGGCGAGCTATATGGATTATCCTTTGATCTTGTCGAATATAAAGCAAAAACATTAATGGAATTATTCGGAATTGGCGAAGTTTTTCATACTAGAATCTCTTCTTATTCAAAAGGAATGAGGCAAAAATTGCTCATTATTTCTAGTTTATTGCATAATCCTGAATTATTGTTTTTTGATGAACCTATTAATGGGCTGGATGCAAATAGTGTGATGATTTTTAAAGAAATACTTACGCAAATGGCTTCTAATGGAAAAACCATATTCTACTCATCTCATATTATGGATGTTGTCGAGAAAATCAGCAGCAGAATCATCCTTCTTTATGATGGAAAAATTGCTGCAGATGGAACGTTTGAACAATTAAAGCAGCAAAACACAGAGGGATCGCTCGAATCCATTTTTAATCAATTAACAGGCTTTAGCGAGCATAAGGAAATCGGTGCTAGATTCATTTCCGTTATGGAAGAGGTGTAAAAATAGAGATGAAAGATTTTTTTACCCTTAAACTATTAGATCGATTCGAGCCTTTATTTAACCGCTTCGGAGTAAATTACGAGTTAATGAGAAAGATTCTGCAAATTAAGCTTACAATGGATCAACGCAGAGTGCCGACTATTTTTAATCAACAAAGATCAAAACAGAAAAATAAAAAAGACAGTAATGGCTACATAAAATCTTTATGGATTTACATACTTTTCGGGCTTTTTATCATTCCATTCATCATCATAGGAGATAATTATCTTTTTCAAATGAGCATTGCATTCGGCATCCTCATGTTTTTAGTGATGACCTCAATGATTTCCGATTTTTCATCCGTCCTTTTGGATATTAGAGACCAAAATATTTTATTCACAAAACCAATTAATAAAAAAACGATCCACGCTGCAAAAGCAGTTCATATTTTTATCTATTTAACCTTGCTCACGCTCTCCATCATTGGCATTCCGTTAATAGTTGGATTAGTAAAAGTCGGTGTTCTCTTTTTCCTCACCATGATTGTTTGTGTTATTTTAATTAATATATTTATTGTCGTGATAACGGCATTATTGTATTTATTCGTTTTACAATTTTTTGATGGCGAAAAGCTGAAAGACATCATTAATTATGTGCAAATTGCATTATCCTTATCTGTAATGATTGGCTACCAAGTGCTTGTTCGATCTTTTGAATTAGTTCATATACAATATGTTTTCGATCCACAATGGTGGCATGTGTTTATTTCTCCTATTTGGTTTGCAGCAATAATTGAACTAGCGATGAAAGGGGAGTTTACACCGTTTTATGCTGTTTTGGCACTTTGCGGCATCGTTATTCCGATCCTTGCATTTGCTGTTTATATTCGCCTCATGCCGTTATTTGAAAAAAACTTGCAAAAGCTTGCAAAAACAATAGCGGGTAAACAAAAAAGACGCAGCAAAGTAAGAGAGTTGCTGTTAAAATGTATTTGTTTTACAAAAGAAGAACGAACATTCTTTCGATTTGCTGGCTTGATGATGAAAAACGAACGTGATTTCAAACTGAAAGTATATCCATCATTAGGGTTTTCCCTTGTCATCCCTTTTATCTTTTTACTAACCAACTTTCAATCAGACGAAGGGATTCATTTTTCCACCAGTAAATCCTACTTTACGATTTACTTTAGTTTAATTATCATTCCAACGGTTCTTTATATGGTAAGATTTTCGGGAAAATACCGTGGTGCCTGGATTTATTCTATCACGCCTTTAAAAGGGCTCTACCCTGTCTTCAGCGGGACAATAAAAGCTTTTATCGTGAAACTTTTTTTACCATTGTATTTGCTTCTAAGTGTTATTTTTGCCCTTTTATTCGGGATACGAATATGGCCTGATCTTCTTGCTGTCTTCGTTAATGGCTGCATCTATGCTGTTATTTGTTTTTTATGTATGGAAAAAGCACTGCCGTTCTCAGAATCATTTGATTCGATAAACCAAAACAACAATTGGCAGATCTTTGTCTTAATATTAATTGTTCCGCTGCTGGCCGGCTTGCATTATTTTATTAGTAAAATATTGTTTGGCACCTATATTTACTTAGCTGTGGTAATACTTGCATTAGCTGTTTTATGGAAAATAGCCTTTTCTGTTTCCTGGAGAAAAATGAGGGAAGCTTAAGAAAAGCGGTTATAAGGAAGAAATGGAGAATAACTTAGCATGATTGATTTTATAAACCTTTCTACGGAAGAAATTGCCCAGCAGCTTTTAGGCAAGTTGCTAATTCATAAAACGCCGTCTTGTTTATTTAGTGGCTTTATCGTGGAAACGGAAGCTTATGTTGGAGAAATAGATATTGCTTGCCACAGTTATGCTGGAAAACGTACTGCTAGGCTTGAATCTATGTATCAACAAGGTGGAACGATTTATATTTATATGATGCACACACATCATATGTTAAACATCGTCACAAAAAAGGCCGGCGACCCTCAAGCCGTGCTTATTCGGGCTATAGAGCCTGTTGCAGGGATAGAACAGATGGAGTTAAACCGGAATAATACTGGAATTCTCGTCAGCAATGGGCCTGGAAAATTAACAAAAGCAATGGCGATTACAAAAGCTTTAGATGGCAGCACCTTAAATGAAAAGCATTTATTTATTGACGAAGCCAACAGCAAAATCCCGAAAGAGATGATCACAACACCTCGCATCGGAATACCTAATAAAGAAGAATGGACATTAGCACCGTTACGTTATTATGTAAAAGGAAACCCTTATGTTTCGGGTATTCGTAAAAAAGATTGGGTATTGGATTGTTGGAATTAAGCATAATTAAGTGTTTATTAGACAAAACTAAGGAAAAGCTCCTCTTTTTGTCTAATAGACACCTTATCAAAGACAAAACTACCAAAAAAGCTCCTCATTTTGTCTAATAGACGCATTATCAAAGACAAAACTACCAAAAAAACTCCTCATTTTGTCTAATAGACGCATTATCAAAGACAAAACTACCAAAAAAACTCCTCATTTTGTCTAATAAACACCTTATCAAAGACAAAACTACCAAAAAAGCTCCTCATTTTGTCTAATAGACGTATTATCAAAGACAAAACTACCAAAAAACTCCTCATTTTGTCTAATAGACGCCTCATTCAACTATAGATTATCTTTAGTGTGGAGACTTACTGTATAAAAGGGATTAGATCTTTTTAACAAATTCTGACTTTAGCTTCATAGCACCGAATCCATCAATTTTACATTCAATATCATGATCCCCATCAACCAAACGGATATTTTTTACTTTTGTTCCTATTTTCAAAACGGATGAGCTGCCTTTTACTTTAAGATCTTTAATAATGGATATAGAATCACCATCGTTTAAGACATTCCCATTTGCATCTTTAATTACTTTCACATCGTCGGCTTCTGTTTCTAACGTCCACTCATGTGCACACTCTGGACAAACGAATAGACTTCCATCTTCATACGTATATTCTGAACTACATTTTGGACAATTTGGCAAATCAAGCATTAATTGTTTTCCTCCATACATTATTATTCATTTCAACTTCTTATTTTATCGTAAAAATAGCAATTATGTACTTAAAATTTTCAAAGCATAAAGAACATCTTTTGTAATAAAAACCAAGGTATGATAAAAGTAGTTCAATATAGATAAGACAACAAAGGGGAAATTTATTATGCAAATTATTAACGTTAGAGAACATCCAGAATATAAAGCAAAAGCGATTAAATATTTTCAAAGCAAGTGGGCAAACGAAAACAATATGAAAGTTTATGAGGACTGTATTACACACAGCATAACAACAGATAGTCCCCTCCCTATTTGGTATTTGATGGTGGATTCAGGTAACATTATTGGCTGTGCAGGGCTTATCAGCAATGATTTTATTAGTCGTATGGATTTATGGCCTTGGTTCTGTTCACTTTATATTGAAAAAAGCTATCGTGGTAGATCTTTAGGTAAAGAGCTGCTTTTACGTGCTAAAGCTGATGCCTATAAAGCAGGATTCAATAAAGTTTTCCTCTGTACTGACCATATTGGATACTATGAAAAATATGGATTCACTTATATAGGTGACGGATACCACTCTTGGGGAGGTAGTTCAAGAATTTATGAGAGCAATAGCCAAGAATCATTTTTCAGTTAGCGATTTCTTATTCAAGAAATGACCATTTAATTTAATAAAAGGAGAATACATATTAGTCATGACAATATGTATTCTCCTTTTGAACCGCTCACTAATAACTATTTTAAAGTTTGTACCGCACTATGACCTTTTCTAACAAGTCCATAATAGGATAGCAAGGCTATAAAGCTAGCTGAAAAAATAATAATCCCCATAGGGACAGCTGTATTTTCTCCGCTTATTCCAACAAGGGGTGCCGTTAATGAGCCAAGAATAAAAGGCAATAAACCTAAAAGTGCAGAGGCGCTTCCTGCAATATGGCCTTGTGACTCCATTGCTAAGGAAAAGGAAGTTGTTGCAATAATTCCAATGGAAGAGACAATAAAGAAAATCGGAATGACGACTGCCAATAGTGGTGCATGCAATAGAATAGCCACAAGCAACACAGCACCCGATAAAGTAGACAAAAATAAACCTATTTGCAAGAAAGTTTTCTCTGAAATAACATCGGTAAATCGACCGACTAGCTGGCTTCCAATCATTAAAGCAATTCCATTCATGCCAAATAATAAACTGAATACTTGAGGAGATACCCCATACACATTTTGATAAACAAAAGGTGTACCAGATACATATGCAAATACTCCAGCAATGATAAATCCTTGTGTTAGAACATAACCTGCAAACTGGCGATCTTTTAACAAAGAAATAAAATTCTTTAACACTTGTGAAAAGTTGCTTGACACACGGTTTTCTTCAGGCAAGGTTTCTTCTAGTTTCCATGAGACGGTTAAAAATAATACTATGCCAACACAAGCCAACATAATAAAAACCCCAGTCCAATTTGTAAAAGTGAGGATACTCCCTCCAGTTACAGGAGCAATAATTGGACCAAGATTGTTTACGAGCATCAATAAGGCAAAAAATTTGGTCAGTTCTTTCCCGCTATAAACATCACGAACAATCGCCCTAGAAATAACGAGGCCACTAGCTGCTGCAAACCCTTGAATAAAACGAGCACCGATAAAAAAATAAATATTCGGTGAAAACGCACATGCAAGAGAAGATAATAAATACAAAATTAGGAAGGTTAGCAATGGTTTGCGGCGGCCTTGAACATCACTCATTGGACCAATGATCAACTGCCCAATACCTAAACCTAAAAGACATGTTGTTAAACTAATTTGTACTAAAGATGCATTTGTCTTATAATCTTCCACGATAGTTGGGAATGAGGGCAAATACATATCGATTGAAAAAGGACCTAAAAGTGCAAGTGATCCAAGTAATAAAGCAAGCCGTAATCGTTTATTTTCTTTTAATTTGTTCAAGTTTTTCACACCTTTCCTCACGTCCATTTTATACTATAATATAGAACAATTCAGCTTCATCTACAAAATGTATGCACACGCATATAAACTAGCATGGAATAATCACTTCGTCAAGTTTCAAATCTTCTTGAAAAGAAATGAATTTATCTACAACTTAATTGACCATTTCGACATATTTTACTAGATTTAATTCATAAAGATTAGAAGAGTACTAAACAATCGGAGGATAAAAAATGGAAATCAAACGCATCAGTAAAGAACAAACTTGGGAACTGAGACATAAAGTAATGTGGCCAAATAAAGATATAGAATATATTAAATTAGCTAATGACGAGGAAAGCGTTCATTTTGGCTTGTTCCAAAGTGATAGACTGGTATCTATTATTACCCTATTTATCGAGCAGGATCATGCTCAATTTAGAAAGTTTGCAACTCTAGAAGAAGAGCAAGGAAAAGGGATTGGCAGCAAATTGCTGAATCATGTCATTACAGAAGCAAAAAAGCTAGGAGTTAAAAGACTTTGGTGCAACGCCCGCCAAAATAAAACCAGCTTCTATCAAAAGTTCGGCTTAAAAGAGACAGATCAAGTATTTGAAAAAGGTGGGATTAGTTATGTGATTATGGAAATGTATTTGTAGAGTGATTTATATTTCAAATAAACGGAGGGTCCTCCTATGCTAAAACCAGCCACAAATTTCAAAATTATAAAGGTTTCAAGAGATGAGCTAGGGAGTTTTATGAAGGTTACATTACCTCTAATTGAAGGTGATTTTATCATTCGTTGGGCATTAGATGAATTTACATATCTTCAAATGAAACAAATAGTCTCTACTAAATATTTTGATTCTCTTGCAAAAGGATACCAATTTGAGCTCGTTCCACATTATAGCCACCATCTCGAAAAAGCAGATGATGAAACAATTTACAAATGTTCTATACGCTGTGTCCTGCCTGATCGAGGAAAAAATATACCATTTGTCTGCTCACCACAATTTGCTGGGAATATGAAATGGTTAACTCATGTAGTGAAAAGCCGTCATGAAATAGAGCACTTAGATTGGGAAAATTTCAAGTAAAGAGAGTCATTGATTATCTGGTAATAAATATCCTACTAGGCATCTGTCTAGTCCATGGGACATTCATGGAGCATATTATATTACGAAATAATCGCAATAAGAAAGGAGAAAAAAATGAATCATTCATATCCTTATCATCAACCGCAACACGTTAGACAGTTTCCGCAATACCCACAATCTGAAATATGGGCACAGCAACAAATAAAACAGCCTTTATCCCCTCATTTAAAAGCACAAACATTAAACAGCATTGACCCTTTTGTTCAATATGGCTTAAAAGAATCAAAAGCAACTTCATATAAACATGCATTACAAGAAGTTGCAGCAATGGCTTATTTGCTGGGTAAAGGCATGGATGCGCATACTGCCTATTTAACTGTTGAATCTTGGGAAAAGAATGAAACTTTTTAAATAATTTTAAGGAACACCTCTCAGACATCAGTCAATTGTAGTCGAAAAGAGGTGTTTGTGTATATTTCCAGTAATTAAAAATTTCTATTAATCTTATTTTCAATGTCATTGACTTCCAAAGTTTTAAAAATCTATAATAAACAATATACAAAATAGATAGAATTTTCAAACAATAATACATAATACGTTATCCAATTTTATTCTTTACAACATTGGGAGGGTCTTTATGAAAGAAAACATAAAAAAATATTTTAAGGAATTATCTGGAATGGTTGGGGTTTCTGGTTTTGAGCAAGAAGTAGTAAGCTATTTGAAAGAATATTTGTCCTTAGTAGCAGATGAAGTAAATGTAGATAATAACGGAAACATTATAGCTGTGAAACATGGTAAAGCCAGTGGACCAAAGCTAATGTTCTCTGCCCACTCTGATGAAATAGGTTTTTGTGTAAAGAATATCTCAGATGATGGCTTCATTTCGTTTGATAAGATAGGAGGCGCTTCTGATCAATTGCTTCTCGGAAGAAAAGTATGGATAACTAGCAGAAAAATCCCTGGCATCATCGGGATAAAAGCTGGTCATTTACAAACACCTGAAGAAAGTAGAAAGGTAAAGACGGTACGTGAATGTTATATTGATTTAGGGCTGACTTCAAAAGAAAAAGTAGAAAGTATAGGAATCGAGATTGGAGACCCTATCGTATTCCAAAGTGATTTTACAGAAATGTGTGATCCAGATTTAATCTCTACAAAGTCTGTAGATAATAGAATTCATTGTGCCATCCTAATTGAATTACTCCATCAACTAAAAGACAAAGATTTTGCAGGAACTTTATATATTGCGATTAATGTTCAAGAAGAAGTTAGTCTTCGTGGCATCTCTGCGGTCGTAGATAAGATAAAACCTGATTATGCCATTGTTTTAGATACCATTCCATCTGGGGACACACCAGATATCGACACAAAGAATGTACTTCCAGTGTACCTCGGCAACGGTCCTGTCTGTCCTATTTCGTACGGTTCTAGAGAAAGAAGTTTACACTCTGTTATTCACCCGAAAGTAAAAGAATTAATTAAAGAGCAATCTGAAAAAGTAAATGTACCGATACAATATATTACATTAGTAGGGGAAAACTATCTGACAGATGCAGCAAATCCATCTTTTATAAGTAATGGAGTTGCGGTTGCAACATTGGCTACTCCGCGTAGATACTCTCACTCACCTGTAGAGTTAGTTAATTTAAACGATGCAGAAGGTTTACTAAAAATTATAAAAAGCATCGTTATGGACAATGGAAATAAAGATTTAAGTTTCATTTAAAAAGATGACAAGCCTCCCTCGCTTGTACCTCACTGGGGGTCTTGCCAGCACGTTTTTCTGCAGGAGTCTCACAGATTCCCTTCCTATAAACAACATGATCGTTTAACAGAGCCTAATAATAAAATAACTTTAAAAACCTAATCTCTCTGCTACGAATGAGAGATTAGGTTTTTTTGTCAAAAAATTATTCTCTTGTTCTACCACTATACCTATGTCTATGGGGATTTGCTCCATTTACAGTCGTACTGCCACGAAATTCATGATAATGTCCACCGTTAGGAAGGGAAATTGCAGGTCCAGTTACCCCTCTAATCTCATGCTTGTGCCCATCATCAAAAGAAGTGAATGTAAAGTATCGATGAGTATGTGGAACACCACTTGGAGCAGGTTCCGTTGTACCAGCATATTGGTGTCTGTGACCATTATCAAATGAAGTAACGCCTGAAAATTTATGAACGTGTACTGGTCTTCCATTCCAACTTGTTATATAGAGATTGTGTGCATGCAGGGAATTCGCTCCGTCTAAATCAATCATGAAACCCGATATAGATACGTTCATCAGCAAAACTCCTTTTTTCTTTTTTCCATAATAATGTATTAAGAGGAAATCAAAAAAAGAATATAACTTCGTCTGCATTGGAGTCTAATTCAAAAATAACCATTCTAATGAACCGCTATGTTATTTTTTAGCACCCATACATTTATGAAGTTATTTCTACATATATATAGTTGAACTTAAATTATAGTGGGAGGAGTTAGAATGCAAAATCATCCTCAGATTCCTGGTCATGTAAGCACAGACCAATACAACAAAATGCTGCTGCCACCTGAATCGTTTGCCGCAAAGCCAGAATCGCTGACTGAACAATTGTTTGTAGAACGTTCTTTAACGGAAAATAAATTTTGGTTGAGGATTATGAAAGAACATGCCTTGTTTCTTGGGGAAGGATTTAACAAAAAAGATACTAAGCATATTGAACAAGCAGATCGCTTTTATCATTTCTTTGAGCAACAGGAAAAACGTGCCTATCAGACACCTCAAAACGTTGGTTTAGTAAGGAAATTAAATGAGGATTCCATAGACTTGGTAGCTGGTTTCCGCAATTTTAAAAGAAATCTCCTTATTCTTATTATTAACTGTAAAATTAGTGGATTTAACTTCCCCTTACTCGTTGATCATATCGCACGGGAAGCAGAATACTTTATACGAACCTTAAAAAAATTCAATAAAGGAATTATGGATCCCGTTCAAGATGCCATCATTAGCGAAAACGTTTTTTGGCTGCGGATCATGATGGAGCACTCCCGATTCATTGCTTCTCTGTTAGATCAGTCCGAACGTAATTTAATTAACACAGCAAGAAAATTTGGGGACGATTTTGAAACACTTTTAAATCAAGCAAGAGATGTTGAATCAATGCTGTATCATAAAAAGCCTACCTATCCTATTATTGGTAAAATGAATAAGGATAGTGAAAATGCCGCAACAGAACTGAGAAATTTCAAAAAAGCTGGATTAGACCTTATTAAAAGTTGCCAAATTAAAAGTGTAATAAATCCCCTGCTTGCTGATCATGTCGTTCGGGAAGCTGACCATTTCCTATTTATGATCCATGCACTTGAACAACGGTTAAAAACTAAACAAACGATTGATTAATAAGAAAATGCCAGGTATTTGAATCTGGCATTTCCTTGTTAGATGGTGGAAACTAGGCACAAGTCTCCATAGGAATTTTGTATGAATTATTCTTTTAAATGATATGGTACTGTTGCAACTACAACATTTCGTCTATATAAAAGGTATGTTTTTATACGTAAACTCGATTGGTTATGAAGAATATTATGCCAACCTTTTCTTACAATAAACTGTGGTATTATCACAGTTACCCGATAATTTGATTCCGTTGCTTTATGTTCAACTGTATCTATAAATTTTGTTAAAAGTTGAATAATACTTCGATAATGAGAATGTAAGGTTACAAGACGTACATTAGGCTGCCATGCATTCCATTTTTCTTCAAATTTCTTTTCTTCTTCTCGATTAAACGCAACATATACAGCAATAATTTTTTTAGGATTTAAGGCTTTTGCATAAGCTAAAGAATTGTTAACCACTTGGGTCATTCCTGCCACTGGTACAACAATAACATTTCCCGAGATTAGTTCACTTTTAATAACACGTAATTGCTCTCCTACTGAATCATAGTGCCTTTTTATTCTATAAAATAAAAACACAATGATAGGGATAAAAATTAAAACTGGCCATACTTGTACAAATTTTGTAAGAAAGAACATAATGGTTACGACAAAACTTATGAGAGCACCAATTGTGTTGATTGTTAATTTAAATTTCCAACCAGCAGGCTTCTCACGCAGCCATTTAAAAATCATTCCTGTTTGAGATAGTGTAAAAGGAATAAAAACACCTACTGCATATAATGGGATTAATTGTTCTGTTTTTCCTTTAAACGCTATGATTAGAATGATAGACAACAGTCCCAAAATAATTATCCCATTAGAGTATCCTAGGCGATCTCCCCTTGCTGTAAACATTCTTGGGATGAATTTATCTTTGGCTAGGTTTACTGCTAATAATGGAAAGGCAGTATATCCAGTATTAGCTGCTAAAATAAGAATTAAAGCAGTCGTTCCTTGGATAAAAAAATACATAAAGTTTCTGCCAAATATATTTTCTGCTATTTGAGATACTACTGTGACCTCTTCCTTAGGGGAAACCCCATAAAAATAGGCTAAACATACAATTCCTGTGAATAATATGGCAAGTAAAATTCCCATTGCAATTAACGTCTTCGCAGCGTTATTAGGAGCGGGATCCTTAAAATTAGGTATAGCATTGGATATAGCCTCTACGCCAGTTAAGGCTGAACTCCCAGAAGCAAACGCTCTTAGAAGGAGAAACAAAGTGATTCCACCTACAGGCGTACCAATTGGTGCAGACAAATCTGCAGAAACATTGCCTGTTACAACTTGAAACATTCCTACACCAATCATGATAAATAAGGCTAGTACAAATAAATACACTGGGTAAGCCAAGATGGAAGCGGATTCCGTTACACCTCTTAAATTTAAAACGGTAATAAAAATAACGAAGAAAATAGATATAATAATGTTATATGGATGCAAAGCAGGAAATGCTGAGGTAATGGCATCTGTTCCCGCAGAAACACTTACCGCTACCGTTAAAATATAATCAACTAATAAAGAACTTCCTGCAATTAAACCAGAATTAATACCTAAATTATTTTTTGAAACAACATATGCTCCACCACCATGGGGATACGCAAAAATAATTTGACGATAAGATAATATTAACGCTATTAATAAAACTAACACACCAACAGCAATAGGCAGCGAATACCAATAAGCAGTTGTCCCTACCGTTATAAGCACTAATAAAATTTGCTCTGGTCCATATGCAACAGAGGATAAAGCATCCGATGACAAAATCGCCAAAGCTTTTGTTTTATTAATTTTTTGTTCTCCTAATTCATTGGATTTAGGGGCCTGCCAATTAACAACCTTTTAAACGAAATCATTTTAACACCACCAACCATCATAAGTTACTAATATATTTCCCAAATAAAACAAAAAAACACGAAAAATCGAAAATTCACATGAAGCCTCGCTCTTTGTTCACCAACTAACAAGGAAAAGTCAGATTCTAACCTAATAAAGGCGGCGCGAGCAAAGCCACTCCAACCTTAATAAGGATTAAACACAAACTATAGAGCACCATCATTCGTATTTTTCCATTAAAGTAAGCGCAGCTCCGTACCCTTTTCCAAAAAGAAAAGCCTACATGTCATTTCGACCTGTAGACTCCATCTAAAAAACTTTATTTCATATCAACTTTGTATAAATTTTGCAAAGACTCAATAATCTCTCTTCTTCTAATAATACCGATAAAAATGTTGTAATCATCTACAACAGGAACAAAGTTTTGATTGAGCGACATTTTCATAATATCTTCTATCTGACTGTTTATGGAGATAGGTTCATATGATACATGCTTTTCAATTTCGCTCAATTTTATTTTTTCTGTCTGTTGAAGATCGAGGTTCTTTGAATTCTTTAATTTCCATAACAGGTCTCCCTCTGTAATCGTTCCAACATAATGACCATCTTTATTCAAAATTGGAACCGCACTATATCGATGATATTCCATTTTCTCCATTACTTGTCTCATTGTCCATTCATCATATACATAAACAACTTCACTTTTTGGAATAAGAAAGAATGCAATATTCACTGTAAATCATACTCCTTTAAAGGTTTGATATCTGTAGGCGATATAAATTTCCTTTTTTTCATTAAATGTATTTTTAGATCGCTATTTTAAACTAATAATTCTTTTTAGATTATATTTAAGCAATCAATTTTTTACCATTAAAAACATGCAAAATAGACCACAGAGGAATCCCTCGTGGTCTATAAGATTCATCGATCACCAGTTGCACCGTCCTCTCCCTTAACGCTTACGAGGTTAGCTGTCGGATTCGGGTTATGAAAGTAACCCTACTTTCTGAAATACTTCAGAAAGACTCACCCCAAGTGGAATTCTCCACAGTTTGGTTCCCCCGCTCCTAAATGGACTCAGCGATTTAGAACAATATTAATTTTATGAGATTATACTACTCCTGAAATTTCAACTTGTAAAGAAAAGTGCTAAAATCCGTTAATATTTACTGAATATGTTCAAATAAGTTTAAAAACTTGAAATATTTATTCTCTCACGACATTTTTCATTCATTCTCTTTCATTTTCATTAGTTTACTAAAATAATCAAGAGCGAATGCTAATAATCGTCTATATGATGTACCACTTATGGAGATAATCTATAAAAAAGCTGTCGGAATGAAATAACTAAATATGTTTTACCAAATTTAAAGAATAAACACCCAAAACAAAATCGCTAATACAAACCGATATAATGCAAAAGGAACCAATTTTATCTTATTAATTAAGCTTAAGAAAAACTTAATAGCCATTAAAGCTACTATAAATGCAGTTAAAAAACCTATAATAAATAATGGTAGATCACTAACATGCAGACTGTTCCAGTTTTCTAATAAATCTTTACCAGATGCTGCAACCATAATAGGAACCGCCATAATAAAGCTAAATTCCGAAGCGTTTTTATGATTCATACCTATTAATAGACCGCCAGACAGGGTTGCTCCCATTCTAGAGAACCCAGGAACTAAAGCTAAACATTGGAACAAGCCCATTCCTAATGCTTGTTTATATGTAACTTGGTCTAATGTCGTTGCAGTTGGATTTTGTTTTCGGAAACCTTCAGCGACTAACATGAGAATTCCACCTGCTATAAGCGAAATAACAACAGTTTGTGGAGTAAATAAGGTTTTAATCAAGTCATAAAAGACTGTACCAAGAATAAAGAAAGGAAGAATCCCGATTAAAATATGTGTATATCTTAACTTTCCTAAATCCTGATCATTTGTTTCGATTTCATATAATCCTAGAATGCTTAAAATACGTTTCCAAAAAACAACAACTACTGCAAGAATAGAGCCTAACTGAACAATAACCTCAAAAGTTGTTGCTCTGGTCGTCTCTTCAAACCCTAATAAATGACCTACTAAGATCATATGTCCAGTTGAAGATACTGGAGCAAATTCTGTTAACCCTTCTACTATCCCCATAATTATTCCAATTATAATATCCATTTAATTTCTCCTGTATGCTTTTACTTTCTTAAAAGACTATACTGAAATCCATAAAATGTAAACCAAAAACTATTTTCTAAAATATCAAATTTAAACTTATAGACATTATCATATGAAAAAAAGAGCTGTGCCATAAGTCAACCATGATGACTTATGGCACAGCCCTTTATCAAAGTTATTTATCATTACCAACTACTAAAATCAATTACTTTTAGTTTATAATTTTTCCGCAGAATAATTTGTTACTTCAAGCGGTGCTATTAAAAATTCCTCCGCTTTCACTACAAAATTCGTAAAGTGAGGCTGCTGATTATGTATTTTGACAGCTTGTTCATCCTTCCAACTCTCTACCATAATAAAGGTATTGGCTGAATCTACTTCTTCATAAAGCTGATAACTAATATTCCCAGCTTCTGCTTGCGAACCAGTAATTAATGGCTTTATTTCAGCTAGAAAACCATCCCTTTTTTCTGGATTCACTTTAAATACAGCATGTATAATAATCATCATTTATCACTCCTTGAACTTATCTTTTATACCTAAAAAATACCATTAATTAGAAAGGATTGTCCAGTAAAGTAACTTAAATCATTTGCAAGGAGTAAAATAATTTTCAGTCTACCCTAAAACAATCCTTTTCCCTCGTTCAAGTATATCAAAGGAAATACCGACCACATATTGACAACTTCATGTCTTTTCATCATCAGATAATGTTATTAAACTAGCAATCGTCACACTTTTTCCTTACAAATCGGTTATCGGCCCGCTTATGAATGGCTTTCTCCGATATGTTATCCATCCAACCGGTGGCCACCGTGTTTTGAGGAACGTCAAACTTCGGCACAAACGGTTTAATATCCAAAAGCGGAGTCCCATCGAGGACATCGACATTTTTCAAAAACAAATTACAACTATCAATACGTTCCACTTCGACGACAGAAAGACCTAATGAATTAGGTCGAACCGGCGCTCTTGTAGCAAACACACCATGCTCTTGATCGTCTAGAAATGCATGGACCTTAAGGCACGACGGACCGGCAAGATGGAAATAGTAGATTAAAATAACATGGGAAAATCCGTCTAAGCCTTCTAACCCTTCTACATACTGCGGCAGTACTTGTACGTGACCAGCAGTTGCCAGCTCTCCAGTGGGTTGAATGGGCATCTCACCCGGCGATGTAAACGGGCTGTGAATAATACCTATTGGTGTCAGCGAAATATTCTGCAATGGATTCATTAGATCTACACCTCTAATCTAAAATATAGAAAATCTATTGTTAACGAATTGCTTGTCTTTATAAATTTATGACACAACCGTTTTCTTATATTTCTTAAGTAAAAATAATGAAATAATAGGTAATACACAAAAGCCGACGTAAATATTTTGAAATACACTTGCCAAGTCTGTTCCTTTTTGTAAAACAATTAACATACCTGTTACGCCTACACCAAAGGCACCTCCAAAGAAGCTGATTAATTGATTCATGCCCAATCCTGCCCCTAAGTGTTCTTTAGATAAATACTGAGAAATTTCATTAGAATTACTGGCAGCTAGGCTGGAAAATCCGAGACTCATAAAAATATAACTAATCAGAACACCATAAATAGAGTGACTTGCTATGGATGCAAAAAGGACGACTGAAAGAAATTGAAAAACTATCCCCCATCGTAAGACAAGCGTATTTCCTAATCGATCAATAATATTCCCTATTTTCTTTGAGGCAAACGCAGTAATAATCGCACCAGGAAAAATAATCAATCCTATTTCCATTGGACTACGGTGAAAAACTTGCGCCAACATAATAGGTACACAAAACAATGTTGCAAAATTGATAAAATACGCGGCAAAACTAATCGTAATTAGGGATGTGAAACCTTTCTTCTGAAGCAATTTCGGATGGATAAATGGCGAATGTATACGATTGATATGCCACCAGAGCACTCCAAAAGAAACGATACTAATACCAAGCGACCATATAGCGAAAGTCGTCACAAACAGCAAAAGACCTGTGATCCCAACCCCTACCAAAATACTTCCGATAATATCAAAATGGATGGACTTTGTTTCTTCCTGCGGTACATGTCTATTAAAGATTGGAATGGTCAACATAACTGCCCCTGTTAGGACAAAAAGGAAATGCCATCCTATAAATTGTGTTAGAATCCCCCCGATCACTGGACCAAGTCCAAATCCAAGTGATGTACATGAAGCGATAATAGACATGGCACTACCTCTACGCTCTTTCGGGATATACCGGGAAAATAGCACATAACCTAACCCCGGAAATGCAGCTGCCCCCATTGCCTGAAGAATCCGTGCAATCAACAATAGAATAAAATGATGTGCGAAGTAGCCTATTAATGAAGAAATCCCTAATAGAACGGCACCAAACAGAACCATTTTACGGATAGGTAGATAATCGGTCAGCCGACTATAAGTAATTGTTGAAATCCCAAAAATGATGGAGTATGCAGTCACAATCCATGAAGCAGCAGTAGGTGTTAAAGAAAAATCGCTTGCTACTCTTGGTAGAGCGACGTTAAACATTGTTGTATTCATAACAACCAAGAGCGCTGCCAAGCTCCAAATTGGGATAATTACTTTTTCGTTAAATGTCTCTTGTGCATTAATTTTAGATGTGGTTTCCATAGTACCTCCAGTCTATTAAATTAAGTAAAATAATAAAATAGATGACTTTGCAGTAAGTATACTCCACATAAGTCATCCTATCCATTCTTCTGTCTTGTAACTCATTATCTTAGAAATATCGAAACATGCTCAACAAACAATTCAGGGTATTGAATCACAACTAATTTCCATTATAGATTCTGCAAAAAGCGAATAAATTTAGTTAGACTTTGTGGTTGATGTTGTCTTTGTTTAATGACAAAATCTATCTTGATCGTTTCTGATAGTTCTTTATATTGAACGGTTTGGATATTCTTTCGACTATTTGCAACATCTGCAGGTATTACACTGATGCCAAGCCCATCATGAACAGCTTGTAAAATAGACTCCAGTGAATCCAATTCTATGATGTTTGTACTTTTATCATTCGTTTTGTTTGTAAACTCTAAGAGTATTTTTCTATAGATGCAATCAGGGTCGCTATTAACGAGCAAAGTTTGATCCTGTTTCTTTTTAAACGGAGTCTGCTGAGGTGAAATGAGCATAACTTTTTCATAATAACTATAAACGCTTACAAACTGGGAGTTATTATACGTACCATTGATAAAAACACCATCAAGTTCCCCATAATAAAGCATTTCTTGCAGCTTCTGCTTATCCATTGTCCTTACTTTTACATCCATATTTTTATTTTTCGTTAAAAAAGAAGACAATAGCTGAGGTATTTTAACTGCAGAAATTGTTTGGGGTGCTCCAATTAGTAGGGATTCTCTCCACTTAGAAGGATTAATCTTTGATTTGGCTTCATCCATTAAAAATAAAATCTGATTTGTGTACTCTAATAAACTTCTTCCTTCACCGGTTAATGCTACTCCCCTATTATTCCGTGAAAATAATTGGACGCCTAACTCCTCTTCTAAACTTTTAATTCTCTGACTAACATTAGGTTGAACATATCCTAATTTTTCAGCAGCTTGAGATATCGATTGCATTTCAGCAACTTGTTTAAAGACTCGTAAATCATGACTTTCCATGAAACATTCCTCCATTGGTATCATTTAAAATGATACCTATCTCATTATCTACTATTATACCGTTCACTTGGTTGAATATATAATAAATCATGTTCAATCAAACAAAAAAGGATGATGTAGAATGGAATTACGAGATAAAGTATTCATCATTACTGGCGGGGGCACTGGTGTTGGAAAGGCAACAGCATTAAAATTATCACATGCGGGAGCAAAGGTTGTAGTTAATTATAGCCGCTCAGAAAAGGAAGCGGCAGAAGTTGTCCATGAAATAACAAAACGAGGTGGTACAGCATTTGCTTTTAAAGCAGATGTAGCAATTGAACAAGAAATACATGAGATGGTATCTCAAACTGTCGCCACATTTGGTACGATAGATGGTTTAGTGAATAACGCAAGCATTACTGCTCAAATAGCAATGGATGACTTAGACTCCGCAACAGATGAAGTATGGGATTCCCTTTTCAACGTAAATGTAAAAGGAATGTTTCATTGTGTAAAAGCTGTTGCTCCTTATATGAAAAAGAAAAAATCAGGAGTTATTATAAATATTGGAAGTGTGGCAGGTATAAATGGAATTGGCTCATCCATACCATATGCAGCAACTAAATCTGCTATCCACACAATGACGCAATCATTAGCGATTGCATTAGCTCCTGACATTAGAGTGAATTGTATCGCCCCCGGAGCCGTTGATACAAGATGGTGGGCTGGCAACAAAGAAAAAATGTATCAGCTTGCCGGCAACTTACCGCTTAAAAGAATTTCCACTCCTGATGATATTGCAGAGACAATTCTTTTTCAAATAACTCAAGAATCTATCACTGGACAAGTATTTATAGTTGATAATGGACAAACACTTTAAGATCGGATTCCCCTTTTTATCGGTAAGTCGAGAAAAAAAGGGGGGAGATTCTCCTTTCAAAATGTTGTCTGCAAGCAGTGATTCGCAGGCAACCCTATTACTTTTTAACGATAATCAGAATACCTTTAACATTTCGTAAACAACTCGCCATTAGTTTTACAAAAACCTTTCAATCCTTTTACAGATTTGGAAAATAAGCAGAAATAGTTTCTTTTTATGTTATTATCCTATACAATGCACAATAGATGATTTTCTTACAACAGGAAATTATACTTCTTGGCTACGAAGGGAGAAAAATCATGAAAAAGTTGATATTTCTATTATTTATAGGACTGCTGTCTTTTATGTTAACTGCATGTTCATCAAATAGCGAAGGCGATAAAACAAAAGAGAACAAAGAGACAAAAACCTCTCAAAAAGAGATGCAGGATCAAGCAAAACAAATGGAAGAAATGCAAAAGAAACTCAACAAGCAAAAAATAGACGAAAACAAAACTGTTGCTATTGTGAATGACAAGAAGCTTTTGGGCAGTGACTATAATAGCGTATTATCATCAACACAAATGCAGCTTCAACAAATGGGACAAGACCCAACATCAAAAGAAGCAGCAAAGCAAATTAAAGAACAAACTATTGACAGTTTAGTAGGACAAACACTTCTTATCCAAGATGCTGATAAAAAAGGCTATAAAGCATCAGAAGACGAAATTAACAAACAATTTGACGAAAGCAAGAAACCCTATAAAAGTGAAAAGGAATTTAACGAAGCGTTAAAACAAGCAGGTTTAGATATAAAGGAACTTAAATCACAAATTGCTGAGGGTATTAAATTCACAGCTTACGTTGATAAAGAAGTTCAAGTAGATAAAGTGACAGACAAAGAAATTCAAGAGTACTATAATCAAATTTCCCAGCAAGGAAGCAATACAGAACAAAAACCTCCGAAGTTAGAGGAAATAAAACCTCAAATTAAGCAGCAGCTGGAGCAGCAAAAGAAACAAGAAAAACTTGTAAAAAAAGTGGACGAGCTTAAGAAACAGGCGAAACTTGATATAAAAATTTAAATGAACGAGCGCCCTTGAGAATAAGGGCGCTTTATCGTAAATATAAGTATATATTGTTTGGTGTTGAAGCAAGCGCATTTTATTTTACTTATTATAAGGCTGTTTTCTCAAAGTTTGTTGTTTTTAACATGAAAAATGGGAGAAGAAGTCTCAGCAGACGGAATACACGTAGACTCCTGTGGGAATGCGAGAAAGACGAGACCCCACAGGAGCGTATGCGACGAGGAGGCTCGACGCTCGCCCACGGAAAGCGAAGTGTATTCCGTCTGCGAGTTATACGAATAAAGCCTATTATAAAGAGGCACTCTATACTTTTAGAGAGCCTCTTTTTATATTCATCTTGATAGCCTTTTACATACATTATGATTAATCAAACAAACTAAACTATCGTTTTGTCACTTCTCATCTGTTTGATCTATTGGCACACGCCTGCCGATACCAAATAAGTAATAACTAATAATAACAAGACATAAGAAAATAATCCCAACAATCAGTGATAAACGTGTATCATTATTAAACCACATACCGACTAATACCATCATTAAGAAGGCAATCGTCAAATAGTTGGTAAAAGGGGCAAAAGGCATTTTGAATGGATGTTTTGCCATTTCAGCTCCTTTTGCTTTTCTAAATCGAATTTGACTAATAAGAATGATAAACCATGGTATCATACCTGGAAGCACACTTGCACTGTACACGTACACAAATATCTTTGGCGGTGCAATATAATTTAAAACAACACCAATTGCTAAACCGATAAGTACAGCAATCGTACCGAATAATGGTACACCATTACGAGAGATTTTCATAAAGAATTTTGGAGCTTGTCCATTTACTCCCAATGTATAAAGCATACGCCCCGCACTGAAAATGCCACTATTACAGCCAGACATTGCTGCTGTAATGACAACAAAGTTAATAATACCAGCAGCTGCTGTTATCCCCACTTTTGCAAAAGTTGAAACAAACGGGCTTCCAAGCGAATCAAGTTGATTCCAAGGATAAACCGTTACAATAACAAAAATAGCACCAATATAGAAGATTAAAATACGCCAAATAATACTTTGAATCGCGCTCGTTATCGTTTTTTGTGGATTTTTCGCTTCTCCAGCTGTAATTCCAATTAGTTCAACCCCTTGATAAGCTGCAATAACAAGAGATAGAGCAAAGAAAAATCCTGACAAGCCACCTGTAAAGAAGCCGCCATGTGCCCAAAGGTTAGATAATCCGATCGGGTCTCCATCGTTGCCAAATCCGAAGAAAATAAGACCAATCCCTGCAATAATCATCAACACAATGGTAACGATTTTAATCATCGCAAACCAAAATTCAAATTCACCAAATGATTTAACGGAAATTAAGTTGGCTGCACCAAGAATCACCATTGCGATGAAACCTGGTATCCATGCAGGCAGATCTGGGAACCAATACCTCATATACTCCCCAACGACTATAATTTCAGACATCCCAACGATCACCCACTGGAACCAGTTGCTCCACGCAGTCATATAACCTGCTAATGGATGTATGTACTTATGGCCAAATGTTGCAAATGAACCTGTAGTTGGCTCTAAGTACAACATTTCTCCCATTGCACGCATAATAAAAAAGATAAATATTCCGCAGATTACATAAGCAAGCAAGACAGACGGACCTGTCCACCCGATTGTGCTGGCTGAACCCTTAAATAAGCCAACACCAATTGTACCACCTAAAGCAATCATCTGAATATGGCGTGCTCCTAATCCCCTCTTCAATTCTTTATTTGCCACTTTATTTCCTCCTATTACACGATTAATAGCCTGAATTTCAAGCAAACATACCTTTAATACGATCTCAGGTCGGTATTGAAATAATGAATCAGACGCCACTTTTTTCAATCTAACTTAAAAGCTTCCTCCTAAAATTATTTATCCCATCTTAATAAAATATTAGAAATATTCTTCATCTTCCTCCAGTATTTTAGCCAAACATCTACGGAATAATAATAAACTCTACTAAAATATACACTTTTTTTTGTGAAATACTTATCAATCATTGGTACGAGGAATGAAATTGACGAATCAGTTCATTTATTAGACAATCAAATATAAGTCTGAAAATGTGTCCAATACCATTTTTTCTTAGTCTGAGAGAATAATTAATAGTCGAAGGATGAAAGCAATATTTTATGGACGCATTATTAAATCAACATTTAAAGTAGGAGATCCCATTTCATATGTTGAACCTGGAATCGAAGGAAGATGAAACGGTTCATATTTATGGGAGGTGCTTAGATTTTTTATAACTTAAAGAGAGCACTTTGGTTGCTAGCGCGACCAATGAGCTGCTCTCTTTTTTTTAATTCTCTTCCTTTCCTCGATGTTTTCTTTTTCGAAGTTATTCATTTTTCATTTACCTGTGCAAGTGATGCTTTACGATCACTAGTTTTGGTAGTAGCAACATAGACACCTATCAGCACCATTACCATCCCCACGATTTGTATCAAAGTAATGGAACTACCATATGCAATAACTGCAAGTAATGTAGCTACAATAGGAGTTAAATTTAAATACATGCTTGCTTTACTGCCTCCTAATAATTCTACACCTTTGTTAAAAATAACATAACCGATCAATGTTCCACATACAACCATGTAGGCCATTTCAATCCAGCTCTGCATCGACATATTTGATACTTTATCCCAGCCACCTTCAAATACAGTACTGACCGCCAGAAAAATGGATCCTGATAACATCATAATGGTATTTGATAACATTGCCGGTGCTCCTTGAACAATAGATTTACCTGTTAGTCCGTAAATAACTCCACATAAAAGAGCTGCAACAAAAAGCAAGTCTCCTAAGTTAAATGAGAGAGAGAATAAAGCGGAAAGTGAACCCTTAATAATGACAATAATGACCCCTATCAGTGATAAAGCTAAACCCATACCAGATTTATTGCTCCAATTTTCTTTGCAAAACAAGACAGAACCTAACATGGTGAATACAGGCATAGCAGCTATAATTAATGCACCGTTTGTTGCAGAAGTATATTTCAATGCCGTAAAAAAGAGAGCATTGTAGCCGAAAACCCCAATGAGGCCAATAAATAATAAACCTTTCCAGCGTTTTCTGATCTCTTTCCAATGCCATTCTTTCTGAAATGTCACGATTATCACTAGTATAATCCCTGTTATACCAAAACGAAGTGTTGCAGCAATAAGCGATGGAATTTCCGTGATAACATGCTTTGCCGTTGCAAACGCCCCTCCCCAAAACAAAGGAACAAGCAGCATTAAAAAATAAATACTCTTCGATTGATTCTTATTCTCCATTTTTTCATCCTTCCAATTTTTTAAATAATGTTCATATGTTTAAAAGTTTAAACCTTGATTTTAAAAAGAACAAATCAATAGCTTTGTTCAATTGTTTGAATCAGTTCTTTGATTTGTTTTAGAAACTCTTTAGAACTCAATGAATAAAATTTTTCATTTCCATTCCTGTTAAAAGCAATCAAACTTGCTTGCCTCAATATTTTCAAATGATGAGAAACTGCTGGCCTTGAAAGCTTCATTCTCTCCGTTATTTGATTAACATTCAGACTATCTTGCTCAAGTAAAAGCATAATAATTTGTTGACGATTAACATCTCCTAAAGCTTGGAATATAGGAGTTGTTAATTTAAATTTTTCTAAAACTCGTTCTTTGTTATTACATTCATAGTTTTCCATACTCTTCATCCTTATATGTTTAAACTTTTAAACATACTTATTATGTGATAATAGTAATTATTTGTCAAATTCATTCAGGAAACATGTCGACCATTACTGCATCTTCTAAATAAAGTTTGATCAAAATTGTTCAACCAGCCCCCACCCTTTAACTGGATGAAAGTGGTAAAATAGTTAGTGAGAGGAGTGATTTTATAAGTTGGATAAATTGATAAAATTGATATGATTGGATTTCACCGACGAATTTGTTCGCTAATTTATTTTTCGGAATGATTTTTACTCGAAGTGTTGCATCTAGAATATGGTTCAGCACCAAAGAGAAAAAATTGTCTTCATTATCTGATCCTTTAACCTCAATTATTATTTTAAATGACATTGGTTTTTATTGAACAAAGCATTAAGGGAGAGAAATTGTATGAATGAAAGGTACCACTTTTTAGAAGATAAGATGAAAGAAAATATTAAGTTTTCCATTATTATACCTGCCCATAATGAAGAAAAGTACATTGAAAGATGCCTAAACTCGATTGCCGCAGCGTCAAAATCATATAAAAATCAGGTTGAAGTCATTGTTGTGTTAAATCGTTGTACGGATAGAACAGAGGAAATCGCAAAATCATACAATTGTATCACTTTAAAGAATACTGACAAAAACCTAATTAGAAATACTGGTGCTGAGTTAGCAAGAGGTGACATAATCGTTACGATAGATGCAGATAATTTAATGACAGAGAATATGTTGTCCGATGTTGAAAAGTACTTAACAACGGAGAAATACATAGGCGGTGGGGTTACCGGGAAATTTGAAAGAATGTCCATAGGTATAATAGTGTCTGTTCTATTACTAATAGTCCCATTACTCTTTAAGTATGGAGCGATATCTGTAGGGATCTTTTGGTGCTACAAAAAAGATTTTCAGTCAATCAAAGGATTTAATGAAAAGATGCTGATGGCGGAAGATGCTGACTTTGCAAAACGTTTAAAAGAGTGGGGAAAGAAAAACGGAAAAAAATACGGTACAATTAAAAACGGAATGATCACTTCATGCAGAAGGTTTGATAAATATGGAGACTGGGCTTTACTTAAACGTCCGCAAATGATATTAGCCTACCTTAAAGGAACGGACAAGAAATATGCGGATGAAGCATATTATGAAAATCAACAGAGATAACTACAGCCATTTGATTGGAAAATTATTAAAGTATACCCTGTACACGTTGTACAACTCCCATGAAAAATAAAAAGAATCCATTTTGGATAAAAGTTGATCAAATGGATTCTTATCTTTTTAATGAAATGAATTTTTTCATCATATAACGGATCTGTTCCTAGAATAACTTTTATAATTTACCAGCCCTTACTATTTAGTAACGAAGTAATATGTGCAAGATGATGGCGGCCATGCCAAGCGTAAATACCTATATTTTTACCTACAGAAACTTCGCCTGAATCAGGATGTATAAATGTCTTTTCCAAATCAGCAGGACTTAAACTTCGTAAAAGCTCGACCCAACGAATGTGCAGTGCTTCAAGCAACGATAGTGAAATAGGAACTGACAATTTATAATCAGGAAGCTCTGCCCATTTTCCTTCTTCATAAGTCTTGATTGTAGGATTTTCTTCCGTAAGTGCCAATTTAAAACGAACGTAGGCATTCATATGACTATCCGCAAGATGATGCACTACTTGACGAACCGTCCATCCGCCTGAACGATATGGTGTATCAAGCTGTTCATCATTCAAATCTTTGACAGCACCTCTTACTAAACTAGGCAACTCTTCAATCTCCTTTATCCAGCCCTCTATCAAACTCTCCGTAATCTCACCATTAAACTGAAATTCTCCAATCGGATATCTCTCATCCATCTACTATTCCTCCTTTATTTGGCAGTTTCCCCTAAAATTTATTTTAAAATATACTTAGATTTTAAGATACTTTTTATAGGACAAATCTAACACAAAATCTATATTTTTTAGAAAATTCCTCCTTGCCTTATAGTGCACTCTAATCGATATACTCTTACTATAAACATAATCCTCAAGACTAGAAATAAATATAAAAAAGCTTATTTCGATAAAGAGGAGTGAAAGAAGTGAATAAGTTGGAAGTCTGGAAAAAGAATATGTATGTTTTGAGCGTTGCACAATTTTTAGTCATGTCTGCATTTAGCATAATCATACCGTTTATCCCAATCTATCTTAAAAATGATTTAGGTGTTCATAATCAAACAGATATTCAGCTTTGGACAGGAATGATTTTTGGTGCTACTTTTTTATCGGCTTTTCTATTTCAGCCGATATGGGGAAAAATTGCAGATAGAACGAGTAGAAAAACCATTCTTATTCGTTCTGCCTTTGGCATGGCGCTTGCAACGGTCTTTATGACTTTTAGTTCTTCCGCTTGGCATTTATTAATTCTCCGATTTATTTTAGGGATATTTGGTGGATTTATTCCTGCTTCATCTCCATTTATTACTATGAATACGCCAAAAGAAAAAATCGGCTATGCACTGGGCGGTGCTCAGTCTGGTGCATACGCAGGCAATATTTTTGGACCTTTAATAGGTGGAATTTTAGGAGAGTGGATAGGATTTTATAAGATTCTTTACGTATCTAGCTCCATGCTGCTTATTGCAGGAGCTCTTATCTTCTTTTTTTTAACAGAACTTAATAAGCCTGAACCAACTAACTTGAAAGATGAAATGACCAAACAAAAACGATTAAACTTTCTTTTGGAATTACAAGAAATCATTAAAAAACCTCTAATTGGACCTTTATTTATCGTCGGATTTCTGATTCAATTCTCCACGATGAGCACTTCTCCATTTTTAGCCTCGTATGTGGAAAGCATGTGGAGTAAAGAGGCTTTTTTGACAACGATGGTGGGGTTATCTGTTTCTATCTCAGGGTTTTCTATTATGATATTTTCCCCTATTTTAGGAAAAAAAGCAGATCAAGTTGGACCGGAAATGATTCTTCTAATTTGCTTGTTAGGAAATTTTATTTGCTATGTTTCTCAAGCATTGTTTTCTTCTATCTGGCTTTTTCTTTTCGCTAGATTTTTGATGGGTATATTCGTAGGCGGCCTGCTTCCTTCCGTGATCAGTTTAATACGAATCCATGCACCTCAAAAAATGGAAAGCTTAACATTTGGTTATTATCACAGTGCTCTTTTCTTAGGAAACCTGATTGGTCCTTTATTAGGAGGCTATTTAAGCGGCATTATTCACATTAAAGGCGTTATTTTATTGGCTGGTCTACTATTTTTAATTAACAGCTTCACCTTAAAATTTTACTTATTTAGGCAAGAATCTTATGCTTCTTTGTTGATGAAAATAAAAAAGAGTGAGGGGAAAATGTAGGCTTATTTGAATAGTAAAAATGGATTTGTTCCTGTTGAAAGAGGGCATGTTTTCATTAATCAAAACATGCTCTTAAATGAAATTCTATTTGTTTTTTTATGTTAGCTTTCAAGAACAAAGGATAAAAAACTATAAGTCAATCATTATAACTAACGGGACAATCCTTTAGATACTTTCCTTTTTTTCTTTCCATACAGATAGGTCACACCAAACCCGACCAGTATCAGTAAAGTCACGAGGAATCCACCCTCTAGTCCAAAAGTTCCACCAGTTAAAAGATCGTTCCCGCCTGAAGTCCGGCGGGTTTATGCTCTCGCCCAGCGAGGTTCACCCTTCTTCCGGCAATGGCAACGCCAGCACTAGTACATCCTTTACGACGGAACTGGATAAAAAGACTAAACCGCTTTAATTATTCCGTTTATAATTTCCTAAAATAATAAAAAACCGACTGATGATAGAACGAGTCTATCTTCAGTCGGCTTATTCATAGAAGGTGTTATCTTAAAGATTGGTACTCGACCACCATTGCTATAATTGGTGACAGATAAAGAGTAACTATGTAATGGGTAATGGATTATTGGTTGTTCCTTTGCCATTTTCAATATACACTTTTGTACTATGGGGGTTTCCTTCTATGCCTTGAATAAGACTCTCACCTATTCAAGGATTAAAAATATTTATCTGCATCAAAATCTAATTCTATTTGATAGTTTTTACTATTTATTAAATTGGATAAACGGTTTGCTTGACGCTCACATTCCATGCTTTTCATTCGATAATCTTCTGGTTCGAATGTAGCGAGTTTCATTAACACTACATTTTCGCCAATAGAATACAAATGCTCTTCCTTTTCTGCAGCAGCATATTGTTTAAATTTTTTAGCTTTGGCTCTTAATTGTGTAGCTAGCTCAATAGCCTCAACTATACTGATATTTTTATTGCCAAAGTTAATTTCATGATCAATATTAGCTCGATACATGAGAGAATCTAATAAGCAATAATCAGCTCGAACCTCTTCTATTTCTTTTTCTACATCTGTCATCGTTCTTTTTTGATTAGGGATTTTCTTTCCAGCCTCTATTTGGACGAACGCAACACGATCCATTTCTTCTTCTAGCTCGTGAATTCGTTTAGACAACACACTTTTAAGTTTTACTGCTTCTGCTTGTGTTATTTTATTCATGTAGAACCCCCGGTTTCTTATATTTATATGTTCTCTTAAACTTTTATCCTAGTATTTTCGGACGACAATCCTATGAATATTTATTATTATGTTGATTTTATGTAAATAATTAATAAAGAGCCTTATCTCTAAATACTATAATTTATACCAATTAATTTCAAATGATAAGATGACACAATGAGTAATGCCACTCTTCAGCAATCTCAATACTCCCTCTTATTCCCTTTTTTCACAAACTCCCAATCTACCTCAATACTCTTCCTAACCCTTTTTAGAAGGTTATAGATTGTGTCTATTTCTTCTTGTGAAAATCCAGATAGGGCAACTTTATTAGAATGTTCACCTTCTCTGTTTAAAAATGGATAAATTTCCTTTCCCTTTTCGGTTGGGTATAAGCATTTAATTTTTTTATTATCTGAGTCATTTCTTTTTTCAATTAGTCCTTGTTCTTCAAGCTTTTTAATGGCACGAGAAGCTGTCGTACGGTCAACCTTTATCATTTCTGCTAATTTATCTGGGATAATTCCATGATTTTCGCATATCCGAACAAGATATAAATATTGACCTTTTGAAAGTCCCATTTCTTTAAATTCTATGTTGCTTATAGATTCCAAGCATCTAGCAATCATCCCAATTTCACGAAGAATTTCCTTCATTATTATAACTCCTCATTTGTTTTTTGTTGCATTTACAACAATATTAAATATATACTATGTATGATGTTTTAAGTATGACTCGTTTATTTAAATAAATCCAGAGAGGTATGAGGATATTGGAAGCAAAAAGAATAACAAATGAAACTGAATTAAAAAAGGCTTTTTATATTAGAGAAGAAGTTTTTGTTAAAGAACAAGGTGTTCCATTACAAGATGAATTCGACCAATATGATGAAATGAATGCTCCATCTGAACATGTTTTAGTATATTATCAAAATCAGCCAGTCGGCACTGGGCGAATAAGATTTGTTAATGGAGAAGGCAAATTAGAAAGAATCTGTATCCTGCAGCCATTTCGCAGCTTGGGGATTGGAAAAGTCATTATTAACACGTTAGAGGAAATCGCCCGCCAAGAAGGTGTTTCACAAGTTAAGCTGCATGGTCAAACACATGCAGAAGGGTTTTATCACAAATTAGGCTATCAAACTTCATTAGATGAATTTATGGAAGATGGCATTCCACATTACCTTATGTTAAAAGATTTATCTGATAAATAGGATGAAGGACATTTTGGTTGGTTTTCGATCCAATTTTGTCCTTCATAACCCGGATGAAGGACATTTCGTTTGCTTCTTAACCCAATTTTGTCCTTCATAACTCGGATGAAGGACGTTTCATTTGCTTCTTGATTCAATTTTGTCCTTCATAACCCGGATGAAGGACGTTTCGCTTGCTTCTTGACTCAATTTTGTCCTTCATAACCTGGATGAAGGACGTTTCGCTTGCTTCTTGACTCAATTTTGTCCTTCATCATAGCCTAGTTCACGGTCATTATTTTTTTGCTAAATCTTTCAACCTAAATCAATACGGTCGATTTTCCGAATTGCCATCGCAACAATTCCAAGAGCAATTAATGCTAAGCCTAGCGGAATATAAATGATACTGGCTAATGAAAAATTGGGACCTATCGATTGACACGATACACTAACGATTACTAGTGAGGAAATTATTGTTGCTGGTGTAGAATATTTTCTCATCCCGAAATATAACGGTACAAGTGCCGCCCCTGCACTTGCCAGACTAAACATCATTAAGTTTAATATTTCCGAAAAAAAATCGTCTAAAGTTAAACTTATTACAGAAGTTAAATGAAAGAGCTGATTTAATCCAATGAAACCAATAATTACTACTATATTAGAGATTGCCATCGTTATGAATGTCATCCAAAAGATAAGAATCAATTTTGCACTAAGAATTTTTTTTCGATTAATTGGATAGGAAAACGTGACAAGAATCGTTCGATTTTTAAACTCATCAATAATCATTTTTGAAATGAGTACAGCGGCAAATACAATAAAAACGCCCCTAACAAATGCTCCACTTATCGTAAAAAAATCCGTAGAATTTTTGATTATTATCTCGCCTTCGCTCTTTTCAATTACAGGAAACATACATAAAATACCTAGAATGATTATATTAGCAAGTACAGCACCTTTAATAAACCATCCTAATTTATTCTTTTTTTGTTCGAGTCTTATTATATGAAGCAAAGCGATCCCTCCTTGATTAAAATACCCAAACATTAACTCACAGGCTGAGCTAATTCCACTTTTTTAATAAAATACTCTTCAAGTGTTGTCCGTTTTTTATCAATGGACTCGATATTGATATCTTCCAAAATTAATGTCTTAGAAATAGCCGCTTGAGGCACTTCTGTGGCGTAGATTCGAATGACTTGATCATCCATCACCTTAAAGTTATTAATGCCTAATTTATCGTGCAGAACCATGGCTGCTTTTCTCTGATTGCTTGTTACTAGCTCAATATATTCTGTATTTCTTGCCCTAATCGTATCTATTGATGCTTCTTCAATCAGTTTGCCGCTTTTAATGACGCCGATTGTGGCTGCAATCTGCTCAATTTCACCTATAATGTGGCTGGAAATTAAAAGAGTGATTCCGTATTCTTGATTAAGCATTTTAAATAACTTTCTCATCGCCTTAATTCCAGCTGGATCCAGTCCGTTAATCGGTTCATCTAAAATTAAAAGTTCCGGTTTTGTAATGATTGCTCTTGCGACACACAGACGCTGTCTCATCCCTAATGAAAAATTTTTCGGCAGCTTATTTTCTACATTTTCAAGACCAACCATCTCCAAAGCATCGTAAATAGCCTGTTTGTTATGATATCCCATGTAGGCACAATGTAGTTCTAAATTTTCTAACGCCGTCATTTTTTCATAAAAAACGGGATATTCAATCATACTGCCTATTCTCTTTAAATAATCGAATGAATCGTGCTTTAGCGGTTTCCCGAAAATGGTAATATCTCCATATGACGGCTTCATCATATTTGTCAGCATTTTCATAATAGTTGACTTGCCCGCACCATTTGCTCCAAGAAACCCGTATATTTCCCCTTTTTTTATGTTCATATTTACATTGGAAACAACATCTTGCGCTTGAAATGTTTTTGTCAGATTGTTCGTCTGGACAACATAGCTCATGATAATCCTCCTCGTCATTTTAACTGCTTTTATTCTACCTGAAGCCCCTTGCTTTTTTCTGTCTTAATTCTTACAAAAATCTTAAGAAAATAGATAGCGTTTCAATGAAAAAATAAAGGACGTTTTTTCAAATGCTTTTGATTGTACAGAAATGTCTCCTCCCATCTCTTCAATCAGTCTTTTTGTGATGGTCAATCCTAGACCACTGCCTTGGAATGCCTTATTTCTGGATTCTTCAAGTGTAAACATACGTTCAAATACACTTTCCTGCTCCGTTTCATTCATTCCTTTTCCTCTATCAAATATTTCAACATATACGTGCGTTTCATCACAAAATATCTTTAAACCGATCATCTTCCCATCTGCACCATAGCGAATAGCATTTGAAATCAAGTTATTTAATACACGATTTAATGCTTCCTCATTTCCTAGCGCAAAAATGGGCTTATCCGGTATCTCGATGATAACTTCTAGTCCTTTTGTTTGGATCCATTCATAGAATAATAGAATATTATTTTTACAAATCTCAGTTAAATTCACTTTTTCAAGCGGAACATCTTTATCACCGGACTCTAATTTAGCTAAATCAAAAAAAGTATTCATTAATGTAATGAGTTCTAAAGATTTAGTATGTACTTGTTTTAGTAGCCTTGCTCTTTCTTGGTCATTAATAGGAGGTTCGTTTTGAAACATTTCAAGATAACCCGCAATCACGGTAAGTGGTGTTTTAAGATCATGAGATACATTGGCTAACATGCGTTTCATAGAGGTCTCCATTTTTTTAAACTGACGCGAATTTTCTATACTATCATCTATTAGTTGATTTAGATGAACAAGCAGCCCAACTAGTTGTTTATCACCTGATACAACCAAAATCCGTTCCCTTGATTGAGACTTTGTCATGAGCTCAAGTTTATTTGTTATATAAAGGAGATCTTTATCTCTTGCTTTCTTTAATTGGTATTGATAAAGAACACAGATCAAAAGGGCAATCACGACACAGCTTAATACAGCAATCATTTAAACTCTCCCAGTTTGTACCCAATTCCCCATAAGGTTTTAATATAGGCTGGTTTAGATGGGGAATCTTCAATTTTTTCTCTTAGGCGGCTCATGTGAACGTTTATAATATTTTCGTCTCCATAGTAATCATCGCCCCAAACGGAGCGATAAATTTGTTCTTTTGTAAATACCTTCTTCTGATTTTCAAAAAACAAGTGAAGAATCTTCCATTCCTTAGATGTTAAATGGATCTCTACCCCTTTCTTTATGACACGATGATTATCCGTATCCAGTTCAATCTCATGCACTTTAATTATTTTACTTATCTCTGTCTGACTGACTATGTACTGTGTTGATCTTCTGATGGCCGCTTTCACTCTTGCCGCAAGCTCGACCATCGAAAATGGTTTCGTGATATAGTCATCCGCTCCAAAACCAAGTCCTAACGCTTTATCCACATCACTATCTTTTGCTGACATAATAATGACGGGAATGTAGCTCTTAGTTCGCACCATTTGCAGAAAGTCCATCCCATTTAACTTTGGCATCATTAAGTCTAACAAGACCAAATCATAATGCGTATCCTTAAAGGAACTTGCTGCCTCCTCGCCATCAAAGACACATTCAACATGAAAGGATTCATTATTTAAATATCTTTTTACCATATCACTAATAGCTGGATCATCTTCTACAAGTAAAATAGTTTTCTGCATCGAAAAACACCGCCTGTAATACTTTTATATGATCGATTGTCCAATTCAATCAACGAATGATAGTTTCATTTAATACTAGATTAAAATCCATGTTGACAATCAAATTTTTCCAATTCCATTATACAATAACTCCAACCTCAAAGTCGTTAAAGCCTATTTCCTATTACCGCACTCTTGTTGCTATAAATGAACGCTAATAACCTAGATAGAAGAGCATCAGCTAACCTTTAAATCAAGAGCCTAAGGTCATCTAAATGAAGAATTTAAACTTGATTGATATAGAGAAATCTGACAGTTTCGTTAAATAAAGTGGCATGCTCTTCTATGTAAAAAAGATTAAAGCTATAATTGAGTAGTTAAGATTAGCATCGGCCATCTTCATTGTTTTACGGACAAGATCGTAAGCTGTTTCGGTTTGTAGAGGGCTAAATTTTATTTGGGGGTTTTATACAATGGAAGATAATAAATTAGTTCGAACGTTAATGATTGAAATTCCTTCGGTTCCGGGAAGTCTTGGTAAAGTGGCCTCAACAATTGGCCTGAATGGTGGCGATATCGGGGATGTTGAAACCTTAAAAGTAGGGCCTACATATACCCAACGAAACATTACCGTTCAATTTGAAAAAGAGGAACAACTTTCAGCGATTATTGAAGCGATCAATAGCTTAGATGATTTTCATGTCCAAACCGTATCAGACGAAGTTCTGCGTGCACACGAAGGCGGCAAGGTGCAGATGAAAAGTAAACTGCAGATTCAAACACTTGCAGATTTGCGTAAGGTTTATACACCAGGGGTGGCAGAAGTATGTAAAGTGATACAAGCAGAGCCTGAAAAAGCAAAGTTTTACACAAATATCGGAAACAGCGTGGCCGTTGTTACGGATGGAACAGCGATTTTAGGTCTTGGGGATATTGGGCCTGTTGCCGGAATGCCAGTAATGGAAGGAAAGGCTGCACTTTTTGAACAGCTTGTAAATATTAATGCGATTCCGATTTTGTTGGATACGAAAAATCCAGACGAAATCGTGGAAACGGTAAAGCATATCTCTCCTAGCTTCAGTGGGATTCTCCTTGAAGATATTGGTTCACCCCACTGCTTTGAAGTAGAGGATCGTCTAAAAAAAGAATTATCTATTCCCGTTATGCATGATGACCAGCATGGAACGGCTGTTGTCACACTCGCTGCGGTTATTTCAGCATGTAAAAATGTCGATGTTAATATCAAAGAGGCAGTTGTAGGACAAATTGGACTGGGCGCGGCAGGTTTAGCGATTTGCCGGATGCTGATGGCATACGGAGCAAAATCAGTGCTTGGTACGGATCTATCACAAGAAGCAAAAGTGCGTCTTGAAAACTATGGAGGTACGTCAGTTGATCAACTGGAAGAACTAATGGAACGCTGTGACATTATTATTGCAACCACAGGTGTCCAAGGGTTGATAAAAAAAGAATGGGTACGCAAAGGGCAGATTATTTTGGCACTTTCCAATCCAAATCCGGAAATTACTTCAGCGGACGCAATTGAAGCAGGCGCTGCATATGCGGCGGATGGGCGTTCTGTCAATAATGTCCTTGGATTTCCGGGCATTTTCAGAGGTGTTTTGAATGCACAGGCGAACGATGTAACCCACCCTATGTTGGTCGCAGCAGCCGAAGCAATTGCTTCCTGCACACAACCAGGAGATCTTGTTCCTCATCCATTAGATCTTAATGTACATGAACAAGTTGCGAAAGCAGTTGAACAAGTTATTATGGATGCTGGACCTGTACAAAAATAATATAAAAGAAGCATATGTTTTCCAAGTGTGCTTGTAACTTATGTTGCAAGCACACACAATAGATTAAGATTATTACTTAAAAAGAATCATATTTTCTACAACCTTTTTTCAGCTTTTCTTTGATAATGTTGACCCGAAGATTATCGATATCTATTTTTTAAATCATGATTGTATATCAACAGGAGAAGATATTTTATCGTATATAAATCAAAAACTAATTGATTATTTGTCCCTTTAACTGCATAAAAAACATCTGTTACAGACAATTTTCTTTTGGTAATGCAAGGATAGCTAAATCCTTTTTCGTTACATTTTGATAGGGTGTTTTTTTTAAAACTGATATATGCCCATCTGACTCCATAATAGCGAATTCAACCTCTTCAATGTTAAATACATCTTTCTCTCTAAGAACCTGATTTAAAGAATCCATTGTATATTTTAGATTCTTAAGATTTCTCTCGAGTATTTTTCCATTTTCTATGATTACTGTAGGATCACCAGAAATCGACTTTCTCGCATCTCTGTTTTTTAAAGTCAACAATGTTGCAAGTAATGTAATGAAACTAAATACAATTATGCAGGTAGTGATAGACCAAAACTTTATTTGAATATTAAAAGCCATATTGGCTGCAATAGAGCCTAATGTAATGGCAGCAATAAAATCATGATAGGTCATTTGCGAAATCATCTGTTGAATCAGGCATTTTCTTGAACTCCATGGAATTATTTTCATATTATTATCTCCACTGCTATTTGCAATTAAACATACAGGCAGCTTATATATTTTGCTAATGCTTGTGCTATAATTCGATTATAAGAACCTTTTCTTAAGCTTCAGCAAATTAGACCGATGTTTTGGTCATATCAATTCCCCCTTTCTTTTAATTCACTTTCGTACTACCATTTACTAGAGTAGAGGATAGAAAGGAGTACAAAAATAAAAAATGGAAGAAAAAAAAGTTACTTGGTTAGAACTTTTTTATGATTTACTCTTCGTGGCAGCTATTGCAACTGCGACTCATGTTTTAATTCATGTTGAAGAGGGATATATCCATTCAGAATATTTATTAAAGTTTGTGCTAATCTTTATTCCTATCTGGTGGGCTTGGGTAGGGCAAACCATGTTTATTAACCGGTTTGGACAAGATTTATTTCATCAACGACTATTTTTGATACTTCAAATGTTTTTTGTCCTTATTATGACATCAAGCTTATCAGTAGATTTTGATCCTTACTATCTTTCTTTTTTAATTGGTTATATTGGCTTAAGAGCAGTAACTGCGACCCAATATCTTGTTGTCCAGCGTATAGAAAAGGGATTTCGAAAAAAAGTAGCACTATATTTAGGAAGGTATTTTTGGATTGGAATCATTATTTCGTTATTCTCCGTCCTTTTTGATTCTTGGGTTCGATATGCTGTGTTATATATGGGTATCACTATCGATATTATGGTCCCAATGATTGGACGAAAGTATTTAGCAAAGGTGCCTACCAATACGGCTCATTTATTAGAGCGATTTGGTCTATTCACCATTATTCTCTTTGGTGAAGCTCTTGTCAGTACACTTGCCGTGATTCAACCTCAAGAAGGAAACTGGAATTCAATCGGCTTTTCGATCATTTCATTTATCCTAATTATATCGATGTGGTGGCAGTATTTCGATAATGTAGAAAAGAAAGTGGACAAGTCGATCCAAACAGCAGGTCAAACCATTATCTATGGTCATCTGTTTATTTTAATGACTTTAAGCATGATTGCTGCATCCATCAAGCTGTTATTTTTACATGAGGTGCATTATTCATTTATCTTATATTTTGTATTTGGTTCTGTATTGCTCTATTTCATTGCAACTTCTATTGTTTTTCATCAATACAGATATAAACAACACCGTTTGAAATTTTATCATTTAGGGTTATTTTTAGGAATTTTAGCAACCTTTTTTATTATAAATTTAATAGTAGTGGTCCCAAACATTGTCATAATGGGGGAGTTAGCCGTGTTTTATATTATCTATGCTAAAATAACGACCACTTGAAGAAAATCTGAAGTTTAATTAGATTCATCAGGTAAATAATAATTTACAATGCTATTTTTTTCACAAGAAATTAAGGGTATAAAAACCAGTATTAAACTATAAATACTGGTTTCTTTTTTAAAATTATGGCTACCCTGAAAGTAAGAGGGGTTTTCCGAAGCTTATCGCTCGCTTTCCGCGGGGCGAGCGCCAAGCCTCCTCGTAACGACGCTCCTGCGGGGGTCTCGCCTTTATCGCTAATCCCGCAGGAGTCGACCGACCGCTTCTCCAAACCAACATATGCAAAAGCTCAATTCATTAATTTAGAATTGCGCCTGATATTTGCTGCTCTTATATACTCTATTATTTGCCCCTTTAATAGAAATGAATCTATTTTGAAAAAGATTGATCAAAATGGACTTCTTTTTAAAGTAATCCTAACAAATCTGATCAGCCTACTATCTCTCTGGATGTTTTCTTACTATATTCTCATCATTTTCCATAAAAGACCATCCTGGATACTCTTCTGGCAGTCGGCTGACTTCATCAAGTCTGTTTAACTCGTCTTCATTTAAAGTGATGCCGCTCGCCTCAAGATTCATCTGTAGTTGATCTGGACGTTTGGCCCCAACTATCACACTGGTGACCGCTTTCTGGTTAAGCACCCAAGCTAAAGCAATAGTGGCAACCGATGTTTCACGCACTCCTGCAATTTCTTGCAACACATCGATGATTGCATAACTTTTTTCTTTATCCACCGGTGGAAAGACAAACTTGGTATGCCGGTCATCAGCACTTCCTTGATTATCGCGAGTATATTTGCCTGACAGAAACCCTCCAGCTAATGGACTCCATATGAGCAGCCCCATATTTTGATCCTTTACAACTGGAATAACTTCCCGTTCAATCTCTCGTCCTGCCAATGAATAATAGGATTGACTGCTTTTAAAAGCATGAAGGCCATTTAATTGGGAAACCCCTCTTACTTTCATCATTTCCCATCCCCTCATATTGGAGCAGCCAATGTAACGTATTTTCCCGCTGCGAACAAGGTCATCTAAAGCACGCAAGGTTTCTTCCCAGTCTGTTATTTGATCGGGATTATGAATTTGATAAAGGTCAATATAGTCAGTACCAAGTCGCTTAAGACTTGCTTCCACTTGTTCGATGATATGCAGCCGTGATAAACCGATCTCGTTTGGTCCGGTACCAGTACGTCCTCTCACCTTCGTAGCAATGATCGCCTGATGACGTTTGGACTTCAAAACTTTTCCGAGAATCTCCTCTGACCGTCCATCAGCATATATATCAGCTGTATCGAAGAGATTAACACCGGCATCCAGCGCCTGATCGACGAGTCGGCCTGCTTCTTTTTCATCAAGTGAACCAAATATACCCCAAGTTTTTCCGCCGCCAAATGTCATTGCGCCAAGAGCGATTTCCGAAATAAGTACTCCTGTATTGCCAAGCAGATTGTATTTCATACTCTTCTCTCCCTCGTATTATTATTTTTTAAATTCAGCAACAATCCAGAAACACTTTGGAAAGCGTTAAAATTGCATCCATGCTCCCCCTTTTTGTAAAATTTAATTATTAAAATTATTCATTACACTATAAAAGACGCCATTAAAATTAAATAGACGCAAAGTTTGTTAAAAAACTTTTCAAAGGAGTGAGCTTCCAATGGATATTCAGTTAGTTTGGAGCGAATATCAAGAGCCAATAAAGCGTTTTGTGGCAAAAAGAACGGATAATCATGATGATGTGGAAGATATTGTACAGAATGTGTTCATGAAGATAAATGGTCATCTTTCCGATTTAAGGGATGAGAAAAAAATGCAGCCTTGGATTTATCAAATTGCTAGAAATAGTATCGCGGATTACTACCGCAGAGGGAAAAAATCCGAGGAATTTACGGACCATCTTAAGATCATCGATGAAAATGAAGAAGAGGACTATTCCAAAGAAGTCATTTCTTGCTTTAAAGACGTGATTCAGCAATTACCTGAAAAATATAGAGAAGCTCTCGAACTTTCGGAGTTTAAAGGCATGTCCCAAAAACAATTAAGCCAGCATCTCGGCATTTCTTATTCCGGTGCCAAATCAAGAGTACAACGCGGAAGGGAAATGCTTAAAAATTCACTACAAGGCTGCTGCCATATTGAATCGGACAAATATGGCAATATTGTTGATTTCTATATTAAATAAAGATAAGGTACAATCACAACTAGCACTTTATAAATATTCAATTATTTGATGCGTAATTCAGTTTTATTTCATAAACAACATGTTTTACTAATTAGGAGGTAGCTAAAATGGAAACTATCAAAAATATTTATTGTATTGGTCGAAACTATGCTCTTCATGCACTAGAATTAAAGAATGAAATTCCCACATCACCAATGGTCTTTTCAAAACCAACGCATGCCATCGCTTATGCAAATGGAAATGCGATTAATTTGCCAGCCTATCGAGGAATCATCCATTTTGAGACTGAACTAGTTATACATATTGGGAAAGATTATTATAAAGGAGCAAAAGCAGACGATCTTATCGACAAAATGGCATTAGGCATTGATTTTACATTAAGAGATGTGCAAACTACATTAAAAGAAAAAAGACATCCATGGCTTGCAGCTAAAGGGTTCCCTCAATCTGCTGTTCTCACCGATTTCATCCCTTTCCCAGGCGTTGAAGCAGCTAAAGAAAAAAACTTTTCACTTGAAATTAATGGGGAAGTTGTCCAAGTAGGAAATATTAGCGATGTCATTTTTAATTTCCAGACCATCATTGATTTTTGTGCGTCGAATTTTGGGATTGGTAAAGGAGATATCATTTTCACTGGTACGCCAAGTGGTGTCGGAGAAGCCATTGATGGAGATAAATTTTCCTTAAAATGGGGAGATGAGGTTTTAGGTACATGTCAAATAGTTAAAAGTAATGAACCACCACAATTGAGTCTTTCCCCGAAGCCATTATAGAATATGTTAAAGTTTAAGAAAGTGTCGAAAAAATGGGACACTCTCTTAAACTTCAATAACATGTACCGTTCTATAAGGAAGCCTCTAGGATTCATTGATCCTGATTCCTCCATTATTCTGAATAAGGATTATTTAATGAAATCCCTTTTTCTTAGGTTAAAGCCCGTTTTAATCGCTCTAACCCCTCTAGTAAAACTTCTTGAGAACAGCCGATGTTCATACGAACAAACCCTTCTCCTCCTGATCCATATTTGGCTCCTGGTTCTAATCCAAGCTTTCCTTTTTCAATTAAAGCTTTATTTAATTCTTCATCGCTCATATTCAAGTTACGGCAATCCATCCAAAGAAGATATGTTCCTTCCGGCTCCATCAATCGTATAGACGGAATATTTTCTTCGATAAATTCTTTCGCAATTGCAACATTCTGCTTCAAGTAGCCTAATAACTCTTCCAGCCAGTTCTCTCCATATCGATAGGCTGCTTCCATTGCAATGATTCCAAAGGTATTAAGGGTATGATACCCTGTTCTTCGCTGAAAATTTTCATATCTGCTTTTTAATTCTTCATTTGGAATAATGCAAGCAGAAGCTTGAAGTCCGGCAATATTAAATGTTTTGCTTGGAGCGATGCATGTTAACAAAATCTCGTCATATTTTTTATCTAACGCTGCAAGAGGATAATGTACATTTGGCTCGTACACGTGATCCGCATGAATTTCATCAGATAGGATCAAGCAATTGTAGTGCAAGCATAAATCTCCTACCCTTTGCAACTCCTCTTTTGTCCAAACCCTTCCTCCTGGATTATGCGGGCTGCACAACACAAAAAGTTTTACACCCATTTGCAATTTCTTTTCCAAATCTTCAAAATCCATTTCATACCGATTATTCACAAGCTTCAATGGAGAGTTAAGCACAACTCGTTCGTTCTTTTCAATCATTTCAAAAAATGGCGCATAAACCGGAGATTGCAGCAAAACATATTCACCAGGATCTGTAAAAGCTTGGATTGCCGTACTAATCGCAGGAACAACTCCTGAATGATAAACAATCCACGATTGATCAATTTGCCAATTATGTCTATTCATAAACCAATTAATCATCGCATCAGCAGCAGAATTCGGTACGTATGTATAACCGTAAATCCCATGTTCAAGTCGTTTTTGTATTTCTGCAGCTACTTCTGCTGGCGGCTGAAAATCCATATCTGCGACCCACATCGGGAGAACATCATCTGTTCCAAAAACAAATTTATTATACCCCCATTTATATGACGCTGTATCCTTCCTATCAATTACCCTGTCAAAAATACTATTCATCAAAATCCCCACCTATAAGTAGTTTTTCTTTCGGAAAAAAATGTAGGGTATTCCCCTGCAGTCTATTGATAAATATTTTACCATAAACTTCAACTTCAGGTGTTCCTAATCTTTCGGACATAAAAACAGCCCTTTAGTTAATTTCATCCAAAGGGGTAAAGCTTCTCAACTTTTTTATCATCATCTTGGTTGGCGAGTCTTGTAGGTCTATGGAATATAGAGATCGCTGCAATTCTTCTGAAGGCTAGGGGTTCTCAAAAAAACATCATCCTTTCGAGTACTCAACTAAAAGAAAAATGTTTTTTCATGTTGGAGGAAATTTGTTTTGTTAGATTTGAACTGTATGTGGAACTACCCCTTTCAGATCTAAAGCAAGGATTTCTCAAAAAGTGTCAATTTCTGATAGTATATCGTTTTCTTTGTTGATAATTAATCCTTGAACCTTTACATGAGAAGGCATCAACGGATGACGACGAATGATATTAACACTATTTTGTACACCATCAGTTACAGTTTTGCTACCCTCTAACCATTCCATTATACTACCTTCAGGAAATTCTGGCGTGCAATATTTAGAAAGATAATCTAATGTTTGTATTTTTTCCTGCAATCCTTTGTTTTCGGATATTATGTTAAATATATCCTCTGTATTCCTCTGATCATCTTTTGCAGCAACCACAAATATTTTCTCAACTTTTTCTTGATAAACAGCAACAATAATATCTCTCATTATATCGCCAAAAGATTGGGAAATTACTGGATTATAACTTTGTAAGATAATGATATTTTCTGGATTAATATTGGTCTCCAGCTTCATTAGATGGTCCAAATTGTGCTCTATTCCAATCAAATATAGAACTTTTTTCTTTTTATCAATATGCATCAAAGTCACCCCATTAATAATTTGAATTTCGCTTCAGTCGATAATTTAAAATGATTAAGCAGCAAAACTTGAATGATATAGTAAAATAATCATTGTTTTAAACGTATCTAACGATTTATGACAATTGGTCTTGTAAGTCACCCGAAAGCTTAAAGATCATAATTCGTTCTCCAGTTTGTGTACTAAGATCGGTAAAAAAACTCACTACTTCTTGACCTGTTAACGTTAATATAATTTCCTTTAATTCTTCTAGACCTGATTCCACCAAACTATTTCGATTCTTTTTTACGGAAAGTAATCCTTCTTTATCTTTACATAGTGAATATTCAGCAGGGGTTAATATACCACGTAATGTAACAATAATCATATCTCGTAAAATATCTGATTTAACAGATATAGAGCCACGTCCAAGATAATTTTTCTCCCAATAAGTTAATGCTTTACTTATATCAGCTTCAATAGTTCCTTTTGATTTATCCATAATAAGTCCCTTTCCTTCCCCCTTTCTTTATTAAAAGTTACATATATGAATATTTGTTTCGTTTTATATCACTGGGTTCTCACTAGGCTTTTATATCAAACTGGGAAAGTAATTAAGACCAACTTTCCCAGTTTCCTTCTGGATCAAAGGACGCAAGTCGAATCCAGCCATTTTGAATTTTTTGATAAAAAGTAGGATTATGATCAAAGAGCCGTTCCACATACTCCTTCGGTGCTTGGATTACCACCAACAAGCGCAGGGGAGCATGATAAGCCTCTTGATCCGATTGCATCACGGACTGCCAAGGAAGTCCAGTTAATAAGTCACTGGCATTCCCTTGCATTACGCCAATACCAGATGTCACTGTTTGGGTCGTTTTATTTCCACTGCCATAATAATGAGGGGCAACAGTAGATGCGTAATATTGCAGGTTAATCCATTGGGCAACCGTTGCCGGACCAGCAATAATGTTTGCAAGTAAATCACCGTTCTTATCTTTTTTCCAATTATAGTTTTGGAGAAAAGCTCTCCCATTCAAATTGCACTCTTTCGTAAGCTCCCGATCCCCAATGATAAACGCGGCGTTGCGCGCCAGTCCCCATTCAGGACGCACCTCACTCCAATCTTCTGCAAAGCGCTGCGCCTCAGCCTTTGGATTTTTGTGATAAGAGTAGATATTTGGCAGTTTTGATAGTCGCTCGGCATTTGCTTCATCACTAACTTTTGGCAATGCATCTTGGATACGTTCAAATGCTTCCACCGCTGCATCTGAAAGTTCAGGAACATAAATCCAATGTAGTTCATCAAGTGATGTGATATGCTCAGCAGCCGCGAAAACTGTATCTTTCGGAATTGAAATCCCTTCTTCTGCAAGGGTTTCCCTCACTGCCTGCAAATTACACAAGGTAGCGAGTACACGTGCATTGAATCTACTTGATGCTCCTCCGCATGCACCGCAGTCCAGTGCAGAAGCATATGGATTGTTCGTGCTGTGACTTCCATGACCACAAATAACCACTAAAGGAGCGAAATGATCGGTGAGCCCCATCATTTTTAGCGCTTGCCGTACATACTGCACTTTTTGTTCTTCAGAAAACCCAACCGGCAACTCCGCATCTATGATGTGTTCATGGTCAAGCGAAAGTTCAGTAGAAGGTTTGCGCAGCCACGTTTTTCGAATTTTACGGAAAGCATAACCGGCAGTTCGTGGAACAAAGCTGCGAGCCAACGTATGCAAGCTAAGCCAAGGGCCGCTTACTTCCGGAAGCACCAGACTAGCAAGCAGGTTATTTTTCATGTTCTTAAAAGTTGAGCTGAGTGAATAGGCTGTATGCTTACGCTCTTTATATTGTTTTAATTCATGTTCAGGTGAAGATTCTTTTACTTTGAATTGCGGCTTTAGTATAACAGGCAAGGAGTTATGGCTATGCTTGCTGCCAAGCTTACTTGTTTCAATTGGCAATCCAAAAAAGCCAGCTGTTCCAAAAGTTTCAAAAGGACCTGATTTTTCAAGTTTGCGGCGAAAATGCTCTGAACGCACATCAATACAAAATGCAAATTGTGCCAATACAGTATCATTTTCCGCTGCCGCAGCCTGTTTCAATGTGATCATGTTCATCAATTGATCTTCGTATGTTTTTTCCCAAGCTTCCAACCAAAGCTGATTGTGGACAATTTTATCAAAATGATAAGCAAGCTTCAAACGTGCTGTTTGCTCCGCGGAAGATAACTGTATCCATTCATTGATTGACAGGTCACCAAAGTAGACCCAAGATGCAATCAACGATTCTAATAGCGCTTTATCCCCCTCTTTTTTTTCATCCAAGGGAAGATGAGGTTTGATTAAGGCCAACTCCATGGAAACTCGAACAGCCAAATATTCAGTTAACAATGAATGTTCTTGAGCTCGATGCTCCGAACGCCACAGCAGCATTCCTGCCCAACCTGGCAAGGAAAGTAAATGCGCTTCAAGATAACCTTGGATCTCTGAATATGGGATTTTAAGCAGCAGCAATGCCTCCTTTAAAGCACTGCCAGCATCTTTTGGCCATTTATTGAACTGCTGACGTATCGTATTGCTTAGTGCTGGATCATAAAGAACCAGTCTCCGCCACGCATGATAGAAACCTTCTTCACGATTTGGCATGGACCAAACAGCTTGAGACTCATCCAAAAACAATTTACACCATTTAATTAAATGACGGTTGAGATCATGAGCCACCTTCTCACCGCCTAGCTGTTCTAAGCGCTGACTATAGGTTTGCACCGAATGCTCTTCAGTTATCTCGAATTTATAGCTAGTTAGATTTTTTGCCAAGCTCTTTAATTCAGGATCTTCTAATAGATTGGAAGGCGGCTTATCCTGTGTAAGAGCAGACCAGCAGAACTGCTCGGCAACGTTCTGTGGCAGTTCTAAAGACTGTAAATCAAGCCAGTGTTTTAGCCTGCTTTCTAGAAAATCTTGATTAATCTCGCCACGATTTCGTGCAGACTGCAACAACGAATCATTGGGATATATATCTACATCACAAGTATCTTTCATCTTGCATGCAACTTGTTCAAATGACTGATCTTCCAAACCCGTCCAGGGGTTACGTGCTGCAAATGTGTTAATAGGACCAAGCGGTGCAATAACTTTGCTTGCTGCTTTCACTAAATCGTTCATATTAAGATCAAAACAATCAAGTTCTTTTTCCCGATTTAATGTTGTATTCATCGTACATTACCTCCTCGACAGTAATTGTGCCAAATATTTCGGATGACTTTCGACCAAATCATTTTTAGGTTCACCCAATTGTATAAGCCAAAGATAGATAACAGCAAAGAAAGCCGATGAACGATTACGTACTAACCATGCAGCAAAAACATTTCCGGCAAGCAAAATAAATAGAAGTAAAATAGCTGCTGATGCAGGCGGCTCTATACCTTGATAAACTGATTCATGCAACAGCCTATCAAAGGCGGTATGAATGATGCTAAACACGATCGCAGCACCGGCAAACAGCGAAAATCCTGTAATGCGGCTAATAGCACCGTACCCAAAAGCCATAAGTTGCGTCCAGGCAATTGATATAGACCAGCCTAAGGTTAGAGCACTTATTAATTGATACACTTCTCCATGTGAAGTTAGCCAATAGCCAACCCCCACTAGCGTACCTAAAATGCCTCCAGAGATGACCCATAAAAATGTTGATGATTGGGGCGCCTCCTTAGATTTTGATACATTGTTACTTACCACAGAACCAGCCTGTAAAAAAAGGGTTGATTTAAATAGACCATGCAGCACAGCGTGAGTAATGGCTGCTATATAAGCACCTAATGCGCATTGAATCAGCATAAACCCCATCTGCGCAATCGTAGAGCCTACCAGCTGTCGTTTATAATCAGTTTGAACCAACATAATACCGGTTCCAATCAAGACGGAAATACTAGACAGAACGAGCAGAATAATCTGGGCTGCATCGCCGCTAAAAAGAGGTGCAAAACAAGTCAATATAATTCCACCGGCATTCACTATACCTGCATGCATAACTGCAGAAACTGGTGTTGGAGCAACTACCGAATCTAACAGCCAGCGGTGAAAAGGCCATTGTGCGGCTGGAATTATTACAGCAATAATCAGCAATACATTTATACAAGTTCTCTCCCATGAAGCTAGTTGCGCAAGATTGTTTTCAGTAAGTATGAGCGACAACTGCCAGTGTCCCGCACTCTGTGTAAGCCAGATAATTGCAAACAACAAAATAAGCCAACTAAGTGCGAACAAACGACCAGATAGCGCAGCTGCATTTCTCGCCACTTGCCACTCCTTTTTTAATCTAAGGAGCAATGTCAGCCCCAGAAGTGTAGCTCCCCAGGAAATCAATAACCAACGAAGATCATCACTAAGCCAAGCAACTGCATCAAAAACAGTAGTAAGAGTCAGCAGCGTAAAATATTTTCGATAAGAACGGTCGCCGAGTAAATAGCGAACAGAGTAGCGCTGCACAATGAAGCCCATTGTAAGGACAAACAATGCCAGCAGCCATGATAAGGAATCAAGATGCCAAGGGCCAATAATCAAACTCTTTTTGTTAGAAATAAGGGCCAACAGAGCGGCGATTGGGGGTAATGAAATGATGCCCACATGAATGCGAACAAAATTCAAGGGAACCCTTGGGTATAACAAAAATAATGCACTAAGCACAGAAATCGCAAGCAATATAAAAAATACGATTGGCAGTGAAATAAAATCCAAGTAAACTAACATCCAGCTCCCCCCTTTTGAATGAATAGATAGAAGCAACCAAAATTTCGAAAACATCTATCTTAGCAATTTGCTTCATTTTGTAACTTTCCTTTCTATTGAATAACATTTAAGAAAAACACAAGACTCCAAAATCCAGTTCTAACCTAAGTGTTGAAAATACTATGCTTTTTTATCTTTAAAACAAAAAAACCGACAATTTCATCATTTTAATGGCATAATAAATCCATTAAACTCTGAAAATTGTCGGTTTACTATTAACTAGCCCAAATGCGGTTTTTTAAATAGTCTACCTTTTATACAACACTTCCTTCATTGATAGTAAGGAAGTTATATTTTCCGTTCACCTTGTTTTTTAACCTCTACTTTAATAGATTTACTTTTTCATAAAGTCAAAATTAAATTTTTAACTGTATGCTAAAGTGAGCTATATTTTTATAGAAGTTGTTTGAACATTTATTTTATAAAATGATACTATTTATTAAATAATCTGTCAAGTCAAGGATCTCTAACAACATAGAAAACTATCATAATTTCGCTAATCAATTAGTTGACCCCTAATGCTGAAGTGGTTTAGTATCAAGTGGATTGGTCAGGTTCAAAAAAACGACCACGCATTTGTAAATTAAACCGACTGATTTCTAGCTCAAGGGCGGTTTATTTCTTTTATTCCTGGAAAATTACCTTCACTTCAGGATAGGGGGAGGACGGTCTGTCAAATAGGGTGTCTGTTTTTCCTTTTAAATGTTTGTCGAAAAAAGCTAGTGTGTAGTCATTGATGATACTATGTGCCTGACGCGGAGGCATTTGATGATTCCATGAAAAAAATGGCGACAGTAAATACAAATCTGTAAAACTCAGATGATCTATCTTGTCTATCATCACACTGTAACCATCGTTTTTGAGTAGATTGTTTTTGCGCATCGGAATTTCTTTAGCTATAAAGTCATAATCCTCACGGGTCATCCCTATCCTTAGCAACTCCTCTTCGTTCGGTTCATCGGCGCTGTTAACTTCTGGTGTTTTCACGTTCATCATTAAAAACGGCTGTTTAAGTCCGTCTTTCAAATCCCCTTTTCCGAACAGCGTTCCATCCATATTCATCCCCGCCTTAAACCGCGGATCCGCTAGCAGCGTTTGTGCTGCAGCCGCACCGCCGAAAGAGTGCCCAAACATCCCCACACTTTTAAGATTGATTTTCCCCTTCAAAATGCCGTTTGGATCTTTGGTGTTTAGCTGTTCTATTTGATCCAGCACAAATTTTGAATCTGGAACCCAAGTATCGGTGACTATTTGATCCCAACTATCCCAATCATTCATCTCAGGTAGATTGTCGCTTAATAAAACAAGCTTTCCATCAGGAAACACAGTCTCTATAGAGTGATAGGTGTAGTCGATACATGCGACGATATAACCGTGACTGACCAACTCCTCCACTTGCGACGTATTCGTATAGCGAGTTCCCGGAAAACCATGTGCAAACAGCAGCAGCGGATAGTTCTGCTGAGCATTGGAAATTTTCGCTTTAATGCTGGCGTGAGTGTTTACGTTGCGAAGGTAGTCTAGGAAGAAACCAGGTACCCCGTACTTTTGTTGAACAGCCATCTTCAAACCGGACAAGTCTGGAATGTAGGGAGCAATCTTTTCATCTCCGGACGTTTCTGCTGGATACCAAATTTGCACCATCAGCTGTCTTTTGTCTACAGGATCTTTAGTCAGCTTTTCCTCCCTTTTAACATCTATCCAATGATAAGTGGCTGTTCCGATCGCGTAGGGACCGCTTGGCTTAGCTGTTTCAAAAACAGGCAGCAACACCGGAAGTCCAACCGTAATAACGACGTATAACGCTCCAAAAATAGCAGCGGTAACCTTTAAGGCACGATGGCGCAACCTGTATGTATGACTACGCAACTGCATGGCAGACCATAAAAGCAAAAGAAACGTTAGCACATAAGCAGGCACTATCTGCCATCGGAAATGCTCAACGGCAAACTGCAGAACTAAGAGAATTAGAGCTACTCCGCTTAACGCAACGAGCAACTTTTTTGCTTTTCCCCTTTTCCATAGGAGTATGACCAGTGTCAGTACATTGAGGCTGAGCAATAAGATTTCAAAGATTCTCATTGGACTTAGAGCACTCTCCTTATACTTCTGATTGTTTGGAACACAGTTTCTCTGCCACATACATTTGCAAATTTGGCTTCGAGAGATGGCTCGTTGCTTTATGTTGTGAAGATCTTGCTATAGCAGTATCTTTAGTAAAAAAAGTCCTTTTAAAACTGCACAACATTTTCAATATATTACCTAAATATTGACTATGAATGACATTATTTTAAAAAGAGTGTAAATTTTACATGTATAGCTAAATTTTCAACTGTGTGAAGCTACAAATACGCCATTAAAGACTGACTTAAAAGGTCCTTGAAAACGACTTTTTGAGCCATCCTCTACACAAATATAGTTATTTTGAACTAAATCTTACCATAGATTTTGAATTAAATTACTTCTCCTTTGTCAATAAAAAAACCGAAATCCCAACCTTTTCGTTTTGAAGGACGATCAATTTCTTAACTTGATAACGATATGGCAGCTTCAGAGTAAAACCCTGTTTTCCAATATATTTTTTAAACAAATATGTGACTTTGAATGCCCCAGCTGCACAAGCGAATCTTGAAAAGCTGCAAGCTCCTCTACCGATGCAGTTTGTACCTTTAGGAGATAATTAAATTCTCCACTTATACGAAATAAATCGGTTACTTCCCTTGCCTCTTTACAAAAATCAACTAATGCTTGACAATGTTCAGTCTTTAATAGAATAAAAGAGGTCGTACCTCGGTTTAGCTCGCGCAAATTAAATACTGTACTATATTCGGAAATAATCTTTTTATCTTCCAGCTTTAAAATCCTTTCTTTAACGGAAGGTTGAGACATAGAGATTTGTTTACTTATTTCCGAAATAGGCATTCGCGCATTATGCTGAAGTAATTCCATAATCTTTTTATCAATGTCATCGATTTGATTAATCATATTCAGTATCCTCCCAAGTTCTATAAAAATAGGCTTTTTTCGTATAGATTGTTGTTATGTAACCCGCAGCCTGAATCCACTTCGCTTTCCGCGGACGAGTGCCGAGCCTCCTCGTCGCTATGCTCCTGTGGGGTCTCGTCTTTCTCGCTTTTCCCGCAGGAGTCTACGTGTATTCAGTCTGCTCAGTGCTTCAACCATGTTTATTGTTTTATTCAAAAACAACAAACTTTTAGAAAACAACCAAAAAATAAGATAATTATGATAAATAAACTTATATTTAATAAGTATTTTATCATTATCTCCTCATATTTCGTATGTATTTCGCTGATTAATATTACTATAATGAAAACAACTTATTTATAAGGGGAGAATCTATATGAGTGTAAACGGACTTGCCCATATTGCTATCCAAGCGAAAAATTACAAAACAACTATCGATTTTTATACTAAAGCCTTAGGATTTAAAGTAGGTCATCATTGGAGTCTACCTTCCTTTCAGATCAAAGAGGCTGCCATGCTTGTTTCACCTGACCAAAGAAGCTGCATTGAAATATTTGACAGCGAAGCGGTTATCCCTGCTCAAGGAAAAAAAGCCTTATCGGAAGAAGATATTGCTTACGGAGCGTTATTACATGTCGCATTTTATGTGGATAATGCAGAGGAAATGTATCAAAAAGCCCTTGCTCATGGAGCAAAGGCATATATTGAACCGAATCAACTTTCCCTTGGCGAACCACCTCTTGTGGTAAAAAATGCTTTAGTGTACAGTCCTAATGGAGAAGTTATCGAATTTATGGAAGATATCGATTTTAATATGCTATTTAATAAACATAAATGGAAACAATCATAAATGGCCAAAATAATGTGACACTTTTATTAAGAAAGCAATTTTATCTCTTCTAGGCCATTAATATGTTCACATGCTGGAGTAATTTTTGTAATAATTTTATCTTTAAAAATATGTTTTAGCTCGCATTTCTTTTGTTTAGCTAATGTTAATTGATTTTTATCAGAGAAGAAAATCAATGATTGATTTTTAAATTGCTGACCTTTTCTAGTTGTTGGGTCATGTAAGTCAAAAAATAATTCTAATAATTCATTATAGGATACTTTCCAGGGATTAAACCATATTTCTACTACATCTAGATTTGTCCCGCTTAGATGTCCTATTCGAACATTTTCAATACCACGAGAACCTGTAATAAAAGCTTTTTGACTAAAAAACTCGCTTGCACCAAACACTGCTCTTTCCATATAATTTCGCTCCTCCTGAGCGATAAGCCTCTATCCATTTAAAAAACCTCTCTTTGTTTAAAGAGAGGTTCGTATTATTACATACTTTCCTCTCATCTTTCAAAGGTTAACACCTTTGCAGGAATTAGCACCGTTCAAGACAATATTTTGACTTGATGGTTGCCGGGTTTCATAGGGCCTGTCCCTCTACCACTCTGGATAAGAAGTTATCGCTATTTATTTTTGTTTAATTACTTTATTGTTACTGATACTATCATTCTATTATCTAAAATTCAAGTATTATTTTGAAAATAATTGAATTTATCTATTATTCTTTTTCAACAATTCTTACTTCCGAATATGGCAATTTAGTAAAATAACAATAATTTCACTGTAAATGTAACAACTTTATTAATTTATCTTTTATATGAACATTGAAACCTAAGAGAACCGATTCTCATAGCGTAAGGCTGTTTTCGTATAGATTGTTGCTTTTAGTCTCACAGCCTGAATACACTTCGTCCGTTTAGCGAGCGTCGAGCCTCCTCGTCGCATACGCTCCTGTGGGTCTCGTCTTTCTTGCATTCCCACAGGAGTCTACGTGTATTCCGTCTGCTGAGTACTTCGTCTCCAATTTTTCATGTGAAAAACAACAAACTTTGAGAAAACAGCCTAGCGTAAAAACAAATGAAAAATCGGATTTTCGTCTTACTTAAACAGAATTTCCAGATTATAAATGAGATCCGCCTGTAGCGTCGAGCATTTGTGCTGTAACCCATCGACCATCAGAGGATGCAAGAAACGCAACAATGTCTGCAATATCTGAGGGTTCCCCAACTCGTCCTAGTGCAGATATTTCCGTTGCATGTTTTTGTCCTTCAGGAGTATAGAGCCATGAAGCGTTGACGTCTGTATCGACGATGCCAGGAAGAACTGCATTCACGGTAATCCCTCTTGGTCCAAGCAGCTTTGCAAGATGGAGAGTGAACGTATTGATTGCTCCTTTTGTAAGGTTATAAACCATAATATGTGGATAGGCAATCCGCGTCACACCAGACGATATATTGATAATCCGTCCCTCATCGCGTAGACGGGATAATGATTTCTGAACAAGAAAAAACGGTGCTTTCACATTGACAGCAAATATCTCGTCAAAAGAATCCTCTGTTGTTTCTTCCAACGTTTTTGAAGTACCGATTCCAGCATTGTTAATCAAAATATCAAATTGGTTGCTGCCAGTTCGTTGATTGAGTTGCTTATCCAGCGATTGAATCAATTCTTCAACACTTGCAATCGAGTTAAGACTTGCACCTATAGCAAATGCTTGACCCCCATTTGCTTTAATTGTACTAACAACTTCCTCCGCTGCGGCAAAGCGACTACCATAATGGACCGCAATCAGCGCTCCTTCTTCCGCCAATCGTAATGCAATTCCTCGACCGATTCCTCGACTTCCACCTGTCACTAATGCAATTTTTCCTACTAAACGATTCATTTTTTTCACTCCTTGTTGATTGATTGATTTGACTTTACACCTTCAACCATAGGGGAGAGTCAACATACATAACAAAAAAATCTTTCATTATCCCATTCGAAATGGAATGATGAAAGATTTTTTTGTTTTTTAAATATTTTCAACAGGGATAAGCAATTCAGCCATTCGAAGTTTCCCATACAGATCTTTATCCACTGTTAGATAAATTTCTCGGATTGGTTCCGTATTGCTGGGTCGAAATCCATTAGATGATATCCATGCTGCCAACTCAGATAAGGCTGGACAAGAAGAATGATACGGATCACAATGGTGCACAAGTGAGGCAGCTTTTTTTAACTCAGGCCAGACGTGAATTTTCACTCGATTACTACTTGGAATTTCTTTTGTAATGGGTAAAGCGACCTCTACATCGATCGCATCATCTTCGAGTTCACTATTATGCCATTGAATACTCAATGGCCGATTTTCGTCCTCACCATGCAGACGTACATATTGTCTGATTTCGTCCAATAGCAGACATAGGTGTGTACGTGGGATAATATCTCGAATCGAAGCAACAAATTGAGACTTTACATCCCGTAGAACGATTGAATAAGTCGAAGATAAATTGTTCAAATCTCCAACACGCTCTAGTCCTGAATTAATTTCCTTTAACTGACGCTGTGCTTCCTCAATTGTATGTTGAAGCTCCAATTGTTTTATGATCAAAGATTTTTTAACATCCTCAGGCAATGCATCTTCCGCTAATAATAACTTGATCTCCTCTAGTGTAAATCCCTGTTTTTTTAAAGCGATGATACGTTGTATGGTCAACAGTTGTTCCGCCGAATAATATCGATAACCAGAAAATTTATCAGTTGTAGATGGTTTTAACAAACCTCGTTTATCATAATAACGCAGTGTTTTGATTGACACTTTACTTAGTTTAGAAAATTCGCCGATTTTAAACATTCTTCAAAGCCCCCTCTAATACCAGTGCTCACCCTTTTTTAATCTATTTCTCAACTTCAAATCTTCTTCTTTTGAACATAAAAACACCCTTTTAGATAATCATACCTAAAAGGGTGAAACATGGCGACTTTCTTTAAAGCTGCTTCTCTTTTTTATAAACGTATTAACTTTATCTCTATTATTATGAAATGTATACGTTAACAGATACTATACCTTCATTTTTCATTCAGTATTATGTTTAGCGCTGCAGCCGCTTTAGGCCATCCAACGTAAAAGGCCATATGTGTGATCAAAGCAATTATTTCCTTTTCGTTCAGTCCATTCTTTTCAGCCAATTGCAGATGAAATGGTAGTTGCTCCGTATTGCCAATACTAATTAGAGCAGAAAGTGTAATTAAACTTCTTTCTTTTGATGTTAAAGTAGGCTCTCTCCATACTTTTTCGAATAATATATTTTCACTATAATCAACAAAATCGGTAGCATTATCTCTCATTTTCTTTGGTATATTTAATTCAATACGATCATTCACTATTCTTTTTCCTCCTTCTTATTAACCATTTGTGCTATTCCTTGACCAAATGACCAGTTTTCAGCAGATGTCTCGTTTAATGTAATAAAAATATCAGTTGTAGAGATGTTTAAATGATGATAAAAAGCTTTCGCGATGGATTGATACAAGTTCCTCTTCTGAATTATTGTTCTTCCAGGTGCACATGTAATGGAAACATGTATCAAATGATCTGTTCTTTTTTTCTCTCCTTCTAACAGATAATGCGGGTCGTAAAAAAATTGATTAGATGGGTAGGGTAAACACATGTGAAAGTAATCGTTTTCTGGAATGTGAAAATGTTCAATTAATGAATGATGAATACTATTGCTTATTATTTTTAACCCTTCTTTATTCCATTGCCTTTCTGGATAATAAACATGAACAAACGGCATCTATTCACTCCCTTTCTTATAACTTTATTGTACTTCCGTGATTTTGATTTGTATAATTGAAAAAATATTATATAATTATCAAAAAAACCGATAGAGATTAGGTGTAAAAATGGAAATAAAAGAGTTAAATACTTTTAAAATGATTGTAGAAGAAGGTACTTTTTCACTTGCGGCAAAAAAATTAAACTATGCTCAGTCAACCGTAACTACACATATAAAAAAACTAGAAAATGAACTTGGTTTTCTTTTGTTTGAACGAGGGTGGGATGCCAGGTTAACAGATGAAGGTACTTTATTTGCAGAGGAAGTAGATAATTTGTTAATGCATTGGGATTATTCAATATCTCAAGCGCAGCGTATAAGCAATGAGGAGAAAGGAACATTAAGAATAGGACTAACAGAATCTGTTGCAGAAAAATTAATTCCGTCTATATTAAACTTTTTAAACAATGAGAAGCCTTATATACATTGTGATTTTGTTGTTGGAAACACAGCCCTTTTATCACAAATATTAGATCAAAATAAACTTGATTTTGCTGTTTGTGGAAACAACAAAAATAGTTCTAATGTTAAATTTACTACCCTTTTCAAAGAACAAATCGAATTTATCGTCAATAATCCTCATCATCCAATTTTGAAAAAGGAGTCAGTTGAAATATCTGATATTATTGATTACCCCATTTTGATTGGAGAGAATAGTTGTTATTATAATCAATCTGTGAATGCTTTCTTATCAGAAAACAATTTATCCTTTAAAAGAGTCTACAATTGTAGTGCACTCCATCTTATTCCACAAATGGTTTTTGAGAATGCAATAGGCATCATCCCTAAGGGAACTAACTTAAAACAAAGTAATATATCATTTAAGGTTAAGGGATTTAATCCCGAAATACCTATAGGATTATTAATTTCTTCTAAAAAAAGAAACTATTTAAGCCAGACAAAACAACAGCTTATGAAATTGATTGAATCGTTGTTATAATTTTTCGATTTCTATTTATCAAAATAAATAAGATCAAAAGTCTTTATAAATAAGATTAATAAAAAGAAATAGTTAATCTATTATTAGCAATGAACAAAAAACCTCTATTTTGAAATAAGCGTTTTTTATTGAATATATCTCTGGGTAAGGATCGATATTATCAGTTGAATACTTAATGAGGATCTATAAATTAGCGATCGAGCACAAAGGCAATTATAATCCGGTATCGATTCTACGACTGCGAACTGCTCTTTTTTTCAGTTTATTGACCATGGACACCTGGATAACCATCATCGCAAGTACTGTGAAAAAGGTTACAATGTACATGGAAAAAATCCAGATATTTTTCGTGTCTGTGCCGCCCATCATTCCATGGGAAAACGCAAGCAGGTAAAGAATATAAGCCGAAAGATGAAAGGTGCGCCAAAGTTTAACAGACATTTTTTTCTTCAGATCGGTCGTAATTAACAAACAGCAGTCCGTAGAGTGTAATGGTGCCGAGCCCGTAAAGAAACGGTTCTTTCGGAGCAGTAAACGGAATAAGCAGCTGTGTCCAGGAAAAAGTTACATAGGCATCAATAACAAGCAGCATCGGGTGAAGTGCCCCTATAAAAACACCGCACGTATTAGCGAAAAAATGGAGGGACATAATATGGGAACGTTGCTTTTGTTTCCCCTTCCAGATGGGCATTCCATAAAATATCCCGAGACAAATGCCGAAAAAAAGCAGGAGATACGCAGTAATTCCAAGCGTTCTCGTAATCAGCCATGTCGGAACGGCTGCAAGCGGTGATCCAGACCGGCGAATCACTTCAATAAAAGCAGCATAAATGAGAATCAAAACGATGCCAATGACCCATTTTAACCGTTTATGTTTTTGCTCTATAATGAAACACCCCTTTCATCTAATGGTATGGTAATTTGTTCTACCAACTCTGCTTTATGGCAAAATTGATCAAGGTTTGCAGATGCAAATACTCGCCCCTGTCTATTAACAAAAATATAAGCAAGATCCGGTCTGTGTGAGGTTAACCAGTCAGGCCCATTTTTGCAGCCAATGATGATAAAGCACTTGGCATAAATCTCACAAGGAAGAAGTGTCCGGCCAATTACCGTCACCTGCAGACAATCCGATTGTACAGGAAGACCGGTACGCGGATCGATAATATGATGCATGTTGTGGCCATTTAGTTTCCAGCTTCGTTTTATGATGCTGCTTGTCGCAGCACAAGTCCAGTCATTCAGCCATAGTTTTGCAATGTTTTCATTATCCGAAAAAGGATGTGAGACACCGATCAGCCAAGGTTCTCCGGATGACTGCCATGACATAAGGTCACCCCCAGCATCAATTAGTCCCTTTGCTCGTCCTCTTTTTATCAACGATTCGGCAATTTGCTGTACACTCCAACCTTTGGCAATCCCTCCGAAATCAAGTAAATTAGCCGGATTGATTTTTACTGTGCGGTGATCAAGATCAAACACGATTGGATGTTTCGTATCAGTGGAGGGAAACGGTTGATTATGCGGCTCGACATTATCCCGGTTTATTTTTTCAAAGGATTCCCGGTAGCCTGATTGTTCGAGTTCATTTCTCAGAAAAGGTGTGAAAATGCCGCCTGTTTCATTAAAATAATAGAGCGATTCATAGAAAAGCTGGGCGAAAAGCTGCGATACCTTCGTTTCTTTATCTGCATTCCTGTTAACTAGACAAAGCTCACTTCCAGGTAGAAAGCGCGAAAATTTTTCTTCGACGGTTGTGAGCCATTGAAACACTTCTTGTGCATCGGCAGCACTGAGTCCCGCTGTAAGAATATCCGTATTCATCGCTTTGCTTTTATAAATTTCCATTTTTACGACCCTCTAGTATTGGTGATGGTTTCCTGTTCGACAGATGCAATACTTTTTCCAGGTGCAAATCCGGCACTTACACTTTCAAGAAGCGTGCCTTCAGATTTAGCATTTTCCGGTATGTATTCAGCAGTGGCATCCTTCTGGTTTTGCTCACTTCCAACAGAAATTTCACCGCTATAAATGACACGGTTCTCCCAAAGAATATTTCCTTCTATTTTATACACATAAGTTCCCGGCTGAACAGGCTGACCGGAAGCATCCGTACAGTCCCAATAAACGACATGCATACCTGTCTCCTGCTCTGGAAGACTGACCCTCTGTATTTCTTCTTCTGATGCATTCTCCAAATTAGCGGCCTCGCGCCATTCCGGGTGGCTCTCTGGTCTTTTTTTATAGCCGCCGTTCGCAGTAAAACTTGATGCTCGCAAAGTTTTAATATAGTTTCCATTATTGTCTTCAATCCATATCGCGATCTGGTTGCTGGCAAGTCTGTTAAGATGATAGAGTTGGTAGTGGATATCAACAAGGCCTAGTGTAGTTACTTCCGGATTGATTGATACTCCGGAAGAAGCGGTATTAGAAGCGGTGCTAGAATTAGGTTGGGAAGCAGAAAAAGGATTATCTGCTTGGGCAAAATGGGACATACCTGAAATGATGATAACACCTGTACCGAGCGTTCCGACAACAGGTATTAATACTTTTTTAATATCTTTCATAAGTATCACTCCAACCAATGCTTTAAGAAAGCAATTTTTATAGGAAGATGTGAAAATAAATATTGTGCTTCATTCATTATACTGCTAGCGTAAATTTTTTTCAAAAGAAAAACTGAATTGCGCAAATTTTCTTATCATGTGGGAAAATAGCATTTTGGCGAATTATCATCATCCTTTTCCAACACATGCAATCATTAATGTATCAGGCTTTCCCTTGCATTTAATCAATCGTTTGTTTAAACAACATGCCAACGATTCGCCTAATAGGCAGACACCATTTTAAAGTATTGAATAACTAATCGTATAAAAAGTGTTACTATCCTACATTAATGTGCGTACTTTTAAAATTACTTCCAAATGTATAAGATTTATTTGTAACATTTTATTCTATAAAAATACGAGGTGAAAATGGATGAAAAAGGTAGCAATACTAGTGGGAGAAATGTATCATCAAGAAGAACTGCAGGTTCCTGCTGCAGCTATGCAAGAAATTGGATACGAGACAGTATTAATAGGAACGGAAGCAAACATAACTCTGCAAGGGGTTTATGGAGGCAGCATTAAAACGGATGTAGGAATTGATGAAGCAAATCCAGATGATTTTAATGCCCTTTTTATTCCTGGAGGATTCTCACCAGATATTTTGAGAGCTGATAATAGATTTGTGTCATTCGTTAAGAAAATTTCGTATTCAAACAAACCAATATTCGCCATTTGCCACGGACCACAACTGTTGATTACTGCTGAGGTTTTGCAAGGCAAAAACATTACAGGATATAAATCCATCCAGGTAGATTTACGTAATGCTGGTGCTACTGTTTTTGATGAACCTGCAGTAATCTGGAATGACTTGCTTGTTACAAGCAGAACGCCAGATGATCTACCTCAATTTACACAAGCTATTCTAAAAGTATTAAAAAAACAAACGGAGCTACAATTATCATAGTTTTTTCATTCAGATTATAAAAAGGATGTTTACAACCTATCGTAAACATCCTTTGTTTTTTCAATGGTTTCTTTTATTTAGGCTGTTTTCTAAATGTTTGTTGTTTTTTACGTAAAAAAATGAGAGAAAAGTATCCAGCAGACTGAATACACGTAGACTCCTGTGGGAATGCGAGAAAGACGAGACCCCACAGGAGCGTATGCGACGAGGAGGCTCGACGCTCGCTAAACGGACGAAGTGTATTCAGGCTGCGAGTTTAAAAGCAACAAACTATACGAAAACAGCCTTTATTTAATAATCTCCAATAGGAATACTTAAAAACTTTACAAAAGAGAAGGACATATTTCTATGAACGATAAATCCCTCTCTTTTTACATTTATATTTATACCGTTACAAGATCACGCTTTAAGGATTAAATAGCTTTTTGGATAGACAAAAGATGTTCAGATAACTTTTCATAATCTTGATTATTTATTGCTTTTTGTAAGCTAATAGCAGCCTCTTTCCATTTGTTCTTATCTTTCAATTTTTGAGCAGCAATGCAAGCAGTATCAGCAGAAAGCAGACGCTGAGCCCATCCAACTAGGGGGTGAGAACGATCAATAGGCATAACAGCAATATGATCTAATTCTTGAATAGTATTAGCTAATTCATCTACTTTATCGTCTCTTAATTGTGTAAAGAGTAAATTACGCTTCTCATTATCTTCAGGTGTTATACTCGTTTCAAAGTACATGCGATCTAATCTACTTAACAGCATAGAGGCTTGTCCTTTCACGCTGTTCATCGCCTCTTCTCTAATTTCTATTATCTCAGAAATATTTTCTTCCTTAAAAGGACCATGATATCCAGTATCTTTATCCATGTATCGAAGAATTTGCGCTCCGCCTAATCCTATACCATCAGTACCTGTATAAATAACCTGCGGCAAGTGATGAAATCTAAAACCTGCGGAGAAATAGGTGAGCAATCCTTTTTCATGCGCCTTATGAACTAATGTCAAGGCTTCAGAAAAAGTCAGTTGTTCAATGACACATTTACTTGGATAAGTATTCGCTGTACCATCCCAGGTCACTTTATCAAATCCGCCTTCTTTAACTAATTCAATTCCTAACAATCCAATCTCAAAGCGATCTGTAATCAACTTTGGCTTACCATTATTCTCTTTCAGTGTTTTCTCACGATCGTCTAAAATAGGTGTATTAATATTGAAGGCAGCTGCAAGTGCCTGGGTATGTTGATTTCTCCGAATATTTCCTGCCATATATTTCATAAATTTAATCGCTTCAACTGCTGTCATACGTTCTATGGCCAATTTACACTCCGTTAAACCATCCATAAAAATAGCTGAGCATGCTGCAGCCCAAGTATGAATCGTTTTTACTGCAGATGGTTTAAAATCACTTTCAAAGATCGGCCTGCCTACATATGAGGAAGAGGGAGCATCTTTTCCAACACCCAATTTTACTTTTCCTATTATGTTAAAGTTAGGGATGCGATATGGCTCTACTGCTTCACGATCTTGATCGCTTCCTCTTTCAAGATGTTCAATATGAACAATAACACCTTTTAAAAACTTGTTGGATTTCAGCGTTCCATATAAGTGCCCAATTCCAGGATCTGTAATAGAAGCGTATGTTTGAATATCGCGGAAACCTGAGTTCCCCCACGGAATGATTGATCCATCGTATCGATGGCCTTTCGATAATAATTCATAAGCTAAACGAATCGCAATTCTTTCCTCACAAGTCGGCAATCGTTCTTGCTTTCTTAAATCTGCTAAAAGCTCACTAATTACATTTAAATAATCAGACTTTGTTAATTTTTCTGTTTCAGTGAAATCAGAATTTTCGCCTTGTAATTGTAATTGTATACGCAGATAATAAACATCATCTTCTACATATAACTTACAAGTGTTATATGCACTATCCTCCCATGATCCTAAATAAAGGTTTACTATCGAAAAAATTTGATTGTAATGATCTAATAACTGATTAGAAGCTGTTGTTAATTCTAATAATTTATTTAATTCAGGAATAAGGAGCGTTTTAAATCCTTTTAAATCTGGGAATTCCTGAACTAATAACTCAAGTTCACTTTGAATCCGTTCAAATAATTCATTAAGATTATAAAATTCACCAATATCATAAGGTATAGTTTTTACAAATTCGTCATCTGTTGGAGATTGCTCTTTTATTTTTTTTATTCTAAGTTCTTCCATAGCATCCAATAGTTCAGTAAAAATAGCTCGTTTAAAGGTGCCCTCATGAAAGCCTAAATACCCATGTTTTAAAGAAGAAATACTTAATATAGGGTTGAGAATAGTTTTTGTTGTAGCCATAAATCCAACCTCCAGATTTTTGAATTATTTAAATATTCAGGTGTTTAGTGAAACAAAAATCTTGCAACAGCGTATTGAAAGTAATAAAATAAAACTAACACAATAAAAGAAAACGCTTCCATTTGTCGTTGTCTCTCATGCGGCCAAACATTCAGAGATAACGGCATAACCAACTATTCTTTCATTAAACCTCTAAAAAATTTTATCCCTCCTTATTATATTTTTCGCCTTCCTTGCATTACCTAATTGGAATTTTTTATTTAATCAGGTAATGTATACCTATTATATTATTATTAAATTTTTTTGAGAAGTAGTTACATTCTCTTATGATAACCACATGCATTATACATAGTTACCTATTAGTAAGTTGGAAACAGTAGAAAGATGGATACGTCAATTAATCGCTTCCTGCTCATCTATATATTATACTTTTACATGAAGTGCTTATTTAACATTAAACAAAATTATAGGCTGTTTTCTCAAAGTTTGTTGTTTTTTACATAAAATTATATTTGGAAAAGCGTTTCTTAGCAGCCAGAATACACGTAGACTCCTGTGGGAATGCGAGAAAGACGAGACCCCGCAGGAGCGTATGCGACGAGCGACGAGGAGGCTCGACGCTCGCCCACGGAAAGCGAAGTGTATTCTGGCTGCGGGTTAAATAACAACAATCTATACGAAAACAGCCAAATTATATTACGTAGTTTTTAAAAAGCTGCCGTAATTGAATGCTAATTAATAGAGTATTCGTTAATAAGAAACGAATACTCTATTAAAGCTCTCCCATTTTTTGTTTAAAGATGTAAAGACTAGTAACTTTATTTAGTTTTCCAAATGCATATAAATTCTTTTTATGAAAAATTCTTCAAGATAAATTCAAGAATATAATTTTAGGATTTTTTTGTTGTTTTGTTAATAGGAGGGATTTTATGGACGATGAGAAAAAAAGCATTGATTTACTAAGTGTAGAAAATAAGTGCCCAATCAACAGTGTATTAGAAGTAATTGGAGGGAAATGGAATTATAAGGTTATTTTATGTTTAAGTAATGGATGCAAGAGATTCAATGAATTATTAAGATGTCTTGATGGTATAAGTGCGAAGACATTAACTTGTTGTTTAAAAAGATTAGAAAAAAAGAACATCATTAAGAAAACTATTTACCCTGTTGTACCTATGCATGTGGAATATAAATTAACTAAAAAAGGTAATGAATTGCAAAAAATTTTTGAAGAGATGCGAAAATTAGGAAAAGAATGGGACGATTAATCACTAATTATATAGTTATCATGTACCAATACAATAGCTTAAATTTCGACATAGAGGTTAAACAAGTATGAGAGTACCTACAAGACAACAGCTTATCCTCTATGTCCATTTGAAATGAAAATGCTAAAAATACATGGGGTGCATACACCATTGTCTATCATTATAAAAAAGAACTATATGATCATAATATAACTATCTCTTAATCTTTTAATAGGATGTTACTAAACGACGTTTCTTATTATTTTGCTTCCATTTTTTTAACTGATTTTTTATAATTTTCCCCCCAATCTCTCATTAACAAAATAATAGGCTCCAGAGTTTTTCCAAACTCGGTTAGTGAATATTCAACTTTAGGTGGAACTTCGGGATATACTTTTCGTTGAATAACACCGTCTTTTTCTAGCTCCCTTAATTGAAGTGTCAACATTCTTTGTGTAACACCCGGCATTAAATTTCTCAACTCATTAAATCTCTTTTTGCCTTCGATAAGGTAAAACAAAATGACCCCTTTCCATTTGCCGCCTATGACATCTAGAGTTGATTCTACTGGGCAGCCTTCTGGACAGCCATATCCACTTTTCCTGTTTCTCATCGTTTAGTACACCTCACTATAAAGATTGTTATTCCCTAAAATATAAATAACATAAATGGTACCATAATACAATAATGTGCCTACTTACCAGTTCTTTTATCCCTCTCTATAATAATAACTGTAACTCAATTATTAGGAGGAAGATAAAAATGAAAGCGATAGGATTATACAAATATTTACCAATCAATCATAAGGAAAGCCTTCTTGATGTAGATTTGGAGAAACCAGTACCTACCCAAAGTGATTTACTTGTTAAAATTAAAGCTATTTCCATTAATCCTGTTGACGTTAAGGTTCGTGCACCAAAAGATAAACAGGAAGAGACACCTAAAATTCTTGGATGGGATGCTTGTGGTGTAGTGGAAGCGGTAGGACCAGACTGCACTTTATTTAAAGTTGGAGATGAAGTTTATTATGCAGGGAGTATTACAAGACCTGGTACATATAGCGAATACCATTTAGTAAACGAAAAAATTGTCGGTAAAAAACCTCAATCATTAAATGATGCCGAGGCAGCTGCACTGCCACTAACTGCTATCACAGCATGGGAAGGACTATTTGATCGCCTAGAAATTGATTTTAGTAATATAGAAGAAAATAAAAAGAAAACCATTCTTATTATTGGGGGAGCAGGTGGAGTCGGATCGATCGCTATTCAATTAGCCAAATTAGCAGGTCTAACTGTTATTGCAACTGCTTCTAGGGAAGAAAGCATAAAATGGGTAGAAGAGCTTGGAGCAGATTATGTAGTAAATCACCACCAACCATTCCTTCCACAATTACAATTAATTAATTTTAATGATGTAGATTATATTTTCTGCCTTAATAATACTGATCAACATTGGAATAGCATGGGGGAAATCATTGTTCCACAAGGAAAAATTTGCTCTATAGTAGAAAATAGTGAACCTCTTGATCTCAATGTTTTAAAAAGTAAAAGCGCTACATTTGTGTGGGAATTTATGTTTACTCGTTCCATGTATCATACTTCCGATATGATTAAGCAGCATGAACTTTTAGAAAAGGTTGGCAAATTAATTGATGAAGGTAAAGTTCGTACCACTTTAAAAGAGGTTTTATCCCCTATTAATACAGATAACTTAAGAAAAGCACATGAGATGGTAGAAACAGGGAACATGATTGGCAAGATTGTATTAGAAAAATTCTAGTTTTCTAAGTTCTTTTTAAACATAGTGCCATCTCTAATTCTAGCATCTTAAATATAAGCTATTCTTAGTATCAAGATATTAGCCAATTAAAATGTATTTGTTATGCTAAAGAGGAAAAGTCTATTGAAATACACAAGCAACTCATTCAAATCAATTTTTAGATAATGAATCAAAAGCTTTAATAGAGCCTATACACATTGAGAAGTATTTCAGCTAAACCCGTGTATATCAGCCTTGAAAAGCCACAGTCAAAAATTTTGCAGCTGTGGCTTTCTTAATCATTGTATTTGTTAGGAGAGAATTGATTTTGGATAAAAGACAGATTATTACAGGAACTATACTGTGTTTCATTACTGTTCTTTCTTGGGGAGGACAGTTTCCTATTATGCGAAATGCACTCGAACAAATTGATCCATTTTCTTTTACTGCTATGCGATATACATTAGCTTCCATCATTTTTGTGCTGCTCCTTGTCCTTATTGAAGGAAAACAAACATTAAATTTTGATGGGAAACTTAAAACTTTATGGATTTATGGTACGATCGGCTTTGTTGGTTTTAATTTCTTAATGTTTTCAGGTCAACAATTAGCAGGCAGTTCTGGCGCTTTATTAGCGTCTATTATTTTAGGATTGATGCCAATCATTAGTATATTTGTTATCTGGATTATGGAGAAAAAACGACCGCCTTTCTTTGTCATCGGGGTTGTCTTATTTTCATTATTTGGTACTCTGCTAGTCATTACAAAAGGAGACTTTAAAGCATTCTCTTCAAAAGGTAGTAGCTTATTACCCATTTTCTGTATGTTAATAGGGGTTACTTGTTGGGTTGTGTACACAATGGGAGCGAGAAAGTTTAATGATTGGTCTCCTTTACGTTATACAGCGTTAAGTTGTATTTTGGGTACATTTTCAATAAATATTATTGTAGCTTTTTTGTATATAATCGGATCCTTAACAGTGCCAGAGCTTTCTATCATTAAAAGCATTACTTTAGAATTAGGATATATGATTGTATTTGCTGGAGTTTTAGCTGTTTTTTGCTGGAATGCCGGCAATAAAGCACTAACACCTGCAAACGGAGTACTTTTTATTAATCTTGTTCCAATCACTACTATTGTCATTTCTGTTTTTCAAGGCTATCAAATAACAGGATTAGAACTATTAGGAACACTTATTATTATTAGTTCGCTTATCATGAACAATTTCTATCAAAGAAAAATTGTCCAAAAACCATTCGTAAAGCTTGATAGCCATCCATATAAACAATTAAAGTAAAAACATAGTAAAACAAATATATATACGCAAAAATGAAATGATCATTATTTATAGCTAAACGTTTTTTACCGTTAATTCTGTTTTACTAAAATTAATAACTTTAATTCTTTTAAATAATGAATGGCTATATTATTTACCTACCGCGTAGTGCAACTGAACGACACCACTGCCAAGGGGCTTGCAATCTAACAACTGGACATCCTTGTATTGGTAGTTGGATGTGTCAAGCAAAAGGTTGAGCCCCTTACCCTCCAATACAGGTACAACATTGAATATAATCTCGTCAACAAGTGCTTGCTCTAAAAATGCATTATGCAGATCGGCACCGCCTGAAAGGAGTACTGTTTTATAGCCTTTTTCCTGCAAGTAATTTAGGGCTTCTTGAGGCGATCCTACAATCTTAATGCCAGGAATTTTTTTAACACTCTTAGAAACTACAACTATATCAATATCGGTAAAATTGCCACTGCCACTTGCCTGAAATCCCTCAAATGTTTTACGTCCTACTATAAAGTTGCCTGCAGCTTTTGCATGTGCAGCAAAGTCGGCTAGTGCTTCTTTTTTAGGCGGGTGCTCAGCGCTTGACTGTGCATAGTTGCCATTTCCAGTCAATGTTGCCCAAAGAATTGTTTTCATCAATAACTCCTCCTAATTTACTTATATGGTTATAATAAATACACGTTGATCTTACAGAAAAACACTCTTTTTTAAGCATAACTTCCTTTATTTCTGAGAGGTTCTTTCAAAAATTCTTCGAATGGCTGCTGCAACTCGATCCGGCCGATCCTCTTGAACATAGTGGGAGGCATCACTTAAGGGCTCTGTTTCATTCAATTTAAGGTAGCTCTGCCATTTTTCCATTTCTTCATACGGAAAGCCTGCGCTATCTTTCGTTCCCCAAAGTATTTGCGCGGGTAAATCAGATAGCACTAGCAGTTTCGATTCAATTTCCGCGAGCCACGATCGCGCCTTCAGAATCTGTCTAGGGAAAATCCATGTCGGTATTCTTGATTTTGGTGTTGGAAACGGGTCGATATAGGCCTTTCTCAAGCTTTTCGTGACTTTTTCAGAATGGTAAATTCCGTGTGGAACAATGTTTTTGGCGAAGAAATTGCGCTGTGTCTGAAGCCAGTATCCGAGAGGCCATCCCCCCATTGCCAAAGAAAAGAGCTTCATTGGAAGAAGAGTCGCTGGCCATGCCCAGGTGTTCATAATGACAATGCCGCGTAAGTTTTCTCGATGCCGAACTGCGTAATTTACTCCGATGGGTCCGCCCCAATCCTGGACCACTAAAACAAAATCCTTTAGTTCCAAGCGATGGATTAAATCTGCGACCACATCCGATTGCTCTTGTGGCGTAAAACCATAGTGAGAAGGCGCTTTTGACATACCAAATCCAGGGTAATCCAAAGCAATAAGACGATAGTCGCTATGAAGCTCCTTAATGACATTTCGATAGAGGTACGACCACGTGGGATTCCCGTGAAGGAGAAGAACCGTCGGCCCTTGCCCTTCATCAATGTAGTGAATATATCCGTCACGATAAGGAAGCCAATGGTCCTTAAATGGATACTCCGATAAATCCACTTCAAATGGTCTTTTCATTTCCTCCTCCAAGTTTTTCACTCTCCTTTATTATTGATAAATATTTCCGTTTTTCAGCTAGATTTTGGTGCACTTACCTCTATCAAACTGAAAATAGTAATCCAACAGACATAACAGCAAATTTCCCACCTATTGATTCTGTTGATGGTGCTGAATCACAGCTTCTTCTCTCTTTGGCGAACCTGTTCGTTCATGTTGTACAGCATCTTTTTTAGCAGGGTAAGCATAAGCTCATATTCCTCGTCATCTATACCAACCCGGCTTTTTCGACTGATATCGTGCAATACTGCCGCTACTTTCGGCAAAACTTCTCTGCCTAATTCCGTCAAATAAAGTAGATGATAGCGGTTATCAGCAGGATTTGTTTCCCTTCGCACATACCCTTCTGCTTCCAGTTTTTTGATCGCCTTCGTCGTCGTTGTCTTGTCAATCAAAAGCTCCTCGCTTAACGCTTTTTGCGAAATCCCTTCTTTTTTCGCAATCGTCAACAAAAAGATATACTGCCCACTTCCAATTCGGAACGGCTGAAGCTGAGCTGTTATAAGGATTTGCAGATGACGGTATATAGCTGAAATATATTTCCCAGGCGGCGCCCCAGTGCCCATAGAGGGCCTATTCATATCGTTTTCCATAAAAACATCAACTCCAAATAAGATGTTATTGCAACTATTTATAGAATAATCCATATAGGATGCTATTGCAACTATTTATTTTAAAAAAACAAATGATTATATTTTTATATCATGATAGCATTCGGAATGTAGTAAAGATTAATACAGAAAGGAAAAAGAAAAATGAATATTAAGATTGAAGTTCTTCCAAAATATCGTATCGCATACGTGCAACAAGTTGGTCCATACGGTCCTGCCAACGTTCAACTAATGCAAAAGTTGAAGAAATGGGCTGCGGCAAAAAATCTACTCTCCAAAACATCAATAATCCTTGGAATTTCACATGACAACCCTGAAACAACTCTGCCTAATAACTGCCGCTATGATGCCGGCATCGTCATTTCAAACGATTATCAAATTGACGATTTCGTTGGCGAAAGCGAAATTTCCGGCGGAAAATATGCCATTTTCAAAGTCAAACACACAGCGGAAGACATTCAAAAAGCGTGGAGCGAAATTTTTTATACGCTGTCAAACTGTGGTTATCAGATTGACAGCCGGCCAATTTTTGAAAGATACATTAAAGAGATGGTTTCCAATCATTATTGCGAAATCTGCGTGCCCATAAAATAATTTTTTATTATTTGAATTATTTTCCAACTTATTAACCTTTGATTGAGCCTCAAAGCAAGAGCAATCTACTTCCATATAGGTTTGGATAAGTAATATACTGTTTTTGTATCGATAAAAAGAAAGGGAGAGTAGCAATGGGAAAACAAGTATATATTATCCATGGATACGGAGCTTCACCAGCCAATCATTGGTTCCCATGGTTAAAAGAAAAATTAATAGCAGATGATTATCAAGTTTTGGTTCTTCACATGCCAAATTCGTCTGACCCCAAGAAAGAAGAATGGTTGGAAACATTAGCTAATAAAATAAAAAATTTAGATAACAACACTTATTTTGTAACACATAGCTTAGGGTCTATCACACTATTGAACTATCTAGATCAATTAAATCCGCTACCTAGCTTTGGAGGCTTTATTCTTGTTTCTGGCTTTTCTGAACCATTATCATTCTTACCTTCTATAGATCCTTTTACAGTTAAAAAAGTGGATGATAAAAAAATAATTTCTGCAGCTAATTCACGTGCTGTTATTGCTGCAAAAGATGACGGTATTGTTCCTTTTCAATTAAGTCAAAATTTATCAAAACAATTGGATGCATCATTTTATCCTGTTGAAAAGGGCGGTCATTTTTTAGAAGATGATGGTTTCAATACTTTCCCATTGGTTTATGATATTTTAAAAAATATGATGAAAACTGTATAAATAATGAAGGTGTCACCTTTTTGTGACACCTTAAAACTAAAAATGTTCCTTAAACAATCTGGCCCGTTTGCAAGAAAAACTCTGCATTTCATACAGGATTTTTGATCAAACTTTTTTTAAAACGGCTCAACTTTTTATCAGTTCTAAATCCTCTTTTGATGTTATTCACCTTAAAAAGCGGATATAAGACTTTTGAACATTTAGTTTGACTGATTGAAATATGCAGCGGGATTGAATATTGAACTGGTGATCATTTGTTCTGGATCTTGAATATGCTGCCCATCGGTATATGACAATATTTCCTTGTCTATTTTTCTTAAGTCTTCCTCTATTAATTGGTATGATTGATTGTTCTGTTGTAGTTCCTGTAATTTACTTTGGAGCATCTGCCTAGTCTCCATTAATATATATAAATTTTCAACCTTTTCAATATAGGTTAATGGCTTTTGTTTCATTGAATTAACCTCCACAGTCAAACATTATAATCCAGCTCAATGGTTATTCGATTGTTTATCTATCATTTCGTTCCTTTCTCCTCCATCTGAAAGCTCCTCAGAAAACTCATGATTTCTTTGTTTTTTTATATCTGGATTGTTGCTTTCATTTTCATTTAAATAGCTATTTTCACCTGGTGCGTATGAAATATTTTGAAGACTGAATTCATCCTGTCCTGAATATTTCATTTGATCCTCTTTTTTTATTTCTCTTTTATTTTTTCCGCTTTTGTTTTCTTTCATTTCATTTACACTCCTGCCAAATATAAATACTTTCCTTATTAATTTGTTCTTTCTTTTTCATCATATTCACAATGAGTTATATTTTAACTTAAAAATGAACCAAGAAAGTTCACCATATTTTTGAGCTAATTAAAATGATTAATGTGGAGAATAAAGTGACCCCCATTTCTTATGAAGTAAATGAGGATTATTATTGAATATTATCTCTTTTTTTAAAACGACTTTATTGTACTTAACAACGCAATGCAGTTGTTGTTGGATAAAAAAGACTCTTCCTACTAGAAGAACCATCTATTTTCTTATTTAATATTTCTAGGTAGTTATTACAATTATTTGCTACTTTCAACTTAGTTGTCCTTAGAATGTTTTTCTACAAAATCCAAGATTCTAGCATTAACTTCGTTAGAGAATTCACCGTTGATCGCGTGAGATGCATTTTTCCAGTTAACGATATCGATATCTTTAACATATTTTTCCCCAGTTTCAACTGCTTTTGCTGCATCGTGCATTGTACTTTTTTCAGCAATTAATGCAAGTACTGGAACATTGATATTTTTTAGTTCCTCTTTAGTAAATAAATCAGGAGCTGGTGTTTTAAGTTTATAATTACTCATACCCGACTCGATTAATTTAGAAATAGGCTCATCGTCATTTGCTTCTGCTTCTCCAGAGACATAACTTAACATTTTTTCTCTTATAAACTTAGGTACAATAGGGACCGATGCTGGAATAGATGCTAGAATCATCTTTACGGGCATTTGCGCAAAAACAAAGACAGGGTCCAATAAACTAGCCGAAGCAATATGCTCAGGATTATATCTGGCTAAATTCATTGTTGTCCAACCACCAACTGAGACACCTACGATGTGTACTTTTTCTAAACCTAATCCTTCAATCACTTCATTTAACCATTCTGCTTGTTGCTTTTGGTTTTCAATCATCTTTGTTTGTACACTCATTCCAGGTTCACCAAGTAAATCTATCGTATAGACAGGTCTTTCCTCTCTTAGTCCTTCTAAATTTGGTACCCACATTGGAGTAGATGCACCACGTCCAGGTAAGTAAGAGTATTGGTTCCTTATGTTTGTTTTCTTCTTTAGTAAAGTAATAAGCACGAACTGTGCCATATTTAGTTTTAATATCTTTGGTATCATTAGGCTTTGGAAGAAGTGCCATTGATTCATCGTAGGCAATTTGAAAGTCTTCCTTGCCTTTTTTAGATGTAAAGTGACCAAGCTTGTTATCATCCCTAAAAATAAGGAAATCTCCACTACATATTACAAAAATTGATAAAATAATTATCATAATTCTCTTCCTTCTCTTCATTTTAATTCCTCCTCTTATTGAAAAAAATATTGATGAGCTTTATCAATATAATCATCACAATAATTTATTAATAAATTATCTTCAGCATTTCATTTTGTTGATCAAAATACTTTCACTTTAATTTAGTAAATTATTACAATCTTTCCTTTTAGTACAAGTAATCCAATCCAGTCAAATTATGTCCTATAGTGGCCCCAGTAATATTGCCAATAAACTTACTAAGAAGTAAGTTTATTTCAATTACTCACCTCCTAAATTGATTAAATCACACGACGTAACGTCACGTGCAAGGGTAAATTATATTTCTATTTTTATCCATCTCCTTACTCCATCTCTTACCCCATATTCTTAAAAGCTGGAAAAGTAATCATCTTTTGTTGAAACTATTATGGAGCTGCTACACAAAAAAAAAGCGTTCCTTCATATTGAAGAACGCTCAAATTCACAATTAGTGTAATAAAGACTTCAACTGAGACTTTAATTAAACATTGCGTTAGTAGAATAAGAGAATGATTTTTTACGCAAAATAAAAACCCCTAATACTTAATAGCATTAGAGGTTACCTTATAGTCTTAGTAAAGAACTTTTTTATCCATTTACTGTTTAATGACAATCTTTTGTAGCTTTAAAATAAAGTTTGATCATTTTCTACCTTTGATCTTAAACAATATCTGCGGAAGACTTCCTTATTTTTATTTAGCGAATTCCTTTTCAGGCAACCCCAATATGTCTGTATTTTTAGGTATATAGCCAAGTAGACGTAGCATTGCTACAATTTGCCCTTTATGATGCGATTCATGAGTAATTGAATGGATTAGTAATTGATGTGGCGTTTTTCTTACAAACCCACTGCCTGCTTTCCAAGAAGGCTCTTTTTCGATAAACTCATCAAATTTGTTTTTGAATTGTTCAAGTACACTCTCTACATATACATCAGCTTGTTGAAAATAGCGTTGAATATCATCTATCTTCATATTATTAATTACTTCCTTCGTAAATAATGGTGATGATGTTTCTGAAAGTACAAAAGAGCCTAGCCAAGCATGATAGCAACCTGCCACAAGAACTAAAGAATCTCTAATACTCAGAAAACCAAATTCAAACTCTTTAGTAAAGTCATCTTCATTCAATTCTCTACACTGGTCTAATAAAATCTGACGTGTTTGTTTTACCCATTCATATTCTAGCTTTTCCATAGCATCCTCCCACCCCTTAGATATAAAGGGAAATTTTTCTTTTTACTATACACCAAGTTACAATTTCATTTTACCTAATTAGTTTTTTTATTGAGCTACCCTAAAGGTTAATAACACTCCTTCACAATCCCTTCCTACTTTAGCAAAATATTCTTCATTCGTTATGCTACAATCTGGCCCGTTTACTGAAAAAAAATTCCTGCATATCAATACAGGAATTTTAACCAAACTTTATTATAAATTATCGAACTTTTTTACAAATTATCAGACTTTATTTTAAATTAACAAAATTTGTCGTTTGGAATAAAGTTTGATCAAAAATGTTCGACAAACCCATATCTTGCGGAAAAATAAAAAAATCCATTTTGAAAAAAGATTGATCAAAATGGATTCTTATCCAGTAGATTTAAGTTTAGTTTTTATAAAAAAGTTTGATCATTTCTGTGATCCTTCCTCCATTAAAGCGCCCCATTGTTGAAAGATTAAAATCATTTAATGATGGAATAAACGGACTCCTGAGAAGGCCATTACTATACCATATTCGTTTGCCGCATCAATTACTTCCTTATCACGGAATGATCCGCCAGTTTGTGAGATATATTTGACGCCTACTTGTACAGCACAATCAATATTATCTCTGAAAGGTAAAAACGCATCAGAAGAAAAAGATACATTTTTAAGTCCATTTAGGTATTCTCGTTTTTCATCTCGAGTAAGCCTATGTGGAATTTCCTCAAAACACTCTTCCCAAGCTTTCCTTTCTGGCATTGTGAGATCATCCGTAAGCCACATATCGATTGCATTATTTTGTACAGTACGTGAAATACTGTCACGGAATTTCATCGTCAGAGCTATTGGGTGCTGCCTTAAGTACCAGTTTTCTGCTTTTGTTGCAGCTAGTCTCGTACAATGAATGCGAGATTGTTGTCCTGCTCCTACCCCAATCGTCTGTCCATCTTTTGCAAAACATACAGAATTGGAGTGCGTATACTTTAGTGTTATTGCAGAAACTAATAGATCCCTCTTTGCTGAATTGGGCAAAAATTTGTTTTCAGTCACTATATTGTTTAATATCTTTTCAGTTATTAGCACATTGTTTCTTTCCTGAACAAGGTTAACCCCAAATAAAGTTCTTTCCTCTAATGGCTCAGGCTCATAATCCGGATCAATCTCAATAATTAGATACTTTCCATTTTTCTTGGACTTTAGCATTTCCAAGGCATCCTCATCATATCCTGGTGCTACAACCATATCAGAGACTTCTCTTTTTAAAATTTTTGAAACAGAAAGATCCACGTTATCACTCAGAGCAGCACAATCACCAAATGAAGACATTCGATCTGTTCCTCTTGCCCTGGCATAAGCAATAGCAAGTGGAGATAATTCCAAATCATCTACAAAATAAGACCTAGCCAGTTCATTACTTAATGGATTATACACTGCTGCCCCCGAAGGACTTACGTGTTTAAAAGAAGCAGCTGCTGGTTCTCCTATTGCTAACTTAAGTTCTCTTACAAGTTGATAAGAGTTAAAAGCATCAAGTAAGTTGATATAGCTTGGCTCTCCATTAAGAATTTTAAAAGGTAATTTTTCAAAGGATTTAACCTTGGCATTTCCTTGATGAGGATTAATGCCATACCGTATTGTTACTTCTTCCATCTACACATTCACCCTTCCATATAAATAAAAAAAGCGTTTGATTCATTCAAACACTTTGCCCAGGCGAACGGCTTATATACCAATGTGTTCCCTCGTGGTTATCCACGTTTAATCGCCAGTACACATTGTAATGTTACTCATGTAAATTTTACCAAAACACCCTTCTACCTACAAGAAAATAATGCTTTTACTTCAAGTTTCGAGAGGTTTAAATTAATAACCTTATCGAATTTAATAATCTCTTAGCTATAGTAAAAACCCTCACAATATACCGATTTTCTTTAAATGTGTTATTCCAGAAAATGGCCCGTTTGCTGAATAAAAAAAATCCTGCAATACAGGATTTTTGATCAAACATTTACAGGTTTATAATCCGAGCTTATCCCAGCCCCTCGTCCCTCTTTAATCCATTTATCAACTTTAGATTTTCTCGTTCTTTTGGACATAAAAACACCCCTTTAGACAATCATATCCAAAGGGGTGAAACGGTTTAACTTTTTTATAAACGGTTCAACTTTATTTCAAATCTAAAAAATTGTAGCTTTATAAATAAGATTGATCAAAAATAATCTATAAACGTTGATTTATTAACCTTCATAATATTAGTTTTTGAAAAAAAGATTGATCAAAACTTTAGGTTAGCTATATTTTAGAACACGCATTTTAAAATAAAGTTTGATCAAAAATGTTATAGAAACCTTGATTTATCAATATCCTCATAAAAAAAAGATTGTATTTTAATCAAACTTTTTTACAAACGGTTAAACTTTATTTCAAATCAACAATCTTATTCAACAAACGCCCCCTTTACTTTAAGTGCATTTTTTCACAAATTAGTACCTTTTTGTAGTAGTTCTTTTATTAAAGGAATGCTGAAGCGTTTGTCACATACAAAGACAGTTACCTTATTGGCAACTGCTTTGTAAGGAAAGCATATTAATGTGTAAAAAAGAGTTTTTCCGCTCACTTAAATTCTAGATTCGAAAGCTAATATAACTTTACCTTGTGAGTGTCCTGAAGATACTTTTTTAACGCTTCGTTAATATCAGTAAATTTATATATTGAGTCTATAAAAGACTTAATATTTTCTTTTTCAATAAGTGTTGTGATTTTTTGTAATTGGCTGCCAATACTTTACACAAATAAAAAATGATATTCCTTTATAATATTTTCGTACTAAGAAATCCACACGAGCACCAACTAATCCAAATAATAAAACTTTATCAACTTAAGAATGTTATTACAATTTCGACAAACTCTTTTGGATATTGAAATAAGGACCCATGTCCTGCATGGTCAAATATTTTCAACTTACTATCAGGGATTCTATTTGCCAAGTCATATGAATTTTCTATTGGAACCATGCGATCATGATTTCCGTTTATTATTAGTGTTGGCTGAACGATTTTGGATAGATCCGAAGGCTTCTCTTTTCCCCATTTAATGATTGCATCTAATTGCATTCTATACGCTCTTAAACTGATTGTTTTATCTCGATGTTTTTTCCTTTTTTTTATTTGAATTAGAAATTCTTTAGCCTTTTTCTTACCATTCTCTGTGTTTGGAAAAAAAAGATAGGTCTTGACGTCTTTGAAAGTCAAAGTTGCACGGACAAGATCAAGATTAGTAATATGCATGACATTGGAAATACCTTTTCCTCCTCGAGGTCCCGTACCAACTAATACCAGCTTTCTAACTAAGCTTGGTTCCTTTAAGATTAATTCTTGAGCAATCATTCCTCCCATTGACAAAGCTATCAAATCAATCTTTAAAAATCCTAATAGTTTAATAAATGTGATTGCATCATTTGCCATTTGAGGGATGTTATTTGGTACTTTACCATTGGATAGTCCTACCCCTATGTTATCAAATGCGATGACCCAATGGCTTTTAGCAAGACCATCGATAATCCTAGGATCCCAATTATCAAGATTAGCTGAAAGATGTGTCAATAAAATAATAGGGATTCCTTTTTTTTTCTCCCAATTCTCTATAAGCATACCGTTTACCATTCTGATGCTGAATGAATAAGTTAGGTGCGTCAATGTAAGAATAATGAATTGACATTGCTACTTCCACTCCTACTTTCCTTTAAAATTTAATAACTACTTTTCCTTTTGTCTTTCCTTTTACTACTAAATTTAATGCATCATTAATGTCATAAATTGTAAAGTTGGTAGGGTCAATAGCTGGAACAATATTGTTTTCTTCAATGATTTTTGTAATTTTTTCTAATTGTTTTCCATCAGCTCTTACGAAAATGAAGCGATATTGAACGCCTTTTTTCTTTGCTTTCTTATCAAATTTCGAGCCAACTATTCCAAAAATAATTTGCTTCCATTTAGGAAGACCTTGATCTATTGCAAACTGTTTATTTGGTGCAGTACGAAGACTTAGTAACCGACCGCCTGGTTTTATAATGGATAACTCCCGTTCGAATTCATCAGCACCTAGAGTATCGATTACAAAATCAACTTCGTCTAGTATTTCCCAATAATTTTCCTTTGTATAATCAATATATTGATCTGCACCAGCATTCAACGTTCTCTCTTTAGCGGAAGGACTACCAGAAACAATAACCTTTAATCCCATTGCTTTAGCTATAGGAACAGCCATTTGGCCAAAACTTCCTGATCCTCCTGGAATAAACACTGTTTGTCCCTTTTTTGCTTCTAACTCTTCTATTAAGCCTTGATATGCCGTCAAACCAGTTAAAGGTGCACCAGCTCCAGTAACGAAATCTAAATTTTTCGGCAAATGCCATATGGATTTAGCATCAACTGCAACATATTCTGCAAATGCCCCAATTTTTTCAATAGGGAGTCTTGTATAAATAGGATCTCCAACCTTAAAACCATATACATGATTACCCACTTTTTCGACAATCCCTGTTAGTTCATTTCCTAATACAAGAGGCATATCATAGTCTTGTATTAATTTTACACTTCCTGTAATATTTAATATTTCAAGTGGATTTATTGCAGCAACTTTTACCTTTACCAGTACTTCATTATCTTTAATACTTGGTATAGGGATATCAACAATCTGCGCTTCAATGTTTTTCGAGTATTTTTGTATTTGAGCAGCTTTCATATTCTTAATCTCCTTCTAAAAAACCACCAATTCTTACATTGATGGTTTTTTATCATTCGTTTATTTCATTCATTGATAGTCTAGTCTGTGTATCCTAAAGCACCATTATTAACCTAAAATGTTTTGTCGATTCCGTTAACTGTTAAACCTTGCCTGTTTTATTCTTTTAAGAACGGATAGTCTGTATACCCTTCCGCTCCTCCTGCATAAATCGTATTTCTATCCGGAGTATTTAGTGGGGCATCCAATTTCAATCGCTCGACAAAATCTGGGTTGGCTATCATCCAAGTCCCTACAGTTATAACGTCCGCAAGTTCATTATCCAAGTCTACAGTAAGTTGGTCTAAAGTACGTCCTGCTCGGTTAATAAGAAGTGCTTGTGACCAAAGTTGACGGATATCTTGTAATAATGATTCGTTTCCGAAGTGCATGATGTGTAGATATGCAAGGTTGAGCTTATCTAACTCGCTGATTAAATAGCGGTACATTTCACTACTTGATTCTCCCTCTTCTATTCCATTTAGTGTTCCTTGAGGAGAGAAGCGTATGCCTGTTCGTTCTGGACCAATCTCATCAACAACTGCTTTTGCTACTTCAATGGCAAATCGCGAGCGATTTTCAATCGTTCCACCGTACGCATCCTGACGTTGATTAGCATTTTCACTTAAGAACTGTTGAATAATGTAACCATTTGCTCCGTGGATTTCAACCCCATCTGCACCAGCTTCTACCGCTGCTCGTGCTGCTAAGCGAAACTCATTTATAACGTCCTTTATTTCTCCTTCACTCAACGCTCTAGGTGTAGGAATCTCCTTCATCCCTTGTGCTGTAAATATTTCTGTATTAGGCGCAATAGCAGAAGGCGCAACAGCTTGACGGTGATGAGGCGTATTGTCAGGATGTGATACACGGCCTACATGCATAAGTTGAACAAAGATTCTTCCTCCTTCGTTATGCACTTTTGATGTAACCTTTTTCCACCCCTCAATGTGTGATTCTGTATAAATACCAGGTGTATTAGAATACCCCTGACCATCATCTGAGGGTTGAGTGCCTTCACTTATTATTAAACCAACAGATGCACGTTGGCCGTAATACTCTGCTGCCAAATCACTAGGTGTGCCATCTGGCAGTGCTCTACTCCTTGTCATTGGTGCCATACCTAAACGGTTTTTTAGCTCTATGTTTCCAATTTTGACTGATTCAAATAACTTGCTCATATAACTTCCTCCTTTTTAATCGTTATCAATTTTTTATAGAGATGTTGAATTCAGGAACGAATTGACGTTCTCAGCAAATAGTTCTGGAAATTGGAATAGGTGTCCGTGACCAGAATCAGGATATATAATGAGTTGTGCTTTTGGTAAGCGCTCAGCTAAAATATAACTATTTTTGGTTGGAACCATAACATCGTTATCACCATTTGTCACAAGCACAGGGTGTTTAATGTTCTGTAACCAATTGTAATCATTATTGGATTTTGGTTGAGACCACTTTGCCAAAGCCTTTAATTGGGCATGTTGTACTTGGTCAGAACTTTCAACCTTTTTCTGATTGATAATTCTTTGTAAAGATGCCATTCCAGCAGATTTACTTGTTTCAGTTGAACGGTAGAAGAAAAACATGAAGTCATCTAAAGCATTCTCTGCATTCCCACCGTGTCGATTCATCCTTTCAAATATTTCCATATCAGGATTAATTCCAGATTCTGGTCCAGTACCTGCCATGATGATTCGTCTAATTAAATTCCCTTCTTGTAATGCCAATTCTTGTGCAACCATTCCACCAATTGAAAAACCGAGAATATCGACTTGATTTAAACCAAGTGCTTTAATAAATTTCCCTGCATCTTGTGCCATCTCAGCTATCGTAGCAGGTGTTTGCCCATTCGTCTCACCAACCCCTTTGTTATCAAATAGGATAACTGGACGTTCCTTCGCTATTGGACCAACCATATTAGGATCCCAATTTTCCATCGTTCCTCTAAAGTGAACTAGAAATACGACAGGTACTCCCGTTTTTTCACCAAACCTTCTATAAGCATAACTAGTACCTTCAACTTCAATAAATTCTGATTGAGATGGTATGGTAAATGTTGTCATTTAAGTTGCTTCTCCTTCGAACATTGAGTTCTAAATTTTTTAATATAAATTAGCTGAATGACATACCTTTTTTAGAATGAACATTCTAAAAATTCATGTGGAAAGAAAGCTAACACAGCATTTAAAGGGTCAGATTATAACCCTTTCTATTTTTGTAGTTATAAGGAGTCTTTACTAAGACCCTCAAACCTACAAGGATGTTTTGAAGATAAAGGGAGCAAACCCAAGGTTATGTTCATTCGAGATTTCAAGTTTATACTGTCCTTGTTATTAGTAGATTAAACTAAAAGATTATCTGTACTGCTGAAATATATTTGTGATTATTTGGGCAACAACGGCTAAGTTAACAGTCAGACACCCTTCCAAATATTAGAATCTAAAGGTTATTAAAAACTTAACCTCCAATTATTGGATAAATTTGATTTCTTATTTTAAATTCATAATTTTGGTCTACAATACCTACGACCGCATTACTATCATATATTTCCATCATAAATCCAGCTACTTGCTTAGCTGTGTGGTACATAGGCAAATTTTCTTTGTAATTGAAATTATCCAAATTAGTTGCATTTTTAGCAAATTCTGTTTCCGTCATAGCTGGTGCTATAACTTTTGCTTTTAATTTTGCACCTTTCAATTCTAGTTCTTTTGCAAGACCTTCAGTGAAGGCACTAACATAATATTTAGATGCAGAATAAGTTATAGTCCCAACAGCAATTGCATATCCGAGTGCCGATGATACGTTAATTAACTGAGTTCCCTCTTTCTCTGCATAATCTCGAACAAATAATGTAGAAAGGATTGTCAAAGATTCTATGTTAACCCGTAACAGTGTTTCAACTTTGCTTAAATTTTGATCTGCTACAAATGCGGATTCACCAAGACCAGCATTATTAATCCAAGTCTCAATTTCATACCCTTTTAATTTGTTGTACAGGTTATATGCCTGATCTGTTACAGATAAGTCAATTGAGCAAATAATAACATCTAATTCAGGATTTATATTATGAATTGTGGATTTTAGTTCCTCTAATTTATCTAATCTTCTAGCAACTATAATTAAGTTTTTCCCCCGAGCAGCAAATGCTAATGCTGTCTCATATCCTATACCTGAGCTTGCTCCTGTAATAACTGTGTATTTCATATTATCTCTCCTTAAATTAAAGTAATTTGAATTATCATTTAGTTTTTTTCTGTTTTATTGAATTTTTGAATAAATATCAAGGCAAGCTTTGCTTGATAGCTGACAAGTGAAGTTCAGCTAGATTGATTACTAACTTTTTCGGGAATGAACGTTCTTAAAAGGGTAAAAAAATTAATCTAATACAGAGAGTGTTATATCAATAATATTATTTAATTTTTCTATATCATCGGTAGTTTTGGTCATAACACGTAGTCCTACTAAGGAATTATGAAGAAATTCCGATATTTTTTTTGCATCATGATGTCTAGATATTTCTCCAGATTTTTGACCACTCAACACTAGATTGTTTAGCAGTAATTCGGTCTTAGAAAAACTCTCCACAACCTTTTCTGCTGCTTGATCATCATGTAAAGACAACTCAACTGCCGTATTTACCGTCAAACATCCAATAAGTTGTTGTTTATCCCTGACAATTACCATTTCAAATAATTGCCTGATAGCATCCTTTACCGATTCCAGCTGGTTTACTTCATTCTCTATTCTAGTTCTTATTATTTCATTATAATGATCCAACGCTTTTATAAACAAAGTATGTTTGTCGCCAAACGTATCATATAAGCTACGACGATGGATACCCATATACTTCACTAAATCTTGCATGGAGGTTTTTTCATAGCCTTGTATCCAAAAAAGTTCCATAGCTTTTCGTAATACTTCATTTTCATCAAATTCTTTATTTCTAGCCATACTATCATTTCCTTTGAGTAATCTTAGAGTAACCAGAAAATCTTAATGATAACTTCAAAGATATCCATCATTCAACAAGGTGAAGAATATTGATTTTCTCGTTCCTCGCCAATAATATCATTTTAAGAATGAACAGTAAATATCAGCTTAAAGAGTTACTACCAATTTTACCGATTGTGTGTATGAACCATACGTTTTAACAGCTTCAGCTCCTTTAAAAAAGAATTTTCAATATGTTTCTGTAAACTTAAGATAGTGCTAAGTGATGTTTTTAGAATGAACATTCTCATTATGACAAAAATTAGCTAATAACCTTACAAATCTATAGTATCATTTCGAGAACGATTGGTAAAGAAAAAGTTTTGGATTTTTTTTAACATTAGGCGAGATAAAAGTGCATAATTTTAAATTCTATATTACGGTTTAATAATTCATTCTATAACATGTGAACAATAAACCTTTTTATTTTTAATTTGAAAGAATAGTTTAAATCCTTATTCAACAAACCTGCCCTGATAGTTCCAGAAGAAACCCGCGAATCCTTCTTGAATCAAAGCTCCCGTTAGTGGAATAAGAACCTTTCAAAAATAATAAAAGACTACCCAGTTATGAGCAGTCCTTTTCAATATTTGTATATGTTTAACAAGGCACATGCAGCATTAGTAACGATGTTTGAAGAACTCGAATCTTAAATTTTGTTTATTGGCAGGGCTAGCCCTACCAATAAATAAAATCAATCCTTCGAGCACAGTTATTATTATACCAAAGGTGACATTCTATCTAAACAGGTTGAAAAGTCATTTACACAAAAATATTGACAGTACCATTTTTTAACTCTAGGTCACAGTGACGCCCCGAAATATGGCAATTAATCGCTTCCTGGTCATCTATATATTATACTTTTACATGAAGTGCTGATTATTTAACATTAGACAAAATTATCTTATGTATGAAATATTACGGAGTTTTTAAAAAAGCTGCCGTAATTGAATGCTAATCAATAGAGTATTCATTAATAAAAAACGAATACTCTATTTAAGCTCTCCTTTTTTTGTTTAAAGATGTAAAGACTAGTAACTTTTATGAAAAATTCTCCAAGATAAATTCAAGAATATAATTTTAGGATTTTTTTAATTGTTTTGTTACAATAGGAGGGATTTTATGGGCGAAGAGAAAAAAAAGCTTTGATTTACTAAGTGTAGAAAATAAGTGCCCAATTAACAGTGTATTAGAAGCAATTGGAGGAAAATGGAATTACAAGATTATTTTATGTTTAAGTAATGGATGCATGAGATTCAATGAATTATTAAAATGTCTTGACGGTATAAGTGCGAAGACATTAACTTGTTGTTTAAAAAAATTAGAAAAAAAGAACATCATTAAGAAAACTATTTACCCTGTTGTACCTATACATGTGGAATATAAATGTAAGCGTCAAATTTCTCCCACATATTAATCAACAATAGATTATGAGATAATCTCTTCAAATAAAAGTTTGAGGAGGTTTAGTTTGAAAGAGTGGTGAACTTTCCATCAAACCCGTTGTAATAGGAAGGAAAAATTGGTTATTTAGTAATACACCAAGAGGTGCGCAAGCTAGCGCAATTCTTTATAGTATCGTGGAAACAGCAAAGGCTAATGGATTAAATCCCTATTACTATCTTCGTTATCTATTAGAGCAGCTTCCCAATTTGGATAGGACAGATGAAAATGCCATTGATCAATTACTTCCTTGGTCAACGACTCTTCCTGTCACTTGCATCGTATTTAACAAGTTATCTAAATAATACGCCAATTCCCCGCCAGAATACAGGTGGGGACTATTTACCGCTTACGTTCCATAAACGGTCGTTTTTAGAACTTGTTAATTGAATATATTTTATTGAAAAATTACAGTTGACTATAAAACCAATATCCGATATATTGGTTTTACGGAAAAGGATGTTATTAAACCCATTATACGTATGTCATTTAGAGATGAAGTATATCTAACTTTGAAAAAAGCAATTGTTACATTAGAGCTACAACCAGAGCTACGCTTAAATGACAAAGAGTTAGCAGAAGAATTGGGAATTAGCCGTACTCCGGTTAGAGAGGCGTTGAAACGTCTTGAAGATGAAGGACTAGTTGAATCTATTCCTGGCTCAGTTACACGCGTTGCACCATTAAACCTTGAGGAGGCGAAACACGCATTTACCGTGATAGCAGTTTTACATTCGTTAGCTGCTCGATTAGCAGTGCCATTATTAAAAGAGTCGGTTATTCAAGAATTAGAGTTCAGTAATAAAGCCTTACTATTATCTATTGAAAAAAAAGATATTATAAAAGCAATTGAAGCCGATGAGTTATTCCACAATGTTTTTTTAGATGTGGCAGGAAATCCTGAAATTATTCGTGCGTTAGAACAAAGTATATCTAAGATTCAACGTCTCGAAATTTCTTAGTTCACTTCTATAAATGGTTTAAAATCAGTAGAACAACATCAGCAAATTATAGAGGCGTGCAAAAATAAAGATAAAGAAACAACAGCACATCTTGTAGACAAAACTGGTTAAGTCTGGGGAATTTGCTGACTTATGAGACAGATTGAGGTGAGGAATTTGCGCCCTATTTTTTTAGGTATATGTGCTGCTTTCTTTTTTGCTTTCACGTTTATATTGAATCGAGCAATGGAATTATCAGGTGGTAGCTGGATATGGAGTGCCTCACTAAGGTTTATTTTCATGCTTCCATTCCTTTTACTTCTTGTTATGAGTCGAAAAAAATTAAAAGTATTATTACAAGTTATGAGAGAGGATTTAAGAACATGGTTTTTATGGAGTTTTGTAGGATTTGGTCTATTTTACGCTCCATTATGCTTTGCCGCTGCACATGCACCAGGATGGATAATTGCTGGGACATGGCAAATTACTATTATATCAGGATCTTTGTTAGCTCCTCTTTTTATTCAAACCGTTCAAATACCAAATGGAATTCTTAAGAAAAGAGGAAAAATCCCAATGAAGGGTATGGGTATGTCATTGATTATTCTTCTTGGTATTTTCCTTATGCAAATGGAACAAGCAAAATCGCTTGCTGTAAAGGATATTTTGTTAGGTATTATCCCTGTTATTGTAGCTTCTTTTGCTTACCCGCTTGGGAATCGTAAGATGATGGAGGTTTGTGGAGATCGTCTAGATGCTTATCAACGTGTCCTTGGAATGACATTAGCTAGCTTACCATTTTGGTTTTTACTATCCTTGTACGGTCTTTTTACAGCAGGAGTGCCTAGTAAAGAACAAACTATGCAATCTATTTTAGTTGCTATTTGTTCGGGTGTAATTGCAACTATCTTATTTTTTAAAGCGACTGATATGGTTAAAGGAGATATGCAGAAACTTGCAACTGTTGAAGCAACACAATCCATGGAGGTTCTTTTTGCTGTTATCGGAGAACTAATTTTATTACATTCTTCATTCCCCTCTATTTTATCTTGGTGTGGTATGTTTGTAATAATGTTAGGAATGATAGCACATAGTTATGTTTCTCATAAAGGTGAAACAGCGCATAACCAAAATATTAGTGCTTAATTGGTATTTTAAAATGTACAGTATGAACCCTTTTCTAGTTAATATAGGTAATTTTATTACTTTTTTTAAAATGTATTATTATAAGTTTCATGTCAGAAATTGATTAAGTAAAAGAATATGAACAAAAGCCGATGCCCTTAATATATAGGGAAATCGGCTTTTTCTTTATAAAATTTTGCTTAGTATACGAAATTCGCGTTTTGTTGATGCTCCCCCATATACCCTGTCTAATAGATCGTAGAATTTTAGATATCAAGCACTTTCACATAAAAACTTTTGATCCTTTTCTTTATCATTTTCATGAAGGATCATCAATGGATTCATTTTCCATATATATACCAGATAATTACGGCTAATAATAATGATTGATCATTACATTTCCCAAGAAAAAACCGGTACTTTACTCTTAGAATTATGGTAAATGGTGATCAGACAATTTGCACTTAAAGGATGGTTTTATGTGGAAAACAATCATTTCCTATCTTCCAGACTGGGAAATCTTCATTCAAGGTTTGATTGTATTATTCGTCCCGTTAGCCATTTCAAGATTTTTTAATTGGTTCCGTACATTTGAGGAAGAGTGATGAGAATGAAATGGATGAAATCAAACTGGAAAAAACAGTTTTCAACCACTCAAGGTGAAAACAAGCAAGATTTTTCATATGATCAAGCAACAATAGGTCAACAAATAACAGGGAATTTAGACAGAGATTTGAAACATATTAAGCAAGTAATCGGCCATAATTCAGATGTCCATTTTCGGGAGTTTCACATAGGCTTTACAGGCGTCAGAGCTACTATTATTTTTGTTGAAGGATTATCCGATAAAGATTTCATCAACAAACAGATTATGAAACCGTTGATGTCAGAACTAGCAAAAGAGTATAATCAGGAGCAAACTTTTGTAAAAGGAAACTTATCAAAAGAGTTTTTAAAAAATCATATTTTTTCAATAAGTGACTTAAAAGAAGTACACAGCATAAACAATGTAGTGTCAGAGGTATTGATTGGATCGACTGCACTAATGATCAATGGAACACTTGATGTCTTCATTTTTGATACCACAAACGTAAAAGCGCGGAATTTTGAAGAACCAGTATCAGAGGCATTAGTAAGAGGTCCACGGATTGGCTTTAACGAAAAGTTAAGCGATAATACCGCCCTTTTACGAAGCCTTGGCAAAAATGAGAGTTTATCAATCATTAATTTCCAAGTAGGAAGCCGGGCAAAAAAAGAGCTGGTCATTGTCTATATGGATGGGATCGCAGATCCGGATTTGATGGAAGAGGTAAAGAAACGAATCAAGAAAATTGAGATGGATAATTTGGCTGATTCAGGTTACATAGAGCAGTTTATTGAAGATAATTACCTTAGTCCTTTTCCGCAAGTGCAGAGTACAGAGCGCCCAGATCGCGTAATAAGTGCCCTGATGGAGGGACGAGTGGCTATTTTGTTGGACGGAACACCATTTGCTTTGATTGTTCCGGTTACATTTAGCATGATGCTACAATCACCCGAAGATTATTATGAACGTTGGATTCCCGGAACACTCATCCGTCAATTGCGTTTTGGAGCAGCCCTTATTTCTTTATTGGGGCCTTCCTTGTTTATTTCGTTTATTTCGTTTCATCCCGGATTGATCCCAACCAAGCTAGCCATTTCAATTATTGGTACGAGGGAAGGCGTTCCATTTCCTGCACTTATTGAAGCGCTTTTTATGGAAGTAGCTATTGAAATCATGCGGGAAGCAGGACTTCGACTGCCTAAACCGATTGGTCCAGCAATTGGGATTGTCGGAGGACTGATCATTGGAGAAGCTGCTGTACAAGCAGGGATTGTAAGCCCCATCATGGTAATCGTCGTGGCCATTACCGCTATATCCTCCTTTGCAATTCCACAGTACAGTGCAGGGATTTCATTACGCTTCCTTCGTTTTGGTGCCATGTTTTGCGCAGCTGTATTTGGATTGTACGGGGTCCTTTTGTTTTTTCTCTTGCTTTGTAGTCATTTGGTAAGACTTAAAAGCTTTGGTATACCTTATGTCAGTCCGGCAGTTTCATATCGCTTAAGTGACTGGAAAGATTTTATTGTACGCATGCCGTTCCAGATGATGAAACGCCGTCCAAAAATGCTGCATCCAACAGATTCCCTGCGCAAAAAATAGTATTAGACGAAAGGATATGAACCAGCGGGCGATGATCGGGCCAAAAGAACAAATTACCACACAGCAAGTTGCTGTCATCCTCATTAATACTTTACTTGCTGTAGGAATCCTCACTCTGCCTAGAACTTCTGTTGAGAAGGTAAAAACACCAGATGTGTGGATATCCGTCATATTGGGCGGATTAATAACGATACTGGCAGGAATCGTCATGGTGAAGTTAAGTCAGCAATTCCCCAAAAAAACTGTTTATCAATATAGTGAAGACATCGTCGGAAAATGGGTAGGTAGGTTGGTTAGTCTTGTAATGGATATTTACTTTTTTACGGTTTCTGCATTTGAAGTCAGAACACTTGCAGAAGTAACCGGCTTCTTGTTGCTGGAAGGCACTCCTTCATGGGCTGTTATCATGCCATTCATATGGGGCGGTCTCTATCTCATCATAGGCGGCATTAATCCGATGGCCCAGTTGTTTGAAATGATACTACCTGTTACTGTTATCCTTTTTTTGCTGATTGCGATGATGAGCTTCAAACTTTTTGAAATTGATCATTTACGCCCTGTATTAGGAGCAGGAATTATCTCTGTACTAAAAGGCGTAAAGACAACTACACTTGCATTTACCGGACTAGAATAAATGCTCTTCCTTGTGGCGTTTATGCAAAAGCCGGACAAGGCCGTAAAAGTAATGTTAGTTGGCATTGCAATTCCCATGTTCTTTTATGTAATAACCGTAGTGATGGTCATTGGAGCATTTTCTATCGACGGAATGGTCTCTAGAACATGGCCTACTATTGATCTCATGAGGAGTTTTGAAATTCCGGGACTGATCTTTGAGAGGTTTGAGTCGTTACTGCTCGTGATCTGGATTATGCAGATTTTTACTTCCTTTACATTTGTCTTTTATGTTGCTGTTTAGGACTTGCTCAACTTTTTAAGAAGAGCATTAATCCTTTTATATATGGTTTAATTCCGGTTATCTACATCATTTCCGCAATTCCAAGAAGTATCGATGAGTTATTTAAATTAGGCGATATCATCGGCAATGCTGCATTGTACTTATTTGGTCTGATTCTTCTCATTATTTCAAAATGGAGGGGTAGAAAGCATGAAGCATAATAAAAAGGTTCGTTTCATTTTAAGCACTCTATATGTTTTTTCCTTCCTTACACTAACTGGATGCTGGAGCAGCCATGAACTTGAAGAAGTCGGCTTAAGTGTGGGCTTGGCATTAGATCAAGGAAAGGAATCCTCTTTTGAGAAAAAGCTCAAGGAACAGGAAGGATTATACCCCAAAAGGGATATTCTAACCTTGACCTATCAATTTGTTAATCCTCTTGGAACGGGATCAAATAGTGAAGGGAAAGGTCAGCAAAAAGCATTTATTAATATTTCTGAAACTGGTGATTCCGTTCATCAAATGACTCGGGAATTTTCATTAAGAAGCCAGCTTCCGGTTTTTAGCCCGCATCTTAAAGTCATTGTCATAAGTGAGAACCTAGCACGAAAATATCGTTTAGAACAATTACTTGATCAGTTTCTCCGTAATAATGAGATTAGGCCCAGCTGTTTATTGGTCATAAGTAAAGGCCAGGCCAGCGATACACTGGAATCAAAAGATGCCAAAGAAATTCCAGCGTTTCGACTCATTGGTATTTCTGATAATGAATATCGAACAACAAGGATTTTAGCTCCGGTAACACTTGCAAAATTAATGGGAAAACTGCAATCAGATTCCAGCTTTCTGGTGCAAAATGTGATTTCAGCAAACGGAGAGGTGAAATTTTCAGGAGCAGCAGTGATTGAAGCAAAAAGCAGCAAGCTTCGAGGGTTTTTGAATGAAGAGGAATTGGAGGGCTTAACATGGATTACTGGCAAAGGCAAAGGCGGTCTAGTAAAAACCTATGATAAAGAGACTGATCAGCAAATCATCTATGAAGTAAAAACGATGAAAAGTAAAATCACCCCCCATATTAAAGGCAACACCATCTCTTTTGATGTGAACATAGAATCTGAGGGGCGCATATCTGAAAATTGGACAGTTTCTGAAAAAACGTCTTTAAAAACTGCTGAAAAAGCAGTCGAAGAAGAGGTGAATAGATTGGTAGACCATGTATTAAAACTTATGCAAGAAGATTACAAAGTTGATGTTGCCGGGTTTGGAAATGAGTTGAGAATACATAATCCCAAGATGTGGGAGAAAGTCAAAAAAGATTGGGAGCAAACCTTTAGAGAGGCATCAATCAAGTATAATGTGCAATTAACGATAACAGATTATGGATCTTCAGAATTTAGCAAATAAATACCGGGCTAAACGCCCGGTCAGATTGAAAGTAGTAATCCTGAATTGTGAATAAGGAAGTGACCATCAATGATTACCAGTTCAAAAGACCGAATTACGACCGGGCAGGCAACTGTTATCGTGATCAATAGTATATTCGGAGTAGGAATCCTCACTTTGCCCAGAACAGCGGTAGAGAAGGTGAAAACTCCAGATATATGGATCACCGTTATTTTAGGCGGTCTGATCACGATGATCGCAGGAGTGTTCATTGTTAAATTAAGCCAACAGTTTCCCGGAAAAACCTTTTATGAATACAGTCAAGAAATTGTTGGTAAATGGGTTGGAGGGTTACTTAGTCTGCTTATTGTATGTTATTTTTTTACAGCTTGTGGGTTTCAAGTCCGAGCGCTAGCAGAAGTATTGACATTTTTTTTGTTGGAAGGCACCCCTACCTGGGCAATCATCATGACATTTATGTGGGTAGGTCTGTATCTGATAATTGGCGGAATAAATCCGATCGCCCGAATGTTTGAAATTATCTTGCCTATTACCGTCATCTTTTTTATAATTGTTGCCTTTATGAGCTTCAAACTATTTGAAATTGATAATCTACGCCCGGTACTAGGGCTGGGAGTGATACCGGTACTAAAAGGAGTAAAGACAACTGGTCTATCATACACTGGTTTTGAAACCATTTTGTTCCTTTTGCCATTTATGAAAGAACCAATGAAAGCAGTAAAAGCCGTTCTAATTGGAATTGCTTTTCCGTTGATTTTTTATTTGATAACGGTCGTAATGGTTATCGGAGCATTATCTGTTGATGGAGTGGTCACGAGAACATGGCCGACACTTGATCTTATACGAAGTTTTGAAGTCACCGGTTTGATCTTTGAACGATATGAGTCTTTGTTGCTCGTAATATGGATTATGCAAATGTTTTCTTCCTTTACGATCTTCTACTATGGTGGTGCTTTAGGACTGGCTCAACTCTTCAAAAAGAGCATTCGTCCATTTATGTATGGCTTGCTTCCGGTTATCTACATCATTGCCATGATTCCGAAAAATATCAATGACATGTTTAAATTAGGGGTTTTACAGGGCAATGTCGCGTTGTATTTATTCGGTTTACTGCCACTGGTGCTTCTAATGGTCTCGCGATGGAAGGTTAGAAAACATGAAGAAAAGTCATAACAATTTACGGTTTCTTTTGGTTTCGCTGTTGGTTCTTTTGCTTTAAGAAAAAGGGATCTTCACGTATCCTTCATTCGCCCATAAGCTAAAACTGGGGTGATGCCACATTTAAAAGTATCAAGACAGAATTTATAAAAGGAATGTATTTTGATAGTTTGGAACAGTTGAAATTAGAATTAGATGATTACGTTCATTGGTTTAATCACATCAGAATTCATGGAACACTCGGGTATTTAAGCCCAATTGAATACAAAAAAGAACACCTTAAAAAAATTGTCTAGTTTAGTGTTGACATACCAGTTCCAGAATGTGGAATATTAATTAAGATATTTTTTCCTTTTAAATCCCCTTTTAATAATTTCAATACAGCTACAGCATTTGCTACTTAATTGAGGCTGGAGAACATTTAAATGATCATATGATGAAGGGTTCATTTCCAAGAGTCTAGCGCTAAATTGAAGGAACCGAAGTTCTGGGTATTTTAATGGAATAAAGGATTGAGTTAAATGCCGATCTTTGAATAGGGAGCGATTGCAGAAAAAGTAGTAAACAAGTGATACATATTATACATGACTAATATGTATCACTCCTTATTTTTTATGACTTTTTATGAATTAGATCTTGGTAAATTTTAAATCTATAACAAAACATAATGCAGTATCCTTTAACTCCAAAAAATTTATGCTTACTTCTCTTTTTAAAAAAATCTGAACTCCAAAAGGTCGTTTTAAACTCCTTTTTAGTCAGCTTCTTATTTCTTTTTATATTAATCAAAGCAATAATGTATCTTCTGGTAAGCTTTACGGAAATCAATAATTTCTTTGCGAACTTCTTCAGTTGATTTTTTGTTTTTCAAGACATCTAGAATAAAGTCTGCTATAATTTCCATTTGTTCTTCCTTCATACCTAATCTTGTTACCTCTGTTGTTCCGATGCGCAATCCACTTGGATAATCCCAATCTTCTGGTTTATCACTTGGAATAAGGTTCTTGTTGGTTATAATGTTTGCCCGACCTAATTTTTTGGCTATTTGAAGTCCATTGCCAAATGCACGGACATCAGCAATCACTTGGTGTGTTCGGGTAAAACCTTTATGAGCACCAAGCATTGTTAAACCTCTTTCTTGAAGAGCTTTACCTAATGCCTGAGCGTTCTTTACGATTTGCGCCATATATTCTTGACCAAACGCAAGAAACTCTGCACAAGCTGCAGCAAGTGCCGCAACACGATTAACTTGGTGAGTAGCTGCAAGCGCAGGAAAGATTGCATCTGTTACTGATTTATTGATTTCAGGATCATTCCATACAATGATACCACTTTGCGGACCGCTAAAAGTTTTTCCGGCAGAACCTGTCATAATGCAAGCTCCTTCACGAAGGGGATCTTGAAATTGTCCTCCACCAATTAATCCAAGCTGATGAGCACCATCAAAGAAAATTTTTCCTCCCCATTCTTGTACGATTGCGGTCATTTCTTTTAGTGGAAAAGGGAATAAAGTCATTGATGCCCCAAGAGCTACAAGGCGTGGTTTAATTTCACGGGCTGTCTTAGCAAAGGCATCTAAATCCACAGTCAATTCTTTTGCATCCATCGGTACATCAAATATATTTAAGCCTCTGATTCCTGCTGGTCCATCATAACGATTGCTAGAGTGTCCGCCTGTTGGTTGAGGAATGGTCATAATGTTATCACCAGGTTTTGTCAGAGCTGAATACACAGTGAGGTTACCAACCATACTCGCTATCAAGCGGTGATCGGCATAATTAGACTTGAATACTTTTTTTAGAAGCTCTACACATAGTGATTCAATCTCATCTATATAAGTAGTTCCAGCAAACCATCTTTGCGTAGGGCCAATATGTCCTTCTGCAGCTCTTGTTCCAACTTCAGAAGCTAAAAGATTTCTAACAGTCGGGCTTGTTGGCGCCTCTGGAGCTAATAGATTAAGGCATTCTTTACCTCTCCATACGTCATTTCTCTTAACAGCATTAATAACTTCTTGTTGCATCATCCGTGGTGATGAGCATTTATCAATTAATTCGCGTGCTGTGCGTAAAACATCTGGATCGTGAACTTCATGCTTTGTAATCTCTTCTGAAACATTAACCATTAAACTTTCCCCTCTCTTAAGAAAAAATTAAAAATCAATAACCAATATATCGGTTTTAAAAAAGAAGTATATCAACTTCTTTTTTACCATATCATGAGCAAATTGGTTATACAACTATATTGTTAGAATATATGACAGTTATTTTTCGAAAAGGAGGTTACTTTGTCTTACGAGTCTTCTGTAAGAAGTTGAGAGAGACTTAACCAGTTTTCTTCTAAGAGGTCGGCTAATTCTTTTTTATCTTGTTGACCTATACATTCAATTATTCTCTGATGTTGTTTTACAGAAGTTATTCCATCAACTGAGTTAAATTTAAATAACTCAAGTCGTCTAATCTTTGGCATAAGTCTCTCCAACGCTACAGAGATCTCTGGGTTTCCAGATGCTTTCAAAATTACCTCATGAAACTCATTATCTTTTTTGATAGCTTCTTTTGCATTCCTTTGCTTAATTGCTATCTCAAATTCAGAATTAATTCTTTCCATTTCATGGCAATTTTCTGTTTTTAAATGAGGAATCGCTAGTCTAGCTGCAAGAGAATGAAGCGATGCTACTACAGTAAAGGCATTTTTCGCTTGATGGGTATCGATTAAACTAACCTTTGTCTCAGAACCAGGAGAAGATACAATTAAGTTTTCATCTTCTAACCTTTTAAGGGCTTCTCTCACAGGAGTTCTGCTGACACCAAATTCTTCAGCTAAGAGTTTATCATTAATTCGTTGATTAGGCTCTAATTCTAGATTTATAATGGCAGATTTTAATCTTTTATATACCTGATCTCTCAAAGAAGAACGATTGATTTGACTAATATTTTTCATGTAAATCTTCACTACCTTTCAGCTAGAGTTTGTTTTCTACTTTCATTAGTTAATTTTTAATCGCTTAATCATACGTTAACCTAGATAAATAAAATCTACAAGAATCTTTTAATCAATTACAAACTATTTACATCAAGATTTTGCAGACCTAACCTTTTGTTACTATTTAGGACTAAAACTTAAATTTATGTAGAACTTTAAATTAGGAAGAGAATATAACGATGTGATAACTCATTCCTTTCCTAAAAAATAGTTATTAGTCTTTCACAATTTTTTAGGACTGTAATACAAATGATGTTTATATATTTATAATATTTTCTTCAAAAATTAAATGTCATATTTTCTAACAAATTATTTGTATAAGAGATTTACTCATGATAATATCAAACAAAGCTGATATATTGGTTTTTGTATTTAGTATTTATATTATGGTGAATCTATTTAGATATTGCGATGTTTGGAGGAAACACAATGAAAACGGGTACAGATCGAGTTAAACGCGGAATGGCCGAGATGCAAAAAGGCGGCGTTATTATGGACGTTGTCAATGCAGAGCAGGCCAAAATTGCAGAAGAAGCAGGAGCAGTTGCTGTTATGGCTCTAGAAAGAGTACCATCAGATATTCGTGCAGCTGGCGGAGTAGCAAGAATGGCTGATCCACGTATTGTTGAAGAAGTATTAAATGCTGTAACGATTCCTGTTATGGCTAAAGCAAGAATCGGTCATATTGTAGAAGCTCGTGTATTGGAAGCGATGGGAGTAGACTACATTGATGAAAGTGAAGTATTAACTCCTGCTGATGAAGAGTACCATTTACTTAAAAAAGAATTTACCGTTCCATTTGTTTGCGGCTGCCGTGATCTTGGTGAAGCAGCTCGCCGCATTGGAGAAGGTTCAGCAATGCTTCGTACAAAAGGGGAGCCGGGTACAGGAAACATTGTTGAAGCTGTAAGACATATTCGTAAAGTAAATGCTCAAGTGCGCAAAGTCGTACATATGAATGAAGATGAGTTAATGACTGAAGCTAAGCTTCTTGGTGCTCCTTATGAAGTTCTTCTTGAAATTAAAAAATTAGGTCGTCTTCCAGTTGTAAACTTTGCTGCAGGCGGAGTAGCAACTCCTGCTGATGCTGCTTTAATGATGCAGCTTGGAGCAGATGGTGTATTTGTTGGATCTGGTATTTTTAAATCTGAGAATCCAGCAAAATATGCAAGAGCGATTGTAGAAGCAACAACTCATTATCAAGACTACAAGCTTATTGCTGAATTATCAAAAGATCTTGGAACAGCGATGAAGGGAATTGAAATTTCTTCTTTATCTCCTGAAGCTCGTATGCAAGATCGCGGATGGTAATTAAGAGAAACAATAGTTGAAAAAGACGTAGTACTTTAGGGAAGGAGATATATGGATTTCTAGTTTGAATAAATACTAAATATAAATTAGGAATCTTATTATCTTCTTTCATTTAGTTTCATTATATCCTCATCTATACTGACCTTCGGAGTTTAACAATCCTCCTTTATCGTTACTAGAGTTTCACCTGAATTAGGAGGATATGGAAACCCATCACCTTTAACGGCATATGGAGTATACAAAAGGGTAAAAGCTGCAGCTCTAAAAGCTTTTGGTTCAGAAGATTTAACTGGTAAAGTGATTGCAGTCCAAGGAGTAGGCAGTCTAGCCTACAATTTATGTCGTCACCTGCATGAAGAAGGATCTAATTTAATTGTTACTGATATTAACGCTGAAAATGTAAAAAAGCTGTAAATGAATTTGGAGCTAAAGAAGTAGCTGTTGATGAAATTTATGATGTAGAATGCTATATCTTCTCTCCTTGTGCAATAGGGGCTATTATTAATGATGACACCATCAATCGTCTAAAAACACGTGTAATAGCAGGTGCAGCAAATAATCAGCTAAAGGAAGAATACCACGGAGATATGCTAAAAGAGAAAGGGATTATATATGCACCTGATTATGTAATTAATGCTGGTGGATTAATTGCTGGAGAAGATGGACTTCACGGTTTTAATCGTGAACGTACTATCAATAAGATTGATGCTATATACACTAATCTCCAAAAAATATTTAAAATTGCTGAACTTGAAAATATATCGACTCATCGTGCTGCAGATAAACTTGCTGAAAAAAGATTGTTGGATAGGAAAAATTCTAACATGCGGTATTAATCAGTAAAAATAATTTTTTGAGTGAAAACTTTATAATAGATATTCATACTAGATTCGAAAAATCCCTCCTTGGCACACATCACTTCTACATTTCCAAGGGGGCAACAAAAAAATTTTTTATCATTTATATTCTGAAAATTTATACAAAAACAATAGAATTATTTTTATCCTATCTAAGCAGAAATTACAAAATATATGGTATTTGATGGATATCCAATGTAAGCGGAATATCTTCATTATTGATATCCATCATCTAACATATAAATAATATTAATGGAGAAATGTACATGAATTTTTTTCGAAAGAAGTCAATTAATTTATTATTATCTCAATCAGACAACAAGAAGCTTCAGCTAAAAAAAGACTTGGGTGCATTTGATTTAACCATGCTCGGAATCGGTGCCATTATTGGAACAGGCATCTTCGTTTTAACAGGAGTAGCAGCCGCTGAACATGCAGGTCCTGCCTTAATTATTTCGTTTATTTTATCCGGTTTAGCGTGTATTTTTGCTGCACTTTGTTATGCGGAATTTGCTTCAAGTGTACCTGTCTCGGGAAGCGCCTATACGTATAGCTATGCAACGTTTGGAGAATTAATTGCCTGGATTTTAGGCTGGGATTTAATATTAGAATACGGACTTGCCTCATCAGCTGTTGCAAGTGGATGGTCTGGGTACTTTCAAGGTTTATTAGCGGGATTGGGGATTCATTTTCCGACAGCTTTAACAAGCGCATACGACCCAGCTAAGGGAACGTATATTGATGTACCTGCTATTATGATTGTTTTTCTCCTTACATTTCTATTAACCCAAGGTGTAAAAAAATCAGCTCGCTTTAATGCAGTGCTAGTTATTATAAAAATTGCTGTTGTTTTATTATTTATTGGTGTAGGCGTATGGTACGTAAAACCAGAAAATTGGACTCCGTTTATGCCGTTTGGTTTTTCTGGTGTTGCAACTGGTGCAGCAACGGTATTCTTTGCTTATATTGGTTTTGATGCAGTAGCAACAGCTGCTGAGGAGGTACGTAATCCACAAAAAAATATGCCGATCGGTATTATTGCTTCTTTATTTGTATGTACAGCATTGTATATTATCGTTTCGCTTATTTTAACAGGAATTGTACCTTATGATCAGTTAAATGTAAAAAATCCAGTAGCATTTGCATTAAATTACATTAACCAGGACTGGGCGGCTGGATTTATTTCTCTAGGTGCAATTGGAGGGATTACAACAGTATTACTCGTTATGATATATGGACAAACTCGTTTATTTTATGCCATTAGTCGAGATGGCTTATTACCAAAAGTATTTTCAAAAGTTAATAAAAAGAAACAAACACCTGTTTTGAATTCTTGGATTACATGTGTATTAGTTTCAATCTTTGCAGGTTTCATTCCATTAGGTAGATTAGCTGAATTAACGAATATCGGAACATTATTTGCGTTCATGACGGTTTCAATTGGAATTTTATTTTTACGTAAATCTAAAATAGCAAATACAGCTGGTTTCCGCGTTCCATTTGTACCAATAATACCAATTTTAGCATGTGTATTTTGTTTATATTTAGCTCTTCAATTGCCAGGTTTAACTTGGATTAGTTTTGCTGTCTGGCTTGTAATAGGATTAATTATTTATTTTATATATGGATATAAACATAGCAAATTGGCAAGATCAGATAAAAACAATCACGTAGCATAAATAATATAAAATTTGATGAATATTCATTTTGATGTGTTTAATTTGTATTATCATTAAAAGGATTTGCTGAGGTAAGTAGTTATATGTTTGGTGATGAGATTGCCAAACAAGAAGGATACCAACCTGTAGGTCTTTCTTTTTGTGCTGGATATGCAGTAGGTTATGAGGTTGTTCAATCTTTCATGAAAAGCATAATAAAACGATATATGAAACAACGTTAATTTCTAGTGATGATAATTAATGGATCTAGCTTATTTTCTTCTTGATGGAGTGAATACTTAGTTGAATAAGAAATGAAGAAAAATTCACCATTAATAGAATAAGAGCATGTTTTTAATACACTTCTTTAAAACATGCTCTTTAAGTTTGTTCGCTGTTAATAATTTTTTGATGTTCTACAGCAACAGCCGATAAGTCATGATTTTATGGGCACGCAGATTTCACAATAAGGATTGTTAATCATATCACCAGTGTATTTTTCCAAAATAGGTTTATTATCAATTTGATATCCATTACTTTGTAGAGATGAAAAAATATCAGCATATGCTATTTGAATATCTTCTGCCGTATGTTTGACTTCGTAAATAAGGTATTTTCCACCAGAGAGTTTACCTTCATAAATTGAATCATCCATTTGATAATCCTTTGAAATCACAATACAAGCATCAAATCTACAATTTTCAGGCAGTGTTGTCTCAGGGTTATCTTAACACGTGCATATCCTACCTTCATTTATTTCATCCTTTGTTTTTTAATTTTTCTGTTTTATCGTGATAAAAGACAAGAATTGGAAGAAGACCTTAGATTTGTACGCTCTGGTGACACGATAGTAGTATGGCGGCGCTTAGGTCGTTTAGGAAGAAATATGCAACATTTAATAAAAATAGTGAATGACCTTAACGATTGTGGTATTAGCTTCCATAGCTTACAGGAAAACATCACCATGGACAAAGCCAGTGCAACGGGACAACTTATGTTCCATCTTTTTGCTGCATTTGAGCGTAATCTTATCCAAGAGCGTTTAGCAGCTGGTCGTGCTGCAGCAAGAGCCAGAGGATGATTAGGAGGAAGACCGGAGAAATTAGATAAAAAAGAATTGAAATGTTGAAAACATTGGTGGCAAATGGGACGTCCATTACGGATATCGCTCAAAGGTGGGGTGTGTCCCGGACAACTGTTTATCGATATCTGGAAAAATAGAAATAATCTATGTTTTTGAAGGGATGGTGGAAATATGGTATCAAGAGGGAAAGAATTACTAACAAAAGACCAAAGAGCTGAATTTGTACGAATTCCAGCTAATATAACCGAACGTTCTGCTTTACTACTTTCAGAAGAAGTTTGCTTTTTCTCTTTAACTGCTTGTTTAATAATGGAGTCAATCGCTGCATCTGCATTAAGTGTATTTTCTTTTTGCTTAGTACTTTATCGTAATTTTATTTCTTGTAAGAGCTGCTGATAAAATTCAATTTCTTCTAAAGAGTTATTTTTATATTGATGACTGCTATCTAAGAGATAACATATATCGAAATTACGACCATCAGAATGTGGGATATATATTTGGTTCATTTCTCGTGGATCAAAAACTACCTCAATACTTTTATTTTTCATCTTTAAATACCACTGCTCATTTATAGCCTTTTCCGAGCCATAAGACAATCCTTTAAATTTAATGCCTGCTCTTGTGATACGAGCTTTACCTTTAGGTAGTAAATTCAACCTCAATATATTTTTATCGCTAATTGTCTGTAATCTACCTTTTTTATTTTCAATTCCCCAAGTCCATAAATTAATTGGGGTATCCGCTAATCCTGCGGTTATCATTTCTTTTTCTAATGGATATTTATTAATAATTTTTTTATTATGATGCAGGACAAGATGAATCACGATTTTAGTAAATTCTTCTAGATTCAAACTGGCATCTAGTCGATAATCCCGGTCTCCTCTTTCACGATACTCTTTTGCATATGGATCTGGGATAGGAAGTAAAATATCATTTTGTATTTCATTCTCCATATCTGAAAGTAAAATTTTTTTAGGCATCGAAGTATCTCCATGAAGATCAACCAAGTATGCTGCATTATCATTTATTTCAATAACACGAATACGATTCTCTTCTTCTCTATCAGTATATTGATAGACTTGGTTATAAAAGATCATATCGCTCTCACCTTCTCTGAAAAATCTTTTCTGACTTTATTAACGTGTAAAATCTCGTTAATCTTTTAGAAACCTCTAACTCTGTAACAATTCCCCAATCTATATTCTGCCGTTCCCAATAGATACGCTCTATTTCAAACTACTCTAACACTCTTTTATTCATAAGTTCATCTTTATATTTCAAAGTTCTAGCTCTGATACTGCTGATTTTTACTTACCGTTACTAAAAAGTCTGTTGTCATTACTACTGGTTCGCCTGTATTAGGATCTGTGGGGTGTTTAATCCCTAATTCTTCTGCGATGATAATTGTTTCTTCAATTGGTAATAAAGGAAACTGTTCACGAATATCCACAATAAAACCTGAATATTCCAATAAATAAAAGTAGTTTCGTTTTAATCTGAGAGAAATTCAAACTGTCTTTTTACTTTTATCCCTTTTAATCGAGTTGAACGTCCTAAAGATGGTACATCTTGAATAGTAACCCATGGTTTGTAATCAATGCCCATTCCTTGCCCAAAACCATCTTTTAATTTTTTGTCAATTGATACTGAACGTTTGCGTTTAGACATAAATTCACCTCTTTTTTATTTAGAAACACAAAAATAGCCTCTTACGGATATCAAACCCGAAGAGGCTATTTTTTATCAAATTTTATTATAAATGATCAATCTTTTTTAGAAATAATCAATCTTTGTTACAAATGATCAAACTTTATTATAAATCCACAAAAATTTGTAGCTTTGAAATAAAGTTTGATCAAAAGTGAGCTGCAAACGTTGATTTTATAATAGAAGAAACCCACTCATTTTGAAAAAAGATTGATCAAAATGTATGAGATCGGTTTTAATGTACAGTTAGTTTTTATAAAAAAGTTTGATCAAAAGTTACAATTCTAAATAGCTATTTCAACTTCACCGGACATCAAACGTTGTACAATACTGTTATGGATAATTCCTACAAATGTCTTTACTGTATTTGGCGTTACATTAATTGTTTTGTTTGTATCATCAAAAGTAACTCTAATTGACGAGTCCAGTTTATTAACAGCTTCTTTAATTTGTTCAATAGAATAGTTTGTTTCCCGTAATGTGTAAAACCTAGTAAGTATATCGTTTCTAATTTCTTCCTTTTTTTCTGTGCATGTTTACTGGTAAAACGATCAGACTCTACTAACCTAGTCTTATTAGGCTCAAGCTCTAATGAAAATTTCCTTAATCTTTTCATAAGGACTTTCTCAAACCTTATTGCATATGATGTAGATTTAAAATAAAGTTTAACCAAAAACGTTCCGAACAGGCACAACTAATTTATTGTACTTGCTATCATATGTAAAAAAGCCCCTATGTTGTTAAAAACATAAGAGCAAAAAGAAATGTTATTTACTAGACACTATTCACATATAAAGAAGAAAGCTATCTCATAAGTAATATGACTTATGAAACAGCCCCCTATACAGTATTATTCTTAAAACTATTATGTTAGAAATCTATCTTTAAAAGTTAAATTAATTTCCCTATTTACTTTCCATTCCAGCTGCCCCTTGCAAATAATAAAGACCAGCTTCACCAGTCCATTTTGCTCTTACATAATAATCATCTTTATCTACTATCCAAATATTAGATTCATAAATTTCTTGATTATCACCAACTGTTCGAGTATGAACTGATTTATTAGGACCTGTTATTTCTTGCATAATATAAGCGTAATAATCTATACTACTATCGTTATTTGCCCAGAATGAATCCATCACATGATCACCACAGTAGACTTGTGAACCAGAAGCGTCTGGATTACTACTATCTATTTGGGCAAAAGAACTTGATGCATAAGCATTAAAGCCAAATAACATTAACACTCCAAAAGTTAAAATTCCTCCTAAAGCTTTTTTAATTTTCATTTTTTCCCCTCCACAAATTAATTCAACAAGTCAATATTACCATATTTACCTATAAAAAAGTTAAAATTTTTCATTTTTATTATTTTATTTCCTTTTTTGTAGTAAAATAATATCATATATTATTTATTTCTAAGTGAGGGGAAAATATTGCATATTATAATTAACAGTATAGTTTTATTATGGTTACAGTTTAAAAGACAGCTATTATTTTGGTTGCTTTTACTAGGGTTCTTTAGCTATGAAATACTTGCCTTGTATGACATACAATCACCTGGACAAATGTTAACCTCTACAAGTTTTCTAGTTCAAGGAGGTATTTTAGCTTTTTTGCTATTTGGCGTCATGGTAATGCGTTCAGAGGACAAGCATCAATTAACTGATTTATTCTTAACCATCAAAGATGCATTATTATATAAAATAATTTCTAATATCTTATATGGTGCAATTGTTGCTTTTGGTTTAAGTATATTATCGTACCTTCTTTTTTTAAGTTATTACTTTTTAAAAGGATGGCCAGTTACGCATTTTTATTTAAGTGCGTTTCTCTATTTTTTGCTCTATTTTTGTATACCTTTTTTTATTAGCTACTGTATTGGCTATCTATTAGCAATCATTATTAAAAGTAAACTCATTTTCCCATTAACTTTAATTATTTGGGCGTTAATAGGGCCAATGAATACAGCTTTTATTGGAACACAATGGAAACAAGTTACAAGGTGGTTAAATTTAGGAGATCCAAATCCTTATGGAGTATATAATAGTCATTATGGATTTTCCATAGATATCTTCTATTGGTTAACCCATCTATTGTGGATAATAATTTTAGTTGTTACGTATACCCTTTATTTATATAAAGGTAAAAATTTACTAGAAAAAAAATTTGCTTGGTTAATTTTATCTATTTCATCTCTATTAATAATGACAATTGCTTATCCTCTAAGTTTAAAATGGCAGTTATATGTAAGTGGAGACGAGAGTAAAAAATCCAGAGAATTTTATGATATTTCTTATTATGAAAAAAAATCTAACTATATAGAGAATAATAACTTAACAATTTTATCCTATGATATTGATTTAGATATTGATAGACTATTAAAGTCTCGTGTAAAAATGGTTTTGATGAATGATAGTAATAAAGACTTAAAAGATTTTACTCTTTCTTTATACCATGATTTAAAAATAAAAAGTATTAGGGTTGGAAATGAAGAATTAAAGTTTAAGCAAGATCAAGATTCTATTCAAATCTTTTTAAAAAAAGTATGGAAATCTAAAACAAAGTGGTCTCTTGAATTAGAATATGAGGGTAGTAGCTCCCCTTTATTTTATGCCAATCAGAGAGCTATCTACCTCCCTTTTTACTTTAACTGGCTTCCATCGGTTGATAATAAACCATCCTTTATTATCAATAAATATGGACAATTAGTAAGAACAAACCATCAAGTAAACAACTTTGTATCATATAAACTTAAATATAGTGGAAAAAAACCGTTATACACAAACTTAGAAAAAGAAGGAGAAAACAAATGGGAAGGTACTTCCTCTTTTGGCTTAACATTAACAACCGGAGAATTGCAAAGTAAAAAGAATGGAAAATCATTGCTAGTTTTCCCTGGTGATATAAAAGGACTTAAATATAATGAATTTGAATTTGCAACTAAATCATTGATGGATAAAATTTCAAAAGATTTTAATTTATCTCTACCTTATCCTTCAAAAGTTATGATGGTTCCAACATTATCTATTTCAGATAATTCTCTACAATATCAGTTTGTTTGGTATTCACCAGAGATCTTGTTGTTAAATTATTCTGATGATTCTTGGCTAATTGATATTCCTTATATATATACATATTGGCTTGTTCCCGCACTAACTTGGAAGTATCTAGATATAGTGGTGGAAGACCCTGACTTTTTGCAAGCTTTTGAAATTATGTATGGATATATATATAATAAGCAAAATAATATTATTGATGAGGGAAATAAAATAGAATGGTATAATTCGGTACCTAGCACTGGGACTAAAAAGAAAGTATTAATGACATTATCCGATTGGCTAAAAGAAGAAAGTAATCTCGACAAGAAAAATAAGTTTTGTATCGAATGGTTTACTATGATAAGAAGTGGAAAAGTGTCATGGGAAGATGTTCAAATTTTATTAAAGAAATATAGGGTAGGTGAAAATGTTGAGTAATTTAGTATTAAATAATATAAATAAAAGCTTTAGAGGAAAGCAAGTCTTAAACAATGTTTCTCTCCAAATAAAAGGATCATTTGGTCTTCTTGGACCAAATGGTGCCGGAAAAACTACGCTGATGCGAATTATTGCAACACTTGAAAAACAAGATAACGGAAGTATACATTTAGAGGATATTTCATGGGAAAATGTAAAAAAAGTGAGAAACCATATTGGTTACCTGCCACAACATTTTTCTATTTATAAAAACTTAACTATTAAAGAGGTCATGAATCATTTCGCAATCTTAAAAGGTTTAACAATAAAAACAAATAGAAACACTACTATAGATAACATTCTTTCTGCGGTCAATTTAATGAATGAAAGAGAAAAGAAAATAAAAAATCTCTCAGGTGGTATGTTAAGACGTCTGGGAATAGCACAAGCTTTATTGGGAAATCCAAAAATTATTATTGTAGATGAACCTACAGCTGGTTTAGATATTGAAGAACGCGTACGCTTTAGACAACTCTTAAGAAAATTATCAGAAGACCGAATAATCATTATTTCAAGTCATATTGTGGAAGACTTAGAATCTACTTGTAATAATATTGCTATTATGAAACAAGGAAAGGTCTTACAAACTGGAAGTAGAAAAGAATTAATAGAAATAACTACGGGGATGGTATGGGAAATAGAAATCCCTATTGAAAAAAAATTAGCAATAAACGAAGAAGATATTATTTCAACAAAACAATTAAGCGATTCTTATTTAGTTAGATTTTTCTCAGAATCCTATATTCCTAATGCAAAATTGGTAGAAACAACGTTAGAAGATACCTATTTATATTTGACGAAAAGGGTAAATGTAGTATGTTAAAAAAACTAAACCTTCCTTTTGAAATAAAAGCTCTAGGATATTCCTTTTATTTACCTATTCTACTTCAAATCATTTTTCTTTTTCAAATGGTATTATTGGATAACAAGCTTAATTTTATTCTTTTAAAAGAAATGGAATTTTTAGTTGTTCCTTTTTCAGCATGGTGGATAATATTTCTTTATTATGATTATTTTGAAGAGGATGGAAATACTGTTCTGTTTACCTATCCTCTTACCATTTTTCAGCATGGTATACTAAGAGTTAGTATTTTTACATTATTATATGAAATACTTCTTATTATTGATTGTTTAATATTGAATTTAATACATTATAAAAATTATTTTTTTAATTTATTGCTGCCATATTTATTTCAGTCTCTTTTATATATAGCTATTGCCTTTTTTATAGTACTTTTTTCAAAAAAAGTAATGGTTCCTATTATAGTCATTGGAGGTTATGTATCAACGGAATATTTAACAGGTGGTAATATAATACCATTTTTTCATATTATTACGTTTAATATTGAACCTATTACTTTTAGAGAATCAGAATACGGCCTAATTCTTAATTTCTCTTTATCTTTTTTTCTTTTTTTTATAAGTCATATACTCTTAAAATGGACGATTAATAAGCGTTTATTAAAGTAG
>NZ_JBQRKO010000003.1:0-291228 GCF_052318935.1 Niallia sp. 01092 | reverse complement strand
ATTTTATTCCTAATAATAAATCACTTTTTTGCTAAAAATATCCTTAAATATTAAGTAGGTGAATTTTGTATATTTGAAGAAATGTATTAAATATTGAAAGAAGTAGCTTGTATAATCTGGAACCAATCGGTGTAGGTACACCAAATGTTGAATCTTTTAGTGGATATATTTCACGTCTATAACTCACCATTCTATTAGGACTGGTGATATGATAGCGAAAATAATTACACCTCTGTTGAAAAAGAGATATTTACTAATCAAGCAGTAAAAGGAGGGGAAGGTTGTATAAATCTTCAAATGGGTTAAATGGTTTGGGTACTCTTGCTCAAGATTTTTTAGATATATTTGAAGAAATCACATGTAGAAAGGATTTAAAAGCAACCCATAAAGCTTCAACAAGTCGTATAAAATAGAGATAAAGAACACCATGTAGAAAGGGGCTGTCCTTTTTTCAAGAACAGCGCCCTATTCTTAAATAGGTATATGATCACTCACTAATTAAAAAACATATAGAGCTGCATCATGTTATTAAATAAACGCTACCCGCTTGTTTAAGTATATTCCTTCACAATCTTCGTTGTATCTGAAAAACTATTCTCTAACTATAAATTCCTATCTAACAAAATCCCCACTTGTTCTGCCACGACTTTAGAGGGTTCTAATAATCCATTAGTGATCCACGCTATTACTGTCTCTACGATGGCAGCTCCAAAAAATTTAAGAATTAAATCCTTACTTAATCCTTGATTTTTTCCTTCGGTTATATCTACTTCCCCCTCTAACTCCTCGATTACAAATTCTAGGAAATGACTGCGAAAAGCAGGGGCTCCTTTACTAGCTAACATTGTTGAAAAGAATGAATAATTATGTTCAAAGTATTCAAACCACATCAGATTTCCCTCAACAAAATCCAAATCAGCTGCCGATTCGCACAGTTTCCTTAGTTCATTAATATGTTCTTCAATGAGCTTATTCAGTAAATCAAATTTATCCATGTAATGATCATAAATAGTTCTTCGACCGACATTTGCCCTGTCGGAAATATCTTGTATCGTAATGTGATCAAAACTTTTTTCAGACATCAGTTCAATAAAAGCATTTTTTATTGCTTCTTGAGATTTTTGCACTCTTCTATCGACCCTAGACATTTTAGTAATCACCAAGCTTTCTTAAAAAATATCGCACAATTTTAATGAACTTGTGCAATAACGTACAAATCACGGCATTTTGATTATTGCAGACATCCTCTTTTCATTTTATATTATACACAGATGTGCGATAGCGTATCAACATGCGATTAGTAGACTTCAAATTTTACTAACTTGGGAATATTATATGAGTTAATTAGCGGAGGTGTAATGATGGATCGTGTTGAAAAGAGCAAGGAAAAGTTCAAACAGCTATTTGGTGAAGGAGTAACTACCGTACATGCTACTAATCCTGATTTTCAGGACATTCTGAGCCATTTCATTTTTGGGGAAGTTTTTTATCAAGGGGATCTGGATGACAAGATACGTGAGTTGATCACCCTGGTGGTTCTTGCGACGAGTCAAACATTGCCCCAATTAAAAGCACATGTTAGTGCCGCGCTAAACGTTGGACTAACACCTGTAGAAATCAAAGAGGCTGTTTACCAGTGTGCTCCATATATTGGATTCCCCAAAACGTTAAATGCTATCAATGAAGTCAATGAGGTTTTCAAAGCGAAGAATATCGCTTTACCGATTGAAAGTCAAAAGACTGTAGATGAAGATAAGCGTTTTGATAAAGGGCTTGCAGTGCAGATAGAGATTTTTGGAGATGTCATAAAAAAAATGTATGAGAGTGCCCCGTCGAATCAAAAGCATATGCAGGAATATCTTTCCGCTTTTTGCTTCGGAGATTTCTACACTCGTGGCGGACTTGATTTGAAAACACGGGAGTTGTTGACACTTTGCATCATCAGTGCGCTTGGCGGTGCTGAAGGTCAAGTGAAGGCACATGTGCAGGGTAACAAAAATGTGGGCAATGACAAGGAAAGATTGATCACCGCCATCACTCACTGCCTTCCCTATATGGGCTTTCCAAGAACACTAAACGCATTAGCTTGTGTTAACGAAATTATTCCTGAAAATTAAGAAAGGGTGTTATTTATTATGTCTAATATTAAAGATAAAGTTGTTATTATTACGGGTGCTTCTTCCGGAATTGGAGAAGCTACTGCAAAAGAACTTGCATCAAAAGGTGCAAAGTTGGTACTCGCAGCTCGTCGTGAAGACCGTTTAAAAAAATTACAAGATGAGATTAAAACCAGTGGTGGACAGGCTATTTATAAAGTGACAGATGTGACTTCTCGTCAACAACTGGAAGCACTTGCTGTGTACGCTCTTAAAGAGTTTGGAAAAATCGACGTATTAGTCAACAATGCTGGAATCATGCCACAAGCTTTTCTTGCCGAAAATAAAGTTGACGAGTGGGATAAGATGATTGATGTCAACATCAAAGGTGTTTTGTATGCCATCGCTTCTATCGTTCCATCTATGAGAGAACGCAAATCCGGTCATGTAATCAATCTTTCTTCGGTAGCTGGACATAACATCTACCCAGGTGGAACGGTTTATTGTGGAACTAAATTTGCAGTAAGAGCAGTCTCAGAAGGTTTACGCCAAGAAGAAGCGATGAGTGGCACCAATATCCGTGTGACCAATATTTCTCCTGGGGCTGTTACCAGCGAACTTTTAGAAACTACAACAGACCCAACGATGAAAGCTGGCTTAGATGAGTTTTACAAAGTGGCAATTGATGCTGACCGCATTGCTCGTGCAATTGCCTTTGCAATTGAGGAACCATCCGATGTAGCCATTAATGAAATGATCATTCGTCCAACTGTTCAAGTTGGTTAATAACAAAAAAATAAAGTTTATTGGAGGAATTAAAATGGCAAAAAATGAAGAAGTAAAAAATGGCGTTATTTTCCCAGTGGGCGAAAAAAATGAAGCATATGCACAATTTTTTGTGGGACAAAGTTATCTTAAAACATTAATTGCTGATCCTAAAGTGAGTGTTGGTGTTGGGAATGTGACCTTTGAACCAGGATGCAGAAATAACTGGCATATTCATCGTGATGGATTTCAACTTTTATTAGTAACTGGTGGCGAAGGATGGTACCAAGAACAAGGAAAACCTGCTCAATTCTTAAAAGTCGGTGATGTTATTGTCACCCATGATGGTGTAAAACACTGGCATGGCGCTACAAAAGACAGCTGGTTTGAACACATTGCAATCACTGCAGGTACGCCGGAATGGTTGGAACCAGTAACAGATGAGGAATATAACAAATTAAAATAGTAGTTGCGCCCTGTTATACAGGGCTTTTTTTATATCAATAATCCTAGGCACTATGATGTTTCTACGACTACTTTTATAGAAAGGAGTAACAACTTTGGAAAGACCATATATAATTTGCCACATGCTGACATCATTAGATGGGAAAATCATTGGAGATTATTTGGAAGAGGAACAAACCCAATATTTTATTGACGAGTATGAAAAAATGCATGAACGTTACGGATGCAAAGCATGGATGTGTGGCAGGATTACCATGGAGAAAAACTTTACTTTTGGACATAAATTAGATTTGACACATGAAAACATTACGACTATCCCTAAAACTGATTTTGTAGCAACAACAGATACTAAAACGTATGCAATAGCTGTAGACCCTTCTGGAAAATTAGGATGGACAAAAAACTACATTTCAGAATGGAGCGAGAATAGGACGGAAGATCATATAGTAGTAGTGCTTACAGAGCAAGTATCTGATGCTTATCTAGCTCATCTTCAAAAAATAGGTATATCATATATTTTCGGTGGAAAAGAACAATTAGATTTTACGGTAGTAGTTCAAAAGTTAAAAAATTTATTTTCAATCGACAAATTAATGTTGGAGGGCGGAGGCGTTTTAAACGGGTCGTTTCTGAATGAAGGTTTAATTGATGAGTTAAGTTTGGTCTTAGTCCCAATAGCTGATGGTTCATCTAACTCTTTGACACTGTTTGAAACTAGATCTCAACTACAAAAGAAGAAACCTGTAAATTTTATCTTAAAGGCAATCGAAAAACTAGCTAATGGTGGGGTATGGATGAAGTATTTTACAAAGAATGAATAATCATTATTAAAGTTGACCGATAAAAGACATTCGGTTCGTAAACTTATACTATTAGAAACCAATTATTTTAGAATTTGTCGAAACTGAATGTTGAATTTAATGAATAAGCATTAATCACTAAATAAAGGAGTGGGATATTTTTTATGCGTATTGAGAATGTAAAATTATATTCTTTGCTTTCAGCTGCGTTGTTAATCTCAACAGGTCCAGCTATTGCCGCAAACATTCCAGCAATCACGAAGGAATTTCCGACGATTGATCCAACGCATGTGGGACTGTTAACAACCATTCCTTCCCTGCTTGTCGTTTTTGGTATTTTAATTGGGAATCGGTTAGAACCATGGATTGGAAAGAAAAAAACAATATTGATTGGATTAGGACTTGTCTTCTTTTCAGGGATATTTCCTGCACTGAAGCATGATATCTTCTCGTTATTGTTTCTTTCACGTTGTATATTTGGTTTAGGTATCGGTTTATTTAATCGCTTAATCATTCAAATGATTAGTGATTTGTACAAAAACGATTTAGATAAACGAGCAAAAGCAATTGGAATGGAAAGTTCCTTTGAAGGATTAGGCGGCATTTGTCTGACGCTTTTGGTGGGTCAGTTGTTGAAAATCAGCTGGCATACTTCGTTTTTTGTTTATGCTCTATCGCTCCCCATTTTTTTAGCACTCTTTTTCTTTGTTCCGGACAACAAGAAGCAAATAGGAAAGAGAAAAGTAGAACAAAAAATAATTATATCAGACGGTTCAAACGATAGAAGGGTCTATCGCTTGATGATTGGCTATGGAATTTTGTTATTTGTAATTGTAACGATTTTTATCAATTATAATATCCAGATTACTCCTCTGATTCTAGAAAAAAATATTGGCACTGCAACAAATGGCAGCAATATGATTGCTTTTATTGGATTAGGAGCATTTATTGCTGGTTTTTCATTTGGAAAGGTTTTCCGATTGTTGAAGGATTATATAATGCCTGTATCCATACTACTGATTGGAATTTTTATGTATGTGACTACTATTTCAGAAAGTATCTTACTTACAACATTTTGTTCGATGGTCATTGGCTTTTCTTTTCGGTGTATCATGCCGTATCTACTTCATACATTTACTCAGCAAATTGCCAAAATGGCAACACTTGGAACCACAGTGGTACTGGTTTCTTATAACATAGGAGCCACACTTTCTCCTTATGAGGGTGCGGTGTTTTCGCAGTTATTGCATATCAAAGCTGTTCAGTCATTGATTCTTGCAAATTCAATTTTTCTTTTATTGATTTCTATCATTAGTTTGGGCGTTGTTTTTATAAAGAGGAAAATGAACAAAGCTCAAAGTGTTTAGGTAGAAGAAATAAAAAATTATGCTCCTATCGTTTGACTTGAAGTTAACTTTTAGTTGTAAAGTGGATTTGTAACAGGAATAAAGGAGAAATTAATCCTGTCAAATATTGAAGGGAAAGTTGTCATTATTATGGGGGCATCAAGTGAGATTGCGCAAAACATGGATATTTTAAATCGTAAAATTGAATTCCATGGAGATCAGTTAAAAGGAAATACATACAAATTCGTTCTTTATCCAAATGAAGAAGAGAATTCATAATACAAGCGTTTGAGGTGAGAGAGACTTTTCTATAAATTCTCCTCACCTTTTTGTTTGACTTAAAGCCAACTTTAAGTTGTAAGCATGATTCTAGAGACTATAAAAAAATACTGGAGCTAGTGAGAGTGATAAATTAAATAGCAAAATTGTCTATGTTTTTAATCATATCATTTATGTTCAATTTAAGGGTAATATTATAAGATGTAATCAGATAAGTAATATGTTGTTTGTAGAGGATTGGAATATTTTTTCAATGGGAATTGATTTATTTCTTAGGAACCTTACATATTTTATTTTCATTATTTTTATAGATATGGAATAGTAGCAAATAAATGGATAAGAGGATAAGAAACTAATATGTTCCCCTTATAGTAGATAGGGAAATAAATGAAGATAGACGATATAAAGGTTAACTTTTTTAATTAGACCTTTACATATTAAAACGCGCAAACGATTGCGGTTGTGATGGTTTAGGTTAGTTTAATAATAGAGACTGAGGAGATTCTTTATGAAAAAGATATGGTGGAAAGAAGCAGTAGCATATCAAATTTATCCACGAAGTTTTATGGATTCGAATGGTGACGGTATTGGAGATATACAAGGGATTATATCCAAGCTGGACTATATAAAGGAGCTTGGTATAGATGTAATCTGGATTTGTCCGATATTCTCTTCACCTAATGATGATAACGGTTATGACATTAGTGATTATCAGGGGATTATGAGTGATTTTGGAACGATGAGTGATTTTGATGAACTTCTTGAAGAAGTTCATCGCCGAGGAATGAAGCTCATACTTGATCTTGTTATTAATCATACTTCTGATGAGCATCCTTGGTTTATTGAATCACGTTCTTCAAAGGATAGTCCATATAGAGACTATTATATTTGGAAAAACGGAAGAAAAGGAAGGAAAGCCAAGAAGAAAAAAGGGAAAGAGCCAAATAACTGGGAATCTATTTTTAGCGGTTCAGCTTGGGAATATGACCCAGATACAAAGGAATATTTTATGCATATATTCTCGCGCAAGCAGCCGGATTTAAACTGGGAAAACCCTAAGGTTCGCAGCGATTTATATGGGATGGTTAATTGGTGGTTAGATAAAGGAATCGATGGTTTCCGTGTTGATGCCATTTCTCATATTAAAAAGGTTCCAGGGTTCCCAGATTTACCAAACCCTAAAAAATTAAAGTATGTACCATCATTCAAGGGCCATATGAATCGTGAAGGTATTCATGCATTTCTTGATGAGCTTAAGCGTGAAACCTTTGATAAATATGACATTATGACGGTTGGCGAAGCAAATGGAGTAAGTGCTGATGGAGCAGAAACTTGGGTTGGAGAAGAAAAAGGCGCCTTTAATATGATTTTCCAATTTGAGCATCTTTCTCTTTGGGGAAGAAGCGTAGATGGTGGAATTGATATTCATGCTTTGAAAAAAACGCTGACAAAATGGCAAAAAGCATTGGATGGTATGGGCTGGAATGCATTATTTTTAGAAAATCATGATCAGCCGCGTTCGGTTTCTACTTGGGGGAATGAAGACTATCGAAATGAGTCAGCAAAAGCTCTTGCAACGATGTATTTCCTCATGCAAGGAACGCCATTTATTTATCAAGGTCAGGAAATAGGAATGACAAATGTCCAGTTCCCGTCCATTGATGATTATAATGATGTGGCGATTAAAAACATGTATAAGTTTGAAAGAGAAAATGGGAAATCTCATTTAGAAATTATGGAGATTATTTGGAAGAATGGAAGGGATAATTCTAGAACACCGATGCAGTGGTCATCCGAAGCAAATGGGGGCTTTACAACAGGCACTCCATGGTTAAAGATGAATCCTAATTATCAAGAAATCAATGTGCAGGAATCAAAGGAAAATTCCGATTCCATCTACCATTATTATAGAAAACTCATTCAATTAAGAAAGGATCATGATGTTCTCATTTACGGCAGCTACGATCTTATTTTAGAAGAGCATGATCATATTTATGCATATACAAGAACGTTAAATGGAGAAAAAGTGGTTGTGTTCGTTAACCTATTCCAAACGACGACTAGCTTCCGTTTGCCAGATGATTTAAAGGGTAAAACGAAGGAATTACTTTTAAGTAACTACCGAGACGATCTTGAGGAAAACGGAGATACGATTACATTTAAACCGTTTGAAGCAAGGGTATATCAATTAATTTAATACAAGCTAAAAAAGGCTTCTATGTTGCTTCCATAGAAGCTTTTCAGATTGTAGAGAAAGTAATATTTTCTCTACATTTTTTTGTTTTTAGGATTTTTCCAATTATCTTATTAGATTAAAAAATATTAGCATTTTTTTTACGGAGTGTTCCTTAATGAACTGACGCTGCAGGTTAGTTTTACAACAATAAAAGACATTATCAAGCATGTCTTTTATAGCATACTATATATTTTTATTCGTAATATCCTTCACCACATCCTCTAGGGTTACATTCCCTAACACCTTCTCCATAGCCGATTGAGCAGCTATAAATAATGGTTCTATTGTTTGCTGGATACTCTTGCCTACGGGACATTCTGGATTTGGATTCTGATGTACGCTAAATAACTCTTTATCCTGGACAACATTTACTGCTTTATAAACGTCAAGCAATGTAATATCAGATAGTTCTCTTGTTGCAATAGCTCCTGCAATACCTGGATGTACCTCAATTAAACCTGCTTTTTTAAGCATTCCCATAATCTTTCTTATCAAGGCTGGATTCGTGTTTACGCTTGAAGCTAAAAATTCTGAAGAGTTTGTTCCCTTTTTATTTATTTCAATTAGAGCTAATATGTGAATTCCTACCGCAAATCGGCTGCTGATGGACACCTTAAATCACCTTTCTTATTTATTCTAAACTGAGTAATTCAATATTTATATCATGTAATTATATTGGTTACAAGTTTATTATACCTTAAAAGATAAACATAATAAAAAAATTTTATTTGTTGACTGGAATAAAACCTGTAACTATAATAATTACATGTAACCTGTTTGGTTACATATAAATTGGTTAATATAGGAGGATTATAAGATGAAAATTGGAATTATTGGTGCAAGTGGTAAGGCAGGAAGCCTTATTCTAAAAGAAGCTGTGGAAAGAGAACACGAAGTTACTGCTATTGTTAGAGATGCAACTAAAGTACAAAACAAACAGGTTGCAGTAGTAGAAAAAAATATTTTTAATTTAAAATCACAAGATGTTGAACAGTTTGATGTAGTAGTAAATGCATTCAGTGCTGCTTCAGGACAAGAACATCAGCATGTTGAAGCAGGTAAAGTATTAATCGAAGCATTAAAAGGTACTCTAAATACAAGATTGATCGTCGTTGGGGGAGCAGGAAGTCTTTTTGTAGATGAGGCAAAAACAGTTCGAGTAATGGAAACCCCTGATTTCCCTAAAGCTTACCTTCCAACAGCTACTAACATGAGTAAAAATTTAGAAGAACTGCAAACTATAAGCGGGATCCAATGGACTTATATTAGTCCAGCAGGATTTTTTGATTCTGAAGGTAAACGTACTGGTTCTTACCAAAAAGGCGGAGATCAATTAATCTTGAATTCAAAAGGTGAAAGCTATATTAGCTATGCGGATTACGCAATTGCGGTTTTAGATGAAATTGAAAATATACAACACAAAAACAAACGTTTTTCAGTCGTTGGAGAAGTAGAGTAAGGATGTTAGAACGATTAAAAATACAAAATACCATTAGTTTTTACGCTAATGGTATTTTATAACAATGATTGCTGGGTGGTATCTGTCATTCATTTTATTCTATTTTTAAATAATTGAAGTATTATGCTCCAGTAATGAAATTAGTAAACACAACATATTACTTAACTGTTACCATAAATCTTGAAGTGAGGTGTTTTATGTATACATACCTGATTGCATTAGTCCTCATTACTCTTTTAATACTTCTTATCCCTTTTATTGCCTTCCATAAAATAAGCAATAGGAAAAGTAAAAAGCAGTTTGCAATATTCTTCTTTTGCTACTTGATTTGCGCTGCCCCTATGTTATATGTCGTCATTGACGATACAATTAAGCAATACGAAGATGCCAATATTGGCTTGGGTATTGGATTCTTTTTAACCTGGTTTCTGACTGCATGTGTGTATTTAGTTTTATTCCTATTTTTAATCATTAAATTTAAGAATAGAGTTAAATGATACACATTATGCCTCACATCCAGTTGCCGGGTAGTTAGTTGCAAAGAGTGATCGAACGTGCAAAATTAAACCAAAGGAGATTATTTAAAAGCCCAAATTGCTGGATAGATGCAAGAGAACGAAAAAATCCATTACTATTCATCGCTTATATCCAGATTTACTGTTTACTCAACTACGTCGATTATAAGTTTTGAATACTCCGTTTTTAGTTTTTTGTATATAGTTGTAGTTTTTTCTTGATTTTTGATAAGTTTTATGATAATTATGTGAATTGCATTTACCAAGTTTTGAAATTAGTGTATCCTTGTCCATGGACTTGTCGATTGAGCTTGAACATCGTGAGTAGTTAGAATAGTCAAACATATTAATGCGATGAGAGTTTGTAAAATTGCAAATGGTAAGGGGTTTTCATTAATGAAAAAGTTTGGATTGGCTACACAAATATTTATCGGGCTCTTACTAGGAATTACGGTAGGTGCATTATTTTATGGAAATGACACCGCTATGGCTGTTCTCCAACCAATTGGTGATATTTTTATTCATTTAGTGAAGATGGTGGTTATTCCTATTGTTGTGTCAGCACTTATTGTATCAATAGCAGGTGTAGGGGATATCAAAACATTAGGAAAATTAGGCGGTCGGACCATTTTATATTTTGAAATTGTCACGACTATTGCTTTGGTTATTGGTCTGCTGGCTGCAAATATATTTCATCCAGGTACTGGTATTGATAAAAGCAACTTGGAAAAAAGTAATATTTCTACATATGAAGCAACAGCGAAAACAGCAGAAAGCGGCAATATTGCAGATAAATTTGTTCATATCGTGCCATCAAATGTTTTTCAATCGTTAGCTGAAGGAGATATACTGGCAGTTGTCTTTTTTTCTGTTTTATTTGGTGTAGGTGTTGCTGTAATTGGCGAAAAAGGCAAGCCGGTTTTACAATTCTTTGACGGTGTTTTAGACGCTATGTTTTGGGTGACAAATTTAGTGATGAAATTTAGTCCATTTGGCGTATTTGCGTTAATTGGTGTGAATGTTGCCAAGTTTGGTATTGCTTCATTAATTCCACTTGTGAAGCTAGTGGCGGTGATTTATGGAACGCTCCTATTCTTTGTATTTGTTGTATTAGGAATTATTGCGAAAATGTCGGGTACAAGTATTTTTGTACTGATAAAAGTTTTAAAAGACGAAGTCATTTTAGCCTTTACAACTGCAAGTTCTGAAGCGGTTTTACCGAGAATTATGGATAAAATGGAGAAGTTTGGCTGTCCAAAAGCAATTACTTCTTTTGTTATTCCGACAGGTTATACGTTTAACCTAGATGGGTCTGCCATTTATCAGGCGATTGCCGCGCTTTTCATTGCACAAATGTATGGAGTTCATTTGTCCATTCCAGAGCAAATTACACTTTTACTTGTGTTAATGTTAACCTCTAAAGGAATGGCTGGAGTTGCAGGTGCCTCTTTTGTTGTGGTATTAACAACACTCGGCTCCATGGGCCTCCCGATAGAAGGAATGGCATTTATTGCAGGAATTGACCGAATTTTAGATATGCTTCGTACATCTGTGAATGTACTGGGAAACGCATTGGCTGCCATCGTTATGTCCAAATGGGAAGGTGTGTTTGATAAAGAAAAAGCAAAAAGGTACATTGATTTTATCAAAAAATCGAAAGCAGCGTGAATTTTTTTCAATATTGTATTGATTATACAGTAAGCAGCCTGATTTTCAGGCTGCTTACCAAAAGATTATTGAAAAATTCCATTCTAAGTAAAAATAGTAAGTACAAATGTTATCTAAATTTCTAAATTATCTAAAAAGTGTTTCGTTACAGAGGAAAGGTATTGATTTTTCTTCCAAATGATTGCTGTTCCTGTAATTAACGCTGGCTCATTAATTTCTATATATTTTAAATTGGTACTTGAGATCAGCCCGATCCAGTCTTTTGGTACAATTGCTACACCCATTCCTTTATCTGCCCATAATAAAATTGTTTTCGTATCATCAATTGTACCGAGTATAGTAGGTTCAAATCCAGACTGCCTGCATGCCTCCACTATCATTTTTTCGTACCTTCGGTGTATTAATAAGGGCTTATCAATGAGTGATTTTAAGCTTATATGTTGTTGTTCCTCCTCAAAAAAGTTTTTCCTAGTTGCTGCTATCATTGGCTCAGAGGGCAACAGTATAGACTCATAATGATCCGCATTGAAAGGTGTTCGAATAATGCCAATTTCGATAATCCCCTTATTTAATAATTCTAATATTTCAATTGTATGACATTCTCTTAAATGAAATGTAACTCCAGGATATTTTTGGTGGTATTTATATACCTGCTCAGGCAAAAGGGAACCTGCTGCAGAAGCGATGGTGCCAATTGATAATGTTCCTTGAAGCCCTTCATTAAAATCCTTTAATTCTTTCATTGTTATGTCCATTAGTTCTAATATTTGCCTTGCTCGATGCTGCAGCATTTTACCAGCATCTGTTGTTTGGACTTTTCGAGTACTGCGTTCCACCAATTTAACTCCAACCTCATCTTCAAGAAGCTTTAGCTGCTTGCTAAGATGGGGTTGAGCAATGTGCAATTTTTGTGCTGCCTTCGTTATATTTCCCTCTTCTACAATCCCTAGAAAATAGGTGAGCTGCTTAATGTCCATTCGAATTTTCACCTCTTTATTTATACATAAATAGATATAAATACAATAGCTTTTAGATATTTTAAATATGTAATTATTTTTGCTACGATGATAATGGAAATTGGAAAGATAGTCAATGCTGGGTCAGAAATTATATATAGAGGAAAGTAAATATGGCATTGAGGGCATTGTTTCATAATGGTCAGTAATTATCTTAAGTAGTATAAAACTAAATAAAAAGTAGGTGAAACAATGGCTCAAACGATTGAAAGTAAAAAGACCAATCGCATTGCAGGAAATATTTTTAAAGGATCGATTGGAAATTTAATTGAATGGTATGACTGGTATGTTTACTCTGCTTTTGCCGTGTATTTTTCAACAGAGTTTTTTCCAAAAGGGGACCAAACAAGCCAATTGCTTAACACGGCAGCAATTTTCGCAATAGGCTTTTTAATGCGGCCCATAGGAAGCCTTTTGATGGGGCGTTTCGCTGATCGTCATGGACGCCGTGCAGCGTTGACACTATCTATCACTGTTATGGCTGGAGGGTCTCTTATTATTGCCATTACCCCGAGTTATAGCAGTATTGGTATAATGGCTCCTATTATTCTTGTCCTTGCTCGTTTGCTACAAGGGTTGTCATTAGGAGGGGAGTATGGGACCTCGGCTACTTACTTGTCCGAGATGGCAAACAAAGGTCGCCGTGGCTTCTACTCCAGCTTCCAGTACGTCACACTTGTTGGTGGACAGATGGTTGCATTAGGTGTACAAATCATCCTTCAGCAGCTGCTGAGTGAGGAAGATATGATATCTTGGGGCTGGCGTATTCCTTTTGTCATCGGAGCATTAGGGGCGTTGGCTGTGTTGTGGCTGCGCCGAACGATGGACGAATCGGAGCAGTTCTCCAAAATGAATGCGGAAAGCAAGAAGAACGCTGGAACCATTCGAGCACTGATGAAACACCCAAAAGCAGTGTTTACAGTTGTCGGACTAACGCTGGGAGGTACTGTAGCTTTTTATACCTTCACAACGTATCTACAAAAGTTCATGATAAATACGGTTGGTCTTCCAAAAGAGGTTGTTACTTGGATTAATTTTATTGCCTTATTTTTATTTGTCATTCTTCAACCTTTGGCTGGTATATTGTCTGACCGAATTGGACGCAGTCCGCTATTAATGTATTTCGGAATTTTTGGAACATTGCTGACAGTGCCAATCTTCTTGATCATGACGCAAATAAAGAGTCCGATCGCTGCGTTCTTACTAATGATGGCAGGTCTGATCATCGTTACTGGCTACACTTCTATTAACGCGATTGTGAAAGCTGAGCTTTTTCCAACGGAGATTCGCGCTCTTGGTGTGGGGTTCCCATACGGACTTACTGTTGCGGTGTTTGGAGGGACAGCAGAGCTTATAGCTTTATGGTTTAAGAGTATGAATGTTGAGTATTTTTTCTTTTTCTACGTAGCTGCCTGCGTTGCAATAAGTTTTATTACTTACTGGCGGATGGGTGAGACTTCAAAGAAATCTCACATAGACGCTGAGTTGAATGAAGAAAATAAGCTAGCTAGCAGCGAATCCATTTCAAGGCACTCCTAAATATAGTGAGTACTTAGAAAAACAAAACGCTGAACTTGCCCATTGTGAGATTTGAAAATTATATTTAAGAATAAGATAGTTGATTCATTTAGGCTGTTTTCTCAAAGTTTGTTGTTTTTTCATAAAAAAACATTTGAAAAAGTGTTTCTTAGCAGCCTGCATACACGTAGACTCCTGTGGGAATGCGAGAAAGACGAGACTTAAGCAGAGCGTATGCGACGAGGAGGCTCGACGCTCGCTAAACGGACGAAGTGTATTCAGGCTGTGAGTTTAAAAGCAACAATCTATACTAAAACAGCCTTAATTTAAAATTAAGAAGGGGTCCTTTTTCATGAGGCTGTTCATTATTTTTCTTTCTGTTACAAATGCTTTTATTATTATTTACGGTCCACAGCCAATTCTTCCATTATTTATGAAGGAATTTGGTGTATCGATGTCAACAGCTAGTTTATCTATTTCGTTAACCATCATTGGTATTGTATTTTCATCCTTATTTTTAGCCACCTTTTCAGATAAATGGGATCGTAAAAAAGTGGTATTAATCTCAAATGTTATTCTTATCATTCCGAGTGCCGCCTTAATCTTTACCCATTCGTTTTTTTGGCTCTTAGTGTTTAGATTTTTTCAAGGAACCTTAATTACTGGTGTTACAACGGTTTTAATGACATATGCTTCTGAAGAATTTCCGAAGAAAAATAAAGGTATGGTACTGGCTACGTATGTTAGTGCAACATTACTAGGCGGACTTCTTGGAAGAGTATTATGTGGATTTATGACGGAACACTTTAATGGGGAAGCGTTCTTTCTCATTACAACGATCATGACGACTTTAATCAGTCTATTAATCTATTTCTGTTTATCAGAGTCTAAGAAACAAGTAAAAACTGGCAAGCAGAATTTTATGGATCATTTTAAAAATCTGCCCTTGCTTTCGACTTTTTTTATTGGTTTTTCTCATTTTTTCTCTTTTGTAGGATTTTTTAACTATTTGCCTTTTTATGCTAGTCAAGATCCGTTTAACTATTCTGTTACACAAACTTCGCTTCTATATCTTACGTATATTTGGGGAATCATGTCTTCTCTTATTACAGGAATGGTGTCCAATCGATTTGGCAGAAGAGGAACAATCGCATTTGGGCATCTTGTTGGAGCATCGGGAATTTTGATCACCTTAATCCCATCTCCTTATACGCTTATTATTGGTGCCTCTATATTAGTTTTAGGCCAGTTTTGCTCTCAATCATCTGTTACAGCTTATATAACGGATGTTGTAAGTCATTCAAAAGGAGCTGCTACTTCTTTATACCAATGTTTCTTTTACTTGGGAGGAAGCTTAGGAGCATGGCTTCCTGGTATTTTATGGAGGCATTTTGATTGGTCTGGAGTCGTTTTTTCTAGCGTCAGTTTTATTTTCTTGGCGTTATGCAGCAATTATTTTCTCGGTGGGAAAAGGAGTTCTGCTTCCTTTCAACATAAGATGCATGTTTGAAGTTTATTCATCAAGAAAAGTTTTATTTTAGATTGTTGTTAAATTACGTTAAAACCAATCGTAAATAATGTTATTGAATTATCCATTCCACTCTTCAATATGAGCTTGTGGATATATATACTGTGCAACAAGTGATGAAACTATAATAGATAGTGTTTTTACAGGCATAATATTATTGAAAAAAAACAGTAAGATTGTGGAAGAAATTTAATTTCTTACAGTTCAAATTCTAAATAGTAGCAATCTTTTTGATGGCAGTCTTTTTTCTAAATCGATGTTTTTTACAGGCAAAGATACTTTGAATTTTTGAAAGTTATGAACAAAGTATCTTTCGTCTGTTGAAATAAATATAAAAGATTGATGGAGGATGTAAAAATGAAGGAAGAATACCGTACAAGGCTAAAAAAATTGTCTACGACAAACGTATCAGATGCATTAGATGGATTGGGCTTAAAAGGATCAACATATGGAATCAGACCTACATGGGAAGGGTGCAAAAAAATTGTGGGTAATGCGGTAACTGTAAAGGTGGTCCCCGCTGGTCTTACTACGAGCCCTAATCATTTAGGGGTGAAGGCCATTGAAACTGCAAAAGAGGGTGATATCATTCTGATTGACAACAGTGGAAGATTAGATGTGTCATGCTGGGGGGGCATTTTAACGAATGGTGCGAAAGTGAAAGGGATAGAAGGAGTTGTCATTGATGGTGCCTGTCGCGATTTAGATGATTATGTGGAAGCAGATTTCAGCGTATATGCAAGGGGAGTGGTTGTTGCCACAGCAAGGGGACGAATAATGGAAGAAGCGACTAATGTCATGGTACAGTTTGGCGGGGTTCAAGTCCGTCCGGCAGACATTGTAATAGCTGATAGAAGTGGAGTGGTTATTATCCCTCAGGAGAATATGGAGGAAGTTTTACAAAAAGCAGAGGAATTGTTCCAAAAAGAGAAAGACATGATAAGAGAAATTAGAAACGGTGTGTCTATGTTAGAGGTAGATACAAAATATAACTATGAAAATATGCTCAAGTAGAATGTAAAATACTTGACCAAAAATGAACAAAAAATGAAAAAAGGGGATTGTGATGGAGAAAATTGTTGCATCAGTCTCCATTTCCAATGTTCGTGTTCGGAAGAGGAATAGTGTTGCGGGAGATGCCGATAAAGTAATCGTTATTCCTAAAGAGTTTGAGGAGCGGGTTCTTGCTATTGCAGTCAAAATTGAAGCTGCAGAGGATAAAATTCGTGAGGCAACTGAAAAATTCAACATGCAATAGTACAAGCAAATACTGTGCTAGAGTTAATATAAAATATTATATTGGTAAACGCTGATTGTGTGTATGGATAATAGGATTGATTAATGAACGAAAATAATTACTTATAAAAGACAACCCTAGATGAAAAAATCCTGTATAGAAATACAGGATTTTTTCATGATCATTAGCAGGATAAGGTATATTGTTATTAAGTTTTAAGCAAAAAGAATATCTATATTAGTAATTTAGACACCCTCTAATCTATTCTTGTTTCATAACTCGCTACATATTTCCATTTGTTCGTTTTTGTATAACAAATTAATATATCGATAGGATCATCTTTACTATTATATGAGGTACGTGTAATTTTTAAAACGGGACTTGATTTATCGATTTTTAACAAAGTAGCTATCTGTGTACTAGCTTCAACAGCTTCTATGGCTTCTTCAATTTTAAGAAATTCTACATCTAATTCTTCCTTTAGCAGGTTTTCTAAAGAACTGTAAGTTGGGTCTTTGGTGAAAATTTCAAAAGGTAAAATAGGAGAAGAAAAATGCTCTAAGTACATAACGGGTTCTCCATTATGAGTTCTTATTCTTTTTATATGTGTAATTTCTTCTTCATTAGAAAGTTCTAATAATTTAGCCTTTATTGGGGATTTTATCTTTTTGATACTTATAGTTTTAGTGTGTATTTTTTTCCATTCTTGAGAATAAGTGGCTTTAAATCCAGTCTGCCAAGATCTCAATGATTTTCGATTTGCTACAAATGAACCTTTCCCTTGTAGACGATAAATAAAACCATCATTTTCAAGCTGTTTTAATGCTTGTCGTACAGGGGTACGACTAGCTGTAAATAATTCTTCTAATTCAGACTCAGACGGCAATAATTCATTTACTTGATAGATTCCTGAATCAATTTTATCAACGATATCATCATAAATTTTTTTATAAAGGGCTTTTTTTGCAATCATTCATATAATCCTCCGATAATCTTAATACTTATTGTACTGTGTATGATAAGTATCGTCAAATAAGGTTTAGATGAAAAATTCAATAGAAGAGTATCATTTTTAAAGAAGCTTGAACTAACTCTTGTAATGAAAAGTAAAATAGAAGTAGACACAAATTAGGCTGCCCGAAAATTCAAGGATTTCGTTAAATCCCAAAAAACATTGTTAGAAATACTGACAAACTAATTGCTTTCCAAATTATCTTAGACTATTCTTTAAATTATATTATAGTACTTGGTATTATAAGTATTACAACTTAATGGAGAAATTCTCATTTTAATGTAAGAAGTTTCACGTAATACTTGATACGATATTTGATCATCAAAAAATAAATCCAACTTATAATACTAAGTATAATAAGTGTTAAGGAGTTTTTATTATAGTGGGAAACAATCGTACTATTATGCAAGATGCTGCTCTTAAAGCACATACTCTGACTTGAGTTTAGGTTATAAGCATTGCCAAGGACTTATAAAGAAGAGGAATATCGAGCGACATGTTTGACTGCTTTTTTGTTCAATAAGCAGGTGGTGAATCTCTTAAGGAGGTGAATAAGGTAATTGGAAATATACGAGATATGCATAAAACAATCAATGGAGTAGTCACTTATCTGAATTAAAATTGGTACTTTGGTGGACATGTAGTCCTAGCTTAACTCTTCGCGGTATATTCGAATTCATACTATATTTAAAGAAGAACTAGAGGAACCAATTAGTACGAATTAAAAAGAGTTTTAAAGTAGCAAGATCTAGAAAGAAGGTTTAAGAAATGTTAGTAAAATTAGATAGTATTTTAGTGAAAATACTTCCTATTATGACTCCTATTTGTTTAGTGAGCGGGATCCTAGTTGGTGTCCGGTTGGAACAATTCACTTATTTGATACCATGGATATTTGCTCTAATGACTTTTTCAGGGAGTTTAGGGTCAAGTTTTAAACAATTTAAGCATGTTATTCATCATCCATTACCCATAATTACTGTACTTGTTATCTTGCATGTTATTATTCCTTTTTGGAATTGGGGGCTGAGTCATATCTTTTTTTATGGAGAAGAGTTAACCATTACAGGCTTTATTTTAATGGCTGTTATTCCAACTGGCGTAACAAGTTTTGTATGGACGACGATTTATAAAGGAAATATTCCATTAGTCCTTTCTATTATTCTAATTGATACATTTCTTTCCCCTATTGTCGTACCATTCACTTTGAAATTATTTATTGGCAAAAGTATCAATATTAACACAGGAGAATTAATGATGGACTTGTTTCTTATGGTTGTTTTGCCTTCTTTGTTAGGAATGATTTTAAATGAGATGACTTCAGGAAAAATTAAAAATGCATTAGGTCCAAAATTGTCGCCTATATCAAAACTAGGAGTTTTTATCATTGTATTTATTAATGGGGGAATCATTTCTTCTTACCTTGCAAATTTTGATTGGAAAATATTATTAACTATTGCTATTGTATTCATGGTTGTTGTTTCTGGCTATTTGTTTAGCTGGTTCATAGGAAGATTATTAAAGATGGAAAAAAGTGTGAATGTATCTCTTACATTTAGTGGAGGGATGAGAAATATTGCTGCCGGTACAGTTTTAGCTGTGAGCAATTTTTCAGCACCGGTTGCAATCCCAGTTATATTTGGAATGCTATTTCAACAAGTATCTGCAGCTATTATTGGAAAAATCCTCTATGGTAAAGAAGGGAAATCAGTAAGGAAATTGACAAAAACGTCAGTAAAAGTAAATCTCTAGCTTAATGTAGACTTTGTGAATATTTACAGGGGAAGGTAAGAGAGAAATTAACTTAAGCAGGAATGATTACTGTAAAAAATACATTTTAAGCTGTAGAAATTAAATATACGAGGAGAGTAAAAAATGACATTAAAAAACGCAAACATGATACAAAATTTAAAAGAATCTAAAACACTAGCGTTATTAAATAAGGTACTCACATTAAAGCAGCAAGGTAGAGATATCATTGGATTGGCAGGGGGAGAGCCGGATTTTGATACACCAAAAAATATTATTCGTGCAGCAGAATCTGCAATGAAATCAGGTTTTACCCACTATGTAAATCTTGCCGGTATTCCAGATCTGCAGACTGCAATATCTCAAAAACTTTTACATGAAAATAAAGCAAATTATGAACCATCTCAAATTATTGTCACTCCCGGTGGCAAAGCGGCACTCTATATTGCTTTGCAAAGTATTCTAAACCCTGGTGATGAGGTAATCGTGATTAATCCGGCATGGGTTAGTTATGAACCGTTAATTACAATGTTAGGTGGTCATACAGTATTTGTAGATTTAGATTCAGAAGATGATTTTACGTTAAAGAAAGAACACTTATTAGAAGCTTGCAGTAACCGTACAAAGGCTATTATTATCAACAACCCAAATAACCCTACGGGAAGAGTATTAAGAGAAGAAGAAATAAGTGCATTAAAAGAGATTGCCGTATCTAAAAATCTATTTGTCGTTTCAGATGAAGTATATGAAAAACTTGTCTATGGAAATCATAAATTTGTATGTGTCGCAAGCATACCTGAACTTGCAGAAAGAACGCTAACTGTACAAAGTTTCTCTAAGGGACATGCGATGACAGGCTGGAGATTGGGCTATTTAGCATTACCGAAAGATTTAGTTTTGGGTGCTAAGAAAATATATGGACACATTCTCACTTGTACGAATGGATTTATTCAAAAAGCTGGCATTGTCGCACTAACAGATCCAGATACTCAAAAAGAAATTCAATATATGAAGGAAGTTTATGAAAGAAGAATGAATTTTGTCGCTGCACGATTAAACGAAATTCCAGGGGTTCATTGTCCTTCTTCAGAAGGGGCATTCTATTTGTTTCCTGAAATTAAATTTCGAGATTATACATCCATTCAGCTAGCTGACTATTTGCTGGAAGAAGCAGGGGTTGCAGTAACACCGGGAGAGGCATTTGGTCCTCAAAATAAATATCATGTAAGAATATCATGTGCAAACTCGGATCAAGAATTAGAGGAAGCTGTCATTCGTATAGAAAAGGCATTGTGTAACAACGATTAGTAACTAATGGGGGGCTTCGATAACGACCAAAGTTTTATGTACGTTTAAGATTCCATGTAATATTTGGTGTGACATTTGATCTAAATCCAACTTATTGTACTAAGTACAATAAGTATCAAGAGATTTTTTATTCATTGTGGGCAGACAATCCTACAATTATGCAAAATGCTACTTTAAAGGACACTTACATTGAAAGGAAGAATGAACATTGAAGACACTCAAAAAAATGCCTTTATGGCTTCAAATAGTAATTGCTCTAGTATTAGGTTTAATTTTAGGATCGGTAAATAAGACATTAGGTACCGAGGCGAAAATTTTAGGTGATGCATTTATTCATATGATTAAAATGACCATTGTCCCTTTAATTTTCCCGTTAACTGTATTAGGTATTTCACAAATGAAATCAGGAGGTGCACTAGGAAGACTTTCACTTAAAGCAATTATTTATTTTGAGATAGTTACTACCATAATTATTGTGATGGCAATGCTATTTGCCAATTTAACACATATAGGGGCTTCCGCAGATCTTTCAGAGGGCAATGCAGATGCTTTAAGCGGTATTGCAGGCAATAAAATTGATTTTAGAGAATTTATCCTTCATATCATCCCTTCCAATATATTTGTCGCTTTTTCGGAAGGCAACTTATTGGCTATTGTCTATTTTGGGGTGTTCTTTGGTCTTGCTATTCGCGCATTAAAAGGAAAAGCGAAACCAATTGAAAATGTATTAGAAGCTCTTTCTAACGTAATGTTTAAAGTTTTAGAATATGTTATAAAATTTTCTCCAATTGGTGTTTTTGGTTCGATTGCTTATAGCGTGGCTACTTACGGTTTTAGTAAGTTAAGTACATTAATTGAGTTGGTTTTACTCACATATGCTGGATTAGCAGTTGTATTGTTTATTATTTTACCAATAATCGCTCGCATTTATGGGGTCCGCTATCTTGAATTAGTGAAAGAAATTAAAGATTTAATATTAATCGCTTTTACTACTCGAAGTTCAGAGTCCGTATTTGCGCCTCTTACAGCCCGTTTAGAGCGTTATGGAGTCAAAAATTCAATAGTATCGTTTATCTTGCCGCTTGGTTACTCATTTAATTTAGATGGATTAATGGTATATATGGGTCCTGCAGTTATCTTTTTAGCTAATGCTTATGGCATTGATCTTTCATTGACTGAACAAATTCACTTAGTTCTACTAATGATGTTACTTACGAAAGGAGTCGCTGCTGTTCCTTCCGGTGCAATGGTTATTTTAGCGAGTATTTGTACCATTATTGGTATACCTCTAGAAGGTATAGCGTTATTAATGGCTGTTGATTTCATTATGGATATGGCTAGATCTGCAACCAATGTAATAGGAAATGCCTTAGCAACAGTTGCGATGGCTAAATCGGAAGGTATGTTTCAAAAGAAGGATGAAATAGGCTCAGATAATGAGTCTGCTGCAGGAGCTTAACTTTTTCTGATAGATTATACAAAATAAAGTAATGAAATATCATGTGAAAATGCTACATAACAGGATGAAGTTTATTCTGCTATGTAGCTGGCATTTTTAATCCTACAAATTTAATAAACGGTTTTTGTTAGAGCCTAGATGAATAAATGGAGAGTGCTTGAAATGGCAGTAAATTCTAAAGACATTGAGACAATTGATAAGAATGAAAATATGAACGTTTTGGAGAGAACGCAGCAAGTGATTCAAACTGCTCTTCAAAAAATGAAGAGTAGAGATGGTGTCTATGAATTATTGAAAGAACCACTTCGTTTAATGACCGTTCGGATTCCTATAAAGATGGATGATGGTTCCGTTAAGGTATTTACTGGTTATCGTGCACAGCATAATGATGCGGCAGGGCCAACAAAGGGAGGCATTCGATTTCATCCTAATGTAACAGAAGAAGAGGTAAAAGCATTATCTATGTGGATGACCATCAAGTGCGGAATTACGGGAATTCCTTATGGAGGAGGAAAAGGTGGAATTCAATGTGATCCACGTACAATGTCTTTTTCAGAATTAGAACGTCTAAGTAGAGGGTATGTGCGTGCTATTAGCCAGATTGTAGGACCAACAAAAGATATACCTGCACCTGATGTGTTTACCAATTCGCAAACTATGGCTTGGATGATGGATGAATACAGTCGCATACGTGAATTTGACTCTCCGGGATTTATTACAGGAAAGCCTATAGCTTTAGGAGGATCTCATGGAAGAGAATCATCCACTGCTTTGGGCGTAACAATTGTCACAAAAGAAGCTGCGAAGTTAAAGAATATTCCGTTAAAAGGAGCAAAAGTCATCATCCAAGGATTTGGAAATGCTGGAAGCTTCCTAGCAAAGTTTCTTCATGATGCTGGAGCCAAAGTTATAGGTATATCAGATAGTTTTGGAGCCTTATATGATCCATGGGGGCTTGAAATTAATCACTTATTAGAAAAACGAGACTCTTTCGGAAGTGTTACTCATTTATTCACGAGTAGGATAACAAATGAAGAACTTTTAGTAAAAAATTGTGATATTTTAATTCCAGCAGCGATTGAAAATCAGATTACGGAAAAAAATGCGAAGGATATTAAGGCTAAAATTATAGTAGAAGCAGCAAATGGTCCGACTACTTTAAAAGCTACTCAAATTTTATCAGATAAAGGCGTATTAATTGTACCGGATGTTTTAGCAAGTGCTGGTGGAGTGGTAGTTTCTTACTTTGAATGGGTACAAAACAATCAAGGCTACTATTGGTCACAAGAAGAAGTAAATGAAAAACTAGAAACGATACTAGTTGATGCTTTTTCTAATATCTATCATACATCTGTACAAAAAGAGGTAGATATGCGATTAGCTGCCTATATTGTAGGACTAAAACGTGTAGCTGAAGCTGTTGAGTGGAGAGGATGGGTTTAGTAAATTTTATCATTCTTATTAAAGATAATTAAAATTACTTGTCTGGGAAAATACTAAAGGAGCTAAATTAGAATCTTATATCAAAAATATCATAATAGAAGGAACGAATCAAAGCCCCCTTGGTGAACAAGGGGGCTTTGATTCGTTTTTATTGTACCGAAGTTAAGGAGAAAATCGGCTGTTTTTAATTAAAATTGAAATGCAAATAAACCTCCACTTTATAAATAATTATCACTATTAGTACATGAAAATTTTTATTTGACATGGGACGCATTTCATAATTTACACTCATATCAAATAACAGAAAGCGAGGAGAAATCTTATGTTTTCATTAATTATGCTTTGCTTTGCAATCTATATGGCGGCTTACTTTTGCTTAAAAGCATCCGGACAACCAATGGAAGTCGAATCAATTCAGTCTATTGAGGATCATTTCATACAATCTAAGAAATGAAAATTAAAAAAACACTTCTAAGTAACAAATTGAATAAAGAGCATTTCTGATACTACTGAAAGAAAATCGATGTTATGAATAACTAAATCCCAATATTATTAGTAAGGAATACTTGATTTTAAGAACAGTGAATAAGTCCTCATATCAAAGTGGATTTTCTCAAACAATCGAAAGAGGCACTACTTACCGTGTTCATTGATATAAATTTATTATTATTGTGAACAATTAATTGGGAAGAAGTAAAATAAATTGATTTTGTTATATAGGTTAATTGGCAACTAGCCACTTTTAAATACTTTAAAAGTGGCTAAAAATAATAAATTACATCGAAAGTTGGAATCAAAATGACTAATCGAAGTTTTATTTTTTTGATATCGATGGAAATTTCATCTAATAAAATCTCGTAGAATGGAGAAATTTTTATTATTTTTGACTTAGAAATGGATTTGAAATTTCTTCTTGTTATGAAACGCGTTTCACCAATTACAATAACTCCATAGTACAAGTAAGAAAAAAGTAGGAAAATTAAACGGGAGATTTATCCTATTTCATGACTAAAATGCTAACCCTTCCACTTGCTTAGTAAAAGCTGTAAAGGAAATGGAAAATGAAAGTAGGTAAGTAGAGCTAGTAAGTGTTACTCTCATAGACACTTAAAACCACTAAACTTATTTTGATAATGAAATTGCGAATACTTCCTTGCTGTTATCTTCATATTTATATCGATACAAGAATACATGTAAAAAGTATGGTTAGAAAAGATAAGCTTTAATTTTCATCAATGGTTTTCTTCATGGCCTTTTTCTTAGAAAAACTCTTACTAGTGTATATTTTATTTCTTGGAGGTTTTAAAATGTTTAAAAAAATATTTGGAGTATTGCAGCAAATTGGTAAAGCATTAATGCTACCTGTGGCTTTATTGCCAGCTGCAGGCTTATTACTTGGATTTGGAAATGCTTTTCAACAAGAAACGCTGCTTAATTACCTTCCCTTTTTAGGCACAGATACGTTTCAACTGATAGCTAATGTAATGGAGGATGCAGGGAATATCTTTTTTAGTAACTTAGCGCTTATTTTTGCGATTGGGGTTGCTATTGGTTTAGCAGGTGACGGAGCAGCAGCCCTTGCAGCCCTTGTTGGCTATTTAGTTATGAATCAGGTAATGAGTTCATGGGCAGGAATTACTGCAGAAAAGCTTGCTGACAATGCTGGTTATGCCAATGTTTTAGGAATTCCTACTTTACAAACAGGGGTATTTGGAGGTATTATTATCGGTCTTATTGCTTCTTTTTGTTATAAGCGATACCACAATATTGAAATGCCCTCATTTCTTGGTTTTTTTGCGGGAAAACGTTTTGTTCCGATTGTTACAGCAGGGATCTCTTTTGTAGTGGGACTTTTATTATTAATTATTTGGCCTCCTATCCAAGCTGGCATGAATTATATTTCTCTTTGGTTAGTTAATGAAGGATTATATTTCGGAGTATTTTTCTTTGGATTTGTAAAAAGACTGTTAATTCCATTTGGCTTACATCATATTTTTCATGCTCCATTTTGGTATGAAATTGGGGCTTACAAAACAGCGGCTGGTTCATTAGTTCGCGGAGATATGACTATTTTCTTTGCTCAGCTAAAAGATGGTGTAAACATCACAGCTGGACACTTCATGGCTGGAGAATATCCAATTATGATGTTTGGTTTACCAGCAGGAGCATTAGCTATGTATCATGCCGCACGACCTGAAAAGAAAAAGCTTGTAGCGGGTTTGCTTGGTTCAGCGGCACTAACATCCTTTTTAACAGGTATCACTGAACCACTAGAATTCTCATTTATGTTTGTATCACCTGTACTTTACTTAATCCATGCCATATTGGACGGTATATCCTACGTTTTAATGACATTATTTGATGTTAATATTGGTTATACCTTCTCAGGTGGAGCTATTGATTTCGTTCTTTTGGTATTTTACCGGGTAGGGAGCCATGGTGGATAGCCATTTTATTAGGTATAGTTTTTGCTTTTATTTATTACTTTATATTCCGCTTTATGATTAAAAAGTTTAATCTAATGACACCAGGAAGAGAAGCAGAAGAAATGGAAGGACAAAAAGGTTCAAAAGCAATAACGACCTTGCCTACAATATTCTTGAAGCTATGGGCGGACAAAAAAATATTACTCATTTAGATGCTTGCATTACTAGGCTTCGCGTGTCTGTTCATGATATTAAAAATGTTAATAAAGATGAATTAAAAGAGCTAGGTGCTGCAGGGGTACTTGAAGTTGGAAATAACATTCAAGCTATTTTTGGTCCACGATCTGAAACAATTAAAGGACAAATGCAGGATATAATCAGTGGTAAAAGACCTCGCCCTGCTGAGAATAGTTTGCAAAATGAAAATAAACAACAAGCTATAGAGGAGACAAATCCTAGTATAAATATGGAAACTAATGATCAAGAGGTATTTATTTCACCATTAACTGGAGAAATTATACCAATTTCAGAAGTGCCTGATCCTGTATTCTCCGAAAGAATGATGGGAGATGGCTTTGCCATTATTCCTTCTGAAGGTACGCTTGTTTCACCAGTAGATGGAACTATAGTAAATATATTCCCTACAAAACATGCAATAGGAATTTTATCTGATTTCGGAAGAGAACTTATTATTCATGTTGGTATAAACACTGTTAATTTAAAGGGTCAAGGATTTGAAATCCTAATATCAGAAAATGAACATGTTAAAAAAGGTCAGCCTTTATTAAAAGCAGATTTAAATTATATAAAGAAAAATGCCACTTCAATAATAACTCCTATTGTATTTACGAATTTGTTCGAAGGTGAATCTATCACTATTAATAAAAAAGGTATAATTGAATTAAAAGAAGAAAATATAATAAAAATTTCAAAATAAATTGAATTATTCAGCTTTAGGGGAAATTCACCATATGCTTAAAAAAGTGCATATCTATTATTACTATTTGAAGACAAGCTAGTGTGTAAAGGTCATAAAAATACTGATGTCAAAATATATAAGAGTTTATTGAAATAGGTGATTATATGACTAATATTAGAGATATAGCAAAGTTAGCTGGAGTATCTGTAACAACGGTTTCTCGTGTATTAAATAATCATCCTTATGTTAGTGAAGAAAAAAGGGATGCTGTATTACGTGCCATTCAGATGAGTAATTATAAAAGAAATATAAATGCAGTCAACTTAAGTAGAGGGAAAACATTTCTAATTGGTGTAGTTCTCCCATTCTCAAATCATCCTTATTTTGGGATGTTAGTTAAAGGAATAGCTAATGAAGCATTAAAAACAAACTATAAGCTACTACTGTTTCAAACAAATTATAAAGAAAATAGAGAATTAGAAGCATTAGATATGCTAAAACATAAATTAATAGATGCTTTAATTATATGTTCAAGAGAAACTGATTGGTTTATTCTAGATCAGAATATTTCATACGGCCCAATTGTTTTCTGTGAAAATACTAAAGGAAAAAAAGTTTCATCTACGTTTGTTGATCATTATAAAAGTTTTACTATGGCTTTAGAATATTTGTATAATAAAGGTTATAAAAGAATTGGTTACTGCATAGGCAGGACCACAGGAACTAGTAGTAAACAAAGAGAGTTAGCCTTTAGAGATTTCATTAGAAAACATAATGAGCCGTTCCATCCAGATTATATCTTTGATCAATGTTTAAATTTTGAAGATGGTGAACATGTTGTAAAACGGATAAAAAATATGAGCAATCCTCCTTCAGCATTACTGGTCACAAGCGATCAAGTGGCTGCTGGTATAGTAACCTGTTGTCGAAATCAAAATATTTTAATTCCTGAAGACCTGGCCATTATAGGCTTTGATAATGAACCTATAGCGAAATTAATGAACATAACTACCATGGAAATTCCCTTAGAGGAAATGGGAGAAAAATTATTTCAACAAGCAATTAGTAGTGAAGAAGTTTCTCATGTGGAAATATCAGTGAATTTGATTGAACGACAAACAGTATAATAACCTTTTTTTAGGAAGTATAGTTTCACAAAAGAAAAAATGTGAGAAGAGCGAAAAACATTCTAGGTGAAGACAACAATGTATTGTATTTAAAGTTATGTGGTTAAAAGAACTTATAGAGATAGTTGAGTAAGATTGTATGGTAAATAAGAAATATGGCAATATAATATTGACATAATTGCCAACTATAATTATAAATCAATAAAAATTTTATAAAATTTATTGCAATAAAGGAATGGCTATACATTAGCACTTAACTAAAAAAAAAAGCGAAATCCTTATGTATCAAGGGTTTCGCTTAGATGTAATAGATTATGTCTTTTTATATGTTAATGCTTAGCGCGGTTAACTAAATGACGAGGATTTACTTGTTTCTTTTTATTAAGTTCCCCATGCAATGGATTGATAATTTTATCTAAAGAAACAATCTTGAAATTTTGATTAAGTTTCTTTCCACTTTCAATGTTTTCATCATCTTGTGCAACAAAAATGCCATAAGGATATTTCTCGCCAAGACCATAACCTAAAACGTCGATACCATCCGTGTGGCTTGTCCCATCAATTTTTTTACTATTTCCTATTTTGAAATTTCCAACATACTCATTATTACCTTGACGTTTATATACTGCATATCTACTATCCCCTTGACTCGAATCCATTAAGTATCCTTTGCCGTTTGGTGCATAATACATGGTCAATCCTTCGATATCGGCACTTAAGTGTTTCCCATCTGCCTTGTCCACAATAGTTCCTTTACTGCCTTCATTTGGTTCCGCACTAAATTTCCAAATAGCGACATCTTCTTCACCAATGTACAAATTACCATATTCATCGTCTGCTACTAAACCTTCTGTTTGAGAATTTAGCTTAAATGAACGTACTTTTTTTCCTTTTACTTTTCCTTTCCCATTGTCTACTAGCTCATATTGTTCGAACTCACCATCTTTTCCTGTTAACATAGCATAAAATTTACCTGTCTTTTGACTGTGGTAGAATGCAAAACCATATACTTCACTTACAGATGAACGGATTGGATGCTTAGGGTCTATAATACTTTTTAACTTGCCAGTATTCCCATCAAATGCATAAATTTCAACATTGTTTTTTCCATCTGAGCGATTCGTTGCACCAACAATGTCAATTTTTTTCCCATTTAATTTAAAATTGTAACGTAAATCAACATTGTTTAACTCTCCGAACGGATAAGAATGTAATAATTGACCTTTTAAATTATAAACATTTATTTCTGATTGTTTGTTTGTCGTAATTAGCTTGCTTTTTTCGGTTTTAGTTGGATGCACCCAAATAGCAGGATCATCGGCAGCGTCCTCGCTCGATTGTACAGGCTTTGTTTCGGCAGTGGCTGTAACTACGTAATTTTTTGCTTTAATAGTTGCTTTGTTTGCTTCTGCGTGACCTACCCCAGATAATGTTCCAGATAAAATTCCAACAGTTAGAGTAGATGCTAGAATAGATTTTACCTTATTCATCTTTTTCCTCCAAAATATGTATTTTTATGAACCAGTTTAATGTAACATTTAATGATTAAGTAAATGTAATGTTAATGTAAAAACTAATCTAATCTCTGTATTTTTGCTTTTTTTGACCTATAACTTCTTATCCAAAGTTATTAATAGGTTACAAAATTGTAAGGATAGAAGATAAATTGTAAGGATAAATTATGGTTGCGCTCTTATGTATCTTTTATAGTTAGATATATAAGATAAAACGAGGGATGATGAAATGGAAAAGCAAATAGTTTTAGAAGCTGAAAACATAAAAAAAGTATTTGGATTGAAAGGTAACATTCATACAGCATTGAATGCAATCGAGTTGCAAGTGCATAAAGGAGAATTTGTTGGAATTATGGGTCCATCAGGTGCTGGGAAATCTACACTATTGAATGTGTTATCAACCATTGATGTACCTACCTCAGGTAACATTAAGATTGATCAGCAAAACATTCTCAAATTAAAAGAAGAAGATTTAGCGGATTTTAGAAGAGATAAGCTAGGTTTCATTTTTCAAGATTACAATTTAATTGAAACATTAACTGTTAAGGAAAATATTATCCTCCCGCTTTCCTTAGCAAATGTTTCGCATCATGAAATAGAAAATAGGATAAAAAAAGTATCTAAGGCACTTGGAATTGAGGGCATTTTACATTCATCCTTATAATATTTCGGGAGGAGAGCAGCAAAGAACAGCAACAGCAAGAGCGATTATTACCAATCCAAGCCTAATATTTGCAGATGAACCAACAGGTGCGTTAGACTCGAAGTCTGCCTTTATGCTGCTGAGAACACTTGCCGAATTAAATAAGCAGCAAAGAGCTACGATATTAATGGTTACTCATGACGCTTATGCAGCAAGCTTTAGCAGCCGCGTCTTATTTATTAAGGATAGGTCGATTTTTTCTGAAATAAGAAAAGGAGAACGAAGCCGAAAGCAATTTTTCCAACAAATTATTGATATCCTCGCTACCCTTAGAGGAGGTGGCCATCATGACGTTATTTAGGATTGCAAAAAAGAATATGAAGAGGAATACGAAACATTATTTACTGTATTTTTATCCGATGGTGTTCAGCATTGTTATTTACTTTACATTTGTTTCGCTCCAGTATAACAACCAGATTATCCAATCAGCAACAGCCCTAGGAAAAGTACAGCCTGCCTTTATGGCAGCATCTGTTTTGTTGATGCTATTTTCAGCTATTTTTATATGGTATTCAAATCATTTTTTTACAAGAAAACGGAAAAAAGAGCTGGCTTTGTACTCTTTATTCGGGATGCGGAAGAAACAGGTTGCAAGGCTCCTATTCTATGAAAACCTTATAATAGGATTTGTTTCACTTGGGGTTGGAATCGCGATTGGTGTTCTATTGTCTAAACTATTTGCGATGTTGTTAATAAAACTAATGGGATTCTCAATAATAGCAAATTTTGAAATATCTTCTGAAGCAGTTATTCAAACGTTAATCGTTTTTATTGCAATTATTGGGGTTGCTTCCTTCTATAATTATCGGATGATTTACCGTAATACGTTATTGAATCTGCTAAAAGCGGACAAACAGGGAGGAAAACAGCTGAAGGTTTCAAAGGCAGCCGCTCTAGGATCACTATTAGCGCTTGGAATGGGATATTACATTCTGCTTCAACCTGATAATTCCGGAATATTTAAGGAATATGGTTTCTCTGCTGTTCTATTTTCTCTGTTGATGATATTAATTGGAACTTTTCTATTTATGCATTCCGTCTTTACTTTACTTTTAGAAAGAATGGTAAAAGTAAAAGGGGTTTATTTTAAAGGTACAAATTTAATCAGCGTTTCTCACCTGCGCTTTCGAATGAAAGGAAATATGTTCATTTTATCCATTATTGCTTTATTAAGTACGGTTACACTATTTGCTCTAGGTGCTATTTTCAGCTTTCATCATAACTTAACGACAGTTGCTGCTGATAATTATCCATTAAGTCTCATGTATACATCACAAAATAACGAGAAAGATGCACATGTAGCCAAATTAATTAAGGAAAGTGGAGAACATCAAATAGTTTTTTCGGATCGAGTAGAGTATTTACAGGTTGAAGGAGATTTATCTGCAACAGGCAGGGGGTCAGATCTGTTTCCGGTAATTCTTTTATCGGAAAAGGAATATCAACGATTGGCTGAAAAAATGGGAAATAAAGATCATGAGAGTATTGGGCGGGATAAGGCGCTTGTATTTAATGATGGAAATATAAATCAAAATAAGGACCTCTATACAGGGAAAACTATTACGATTATGGAACACAACAAGCTGACTATTCAGAAGTATGAAAAGAAGCTTGTGTTAAATCAAAGTTATTATGCTTTTCCAATAGTTATCAATGATACCATGTATCAGCAGCTCAAAGAGCATGCCGTTGTAAAAGAAATGCAAATATATAAATTAAAAAACGAAAAATCAATGGAAAAATTAATAAATGAAATTCAAGATGTGGTTCTAAAAGATGTCGAATTTGATGATCAATCTGTTATATTTTCTTCCTTCTTTCTGGAATATCAGAAAGGAGTCCAAACTTATGGGCTGCTTATTTTCATTGGTGCTTTTTTAGGGATTGTATTTTTAATGGCTACAGGCAGCATGCTGCATTACAAACAGCTAACAGAAGCAACGGTTGATCAGGGAAGATATCATGTACTAAGAAAGGTTGGAATGAGCCGAAAGCAAATTCAAGTAACCATTGCCAAGCAATTATTGCCTATCTTCTTACTTCCCTTAGTGATTGCCATACCCAATAGTTCATTCTTAATCACGGCACTGGCAAGGTTTTCTCATATGAATATGCTGCAGCCGTTTCTTAGCACCATCGTTATTTATATGGCTACCTATTTAGTTTACTATTTGATTACGCTGAGGAAATATAACACGATTGTAAATAATTGAAAGAAAGGGCGTGATGGAAGCATCACGTCCTTATTTATAGAGGAAAAGTTGTGTATTCCTTTCTTAGCAGATCAACTGTTTTTGAAAAATAGATGGAGGCTTCGGTATAGCTCCCTTCTTTAGAATGAAGGGATAGCTGATGCCCTAATTTCGCCGCTGTTTTTTGAGCGAGATATAATCCCATCCCAGTCGAGGAGGCAACTTGCCTTCCATTTTTGCCTGTAAAGCCTTTCTGAAAAACTCCCGGCAAATCCTCTGCAGGAATTCCAATTCCATAATCACGAATGATGATTCTTCTTTCATTTTCTTGGATTTGAATGAAAATCTCACCGCCAGTAGGTGTGTATTTTAATGAATTTGAAAGAAACTGGTGTAAGATAAAAAGGATTCCTTTTTTATCAGTTAAGACCTCCAATGCAGTTAGGTCCAATTTGAGCGTTATTTTTTTTGATAAAAATAACTTACTATTGCCCTTTACCGCTTCCTTTATGATTTGTTCAACATTAATTTCCTGAATAAAATAGTCCTTACTAAAATCACTCGCTCTAGTATAATAAAGAGCCTGGTCAACTAAATGCTCAATTTTCTCCATTTCCTCTTCCAAACTTTCTGAACTCTGTTCCGTTTCGAAAATCATTTTGCTGACGGAAATAGGTGTTTTTATTTCATGAACCCAGGATGTCATATATTCATGCCATTCTTTTTGTTCATTTTTTAATTTCTCCATTCTTTGTTCATATTGCTCCTTTTGAATTTTTAAGAGCTGAATGGTTAATTTCTCTTCATTTTTGTGAGTGTGTGAGGCTTCCAAAATATAGCCAGCTTTTGTAATCTTTTTTAATTCACTATAGAATACCTTTTTCTTGCGGTAGTCAAACAGTAAATAAAGCACAAAAAGTAAGGTCAATATAAGCAATAAATAGAGAAGGTTGCTTATATGAATATGTAAGTTGGGATCAAGTGATATAATTATGGATGTAATAGCCAAGACAAGGAAAAAAATAATTAATAGTAATCGGTAATCAAAGAGATAATGTCTCCATTTCATCGTAAAAGGTATCCTTGTCTTTTTTTGGTCATAATGGCATCTTCTACTCCAATTTCTTCAAGCTTTTTTCGCAGTCGGGTTACATTGACAGTGAGAGTATTATCATCAATAAACTGCTCATCTTCCCACAATGCCCGTATGATCTCATCCCGAGAAATAATTTGTCCTGCTTTTTTCATAAGGAGGTATAAGATTTGAAATTCATTTTTCGTAAGAGAAGCCTCTTTTCCCTGATATAATACAAAGGAATTTTGTAGATTAAGAGTAAGCCCACCCACCGTAAGTAAGTCTTTTTCCTTGTTTTGAATAGAGCTAGTTCGTCTGAGGACAGCATTCATTTTTGCCACCAATACCTCGAGTGAAAATGGTTTTTGAATATAGTCATCCCCACCCATGTTCATGGCCATCACAATATCCATACTTTGCGAGCGTGAAGAAATAAAAATGATAGGTATGTCTGAAAGCTGGCGAAGTTTGCTGCACCAATAGAATCCGTCATATCCAGGCAAATTAATATCTAGAAGGATAATATGGGGATTTTCCTTTATCATTTGCTGTTCAATATGTTCAAATTCTTCAACAATCACGGATTGAAAATTCCATTTTGCTAAGTACTGCCCCATTAAATTCCTTATTTTATGATCATCTTCAACAATTAAAACCTTGTACATGTTCATCACCTATTTAAGTATATCAAAGGGAAATTAGAATTTAACAGGGAAAAGCAATTAATTACTTTTAAATTTGCACATTAATGTGGTTCAGAATTAGTTTGTGACAAAGGGGTTTTTTGCTAAATAATAAGTTTACATCACCGTGTTTCATTGGCTAAAAACTTCCTCTTTAGTAGGGGAGGTTGATTATATTACAAATAAAAGAATGCAAGAGCTTCTATCAAATTATATATTATCAGTCTTTTGGATTTCTTGATATAAGGTGAAAAGAGATAGTGAAATATCCATATGTATATGAAACTTGTACCTTGCTCAAAAATGCAGGGGAAGGTACGAGTTTCGAGTAGTAAAATTTTATTTCGAATTATTTCATTTAAAGCGTTACGTCTTTATCAGCCATTTCGCTTAATATGCGTTTAAGTGCTGCAGCAGGATTTAACTCAGGGTTAAGGATATGTTTCACTAAATCCTCAGCACTTTTTTCTATTTCCTGTTCAGAAGCAACAACAGCTTTGTATAAGACAAATGATGAAAGGAACTCCATCCCAATTAAGTTCGCTGTTTGTTGAAGTGGACGTGTTAATTCGCTGATTGTATAGTTGTTATAGCCACCAGCTTGATATGATTTTTGTGCTCCTCCAACTGAAATGGCTAGAACAAATTCTTTTCCTTTCAACTTATCTCCACCAGTACCATAAGCCCATCCAAAAGTTAAAATATCATCTAGCCATTTTTTTAAGAGTGGCGGAGTACTGTACCAGTAAAATGGGAATTGAAATACGATTCTGTCATGTTCCAATAATAATTTTTGTTCACGGTCAAGATCAAATTTCCAATTAGGGTATTTTTCATAAAGATTATTGATTGTAACATTTTCACTTTGAAGTCGTTCTACCCATTTTTTGTTAACTTTTGACTCATTTAAGTTTGGATGAAAAACATTAACTAGTACCTTCATAAATATCCTCCTTTGGAAAAGATGAACTAATTATAACCTTTATTTTGTAATTATGTATAATGTTTTGTGTTAATATGATTTCCGTTCTAACAAAAACGTAGGAAGCCAATCTTTCAAGAAGGTAAAAAAGTAGCATTCTTGAAAGATTGGCTTTTTCTTGTCGATTATACGCACGGGTTACTTATGCTTCTTCCTATACAAAGTTTAAAACACTTTGTAGTGTGGTTGATAAATTTATCACACATTATATAACTCTGTACAAATTATTTACTAAAAAAATTCAAAATAACTGCACAATTATAATCTATATATAAGTAATGAAAGTTCACTTTATTTTTTCTTGGGATATATCTGATTTTAAATTTGTTGAAAAATTTGAAAAAAAACATTCTGAAATAGCTGAACAGAAATTAAAAGATATGGGACCATTGAAAAAAAATGAAATTTTTATGATTGGCGTATTTCTTCTGATTTTGGTTCTATGGATTTTCGGATCAAATATAAATATAAACGCAACTACAACTGCTTTTATTGGTCTTGGTTCTTTGCTTGTAACACAGGTATTGACTTGGTCAGATATTAAAAAAGAAGAAGGTGCCTGGGATACATTGATCTGGTTTGCTGTCTTGGTCATGATGGCTAACTTTCTGAATGAACTAGGTAGGATTCCATGGTTTAGCGAAACGATGCAAGGTGCAGTAAGTAGCATGTCTGGGATTTGGACATTAGCTATCTTATCAGTAGTTTATTTCTACTTTGGAGGGGCATGGTGGAAACTATTAGGGCTTTGGTGATCCTAATTTAAGAATAAAGATCCATTTTAAAAGTTTGGATACTCGATATTTATTTGAACTTTGATACAAATTAATGATCCTCTTATTGGTAGTGAAGGAAACGATTTGTACGAGAGAATCCAGGGTAGAATCTTAATCACTATATTGAGGTGAAAAAATGCTTAGTTATGATGTTGTAGTTGTAGGAGCTGGAGGGGCTGGAATGATGGCGTCCCTTTCAGCCAGTGAAGATAAAAGCTTGCGTGTCGCCTGTATTTCAAAGATCTTTCCGACACGTTCTCATACTGGGGCTGCCCAGGGCGGCATCAATGCAGCAATGGGCTATAGAGATGCAAATGATTCACCTGAGAGTCATTTCATGGATACAGTAAAAGGAAGTGATTTCCTGGCTGATCAGGACGCAGTTGAATTTTTCACAACGCATATGCCAAAGGTGATTTCCGAATTAGATTATTACGGGGTCCCATTTTCAAGGGATGAGAATGGTCTTATAGCCCAGCGTCCGTTCGGAGGTGCATCAAGTCCAAGAACTTGCTATTCGGCTGATAAGACTGGACATGTTATTTTACATACTCTTTATGAACAATGTCTAAAAAATGGAGTAAAGTTCCATAATGATTGGCATCTTCTGTCGCTTGCAGTGGATAATGGCAATTTTGAAGGAATTGTCGCTATGGATATACGAAGCGGTGAAATACATGCAATCCAGACGAAATCTGTTGTCATTGCAACAGGAGGTTTTGGGAGGGTGTATTGGAGCCGAACGACTAATGCAATCAATATGACAGGGGATGGTACAGCTGCTTGCTTTAATGTCGGCATTCCTTTAAAAGACCCGGAATTTATTCAATTCCATCCAACTGGTCTTGCATCTACCGGTATTCTTCTTTCAGAAGCATGTCGCGGAGAAGGTGGATATTTAATGAATAAAAATGGAGAACGGTTTATGGCCAGGTATGCCCCAGATAAAATGGAGCTTGGTCCCCGCGACCTCGTTTCAAGGGCAATCGAGATAGAAATTAAGGAAGGCCGTGGTTTTGGGGAAGCAATGGATTCCTATATATTGATGGATCTTCGCCATTTAGGGGAACAGAAAATAATGGAGCGACTGCCACAAGTAAGGGAACTGGCCATGGATTTTGAAGGTGTGGACCTTATAAAAGAACCCGTTCCGATTCGTCCGAGCTGTCATTATACAATGGGAGGAATTCATGTAAGTGATTACCGAACTTGCAGTACACCAATTGAAGGAATCCATGCCGCAGGTGAGTGCTGCAGTGTTTCCATTCATGGAGCAAATCGTCTTGGCGGCAATTCAGTGGCTGACGTAGTACTTTTTGGAAAGTATGCAGGACTAGGAGCGAAGGAAAGTGCAAAAAAACGTTCCTTTACTACGACGAAAAAATTGATGGATGAAACAGAAAAATGGAAAGAGAAGTTCCGTTCAATCCGTTTGAAAAAGACTGGAATAAACATGTTTAAAATCCGAGATGAACTTGCCGAAACAATGTGGAATAATGTAGGTATTTTCCGCAAGGAGAGTGAAATGAAGTTTGCCTATGAAAAAGTGTCTCAATTATTGGTAGATTATAAGAATGCTATGATTGGGGATTCCTCCGTAAAATATAATTTGGCATTTATTAACTATATTGAAATCGGAAATATTTTAAAGTTGGCAAAGGCGATTACATTGGGTGCATTAAATAGGAAAGAAAGCAGGGGATCCCATGCAAGGGCTGATTACCCAAATCGTGACGATATCAAATTTCTTAAACATACATTGATATATCAAGAAGGAGATCAATACCGTTTGGAATATAGCCCGGTAAAGATTACAAAATATCAACCGGAGGAGAGAAAATATTAATGTATACAACACTGAATTTTAAAGTGAAGAGATTTGATGGGGTAAATAAATGGTATCAGGATTACCAGATTCCATATGAAAAGGGAAAAACGATTCTTTGGGCTTTAACGTCTATTCGGGAACAGCTTGACCCTACCCTTGTATTCACTTCAGCGTGCCGCCATGCCATTTGCGGCAGCTGTTCAATTAGTGTCAATAATCATTCCTTTCTTGCTTGTAAAACTTCACTGGATGAATTGCTTGAGACGTTTCAAACAAACTATTTAACAGTTGAACCTTTAAATAATTTCGAAGTGATAAAAGACTTGGCTATTGATTGGGAGCCGAAGATGGAAAAAATGGAACAAGTGAAGCCGTGGCTGCTTCCTTCTGAGGATGGAAGCAAAGAAACCGGATTTATTCAGAGTGAAGATGATTATCACAAAATAGCAGCTCCTACCGATTGCATCTTGTGCGGCGTTTGTGCTTCTGAATGCAAACAACTTGACGTAAATGATGGTACATATTTAGATCCATTCATTTTAAACAGAGCATACCGGTTTGCCGTTGACTCAAGAGATAAGTGCTCTGAAGAACATATTCAGCCAGTCTATCAAAATGAGTTATGGAAATGTCTGCATTGTATGCAGTGTGTAACAAAATGTCCGAAAGGAATTCCGTTGACTGGTCAAATCGCCTACCTGAGACAAGAGTCAATTAAGATGGGAGAAGTAAAAAATCAAGGTGCAAAGCATGCATTTGCCTTTTATAATGATGTGAAAAATAAAGGACGTTTAAATGAAGTGATGCTGCCTATCAAAACAGACGGTCTTATCAATACCGCAATGAAAAAGATTCCATTTGCTTTAAGAATGATAAAAAAAGGGAAGATAAATCCGTTTCATATACCGAAAGCAGTGGAAGGTATCAAGGGAGTAAGGGAAATCTACCATTTTGCAAAGGTGGCTGATAAAAAATGAGATACGCATTCTTTCCAGGCTGTACACTTGAGTCAGCTGCTAAGGAGCTAATGATTTCTACAAAAAAAGTAGCAGCTGCTCTAGGAATGGAGTTAATTGAACTAGATGGCTGGACCTGCTGCGGGGCAAGCCATATCCAGGACGTGGATGATTTTTTAGCAACCTGCATTAATGCTAGGAATATGTCACTTGCTGAGGATTTGAAAGTAGATAAATTATTGACTGTATGTAATACGTGTACATTAATGCTTCGTACAGCGAAGCTTAAAATGGATAAGAACGAAAAGTTGCGTACGAGAGTTAATGAAGGGCTTGGGAAGGCTGGTATGCAATATAAAGGAACGGTTGAAGTCACTCATCTATTATGGGCTTTGATTCAAGATTATGGGTTAGAAAACTTGAAGAAAAAAGTGAAACGCCCACTTACAAACCTTAAAGTTGCTAATTTTTATGGTTGTCATATTTTGATGCCGCCAAATGTAATGGGATTTGAAAATCATATGAATCCACAATCAATGGAAATGGTGGCAGATGCTTTGGGAGCGGAGAGTGTTCATTTTGGTCAAAGGCTGGCGTGCTGCGGTTTCCATGCCGTATTTCCAGCAGAGAAAGAAGTAATGAACCTGACTGGGAAGAATTGCTTATCATCTAAACATGCTGGGGCAGATTGTATGGTTACCCCTTGCCCTTTATGCCAAATGCAGCTGGATGCATATCAGCCAGATGCACAAAAAGGATTTAATGAAGATATTACAATGCCAATTCTTCACTTGCCACAGCTAATTGGTCTTGCTTTAGGATTCTCTCCAAAAGAACTGGCAATTCAAAGGCATGTAGTAGATGCGATGCCAGCTTTGAAGAAAACTTTGCTATGAAAATAATAGTATGCTTCATAGGTCTAATAAGGAGGAAGATATTATTCGAATTGCATGATTCGAATTTTCTAAAGAATAAATATTACATTGTAGGTGGTGAATAAATTGAAATTTAAATTGATTTTAATCATGTTTTTATTACTACTTCCAGGCTCCATTGTTTTGGCTGATGAAGGGACCGTAGACAAAACTGATTCTTCAAAAGATATGGAAATGTTTATGAATGGTTCCCATGAAGGTCATATGATGAATAATAAAACAGGGAATTCTGCACACAATGAATCTAGTACTGATGAAGAGGGAGGGCATAACCACTCAGAACAGAACCTCAAAGAAACGCCCCCTAATTACAACGTGTTAAGCGTATTTGGCGCCATTAACCTAGTATTCTTAGTTATAGGCTTTTGGAATAAGAGAATAAGAAAGAGGGGAAAGATAGATGTCAATACTGGACAAAAAGCATAACCAAACTAATCAGCAGATTAATTTATTGAATATTCCGATAGTCGATACGTTTATTAAGAGTAGATGGTATCCTGGTATTTTTCAATGGGCAGCTTTTGTTATTTTTTCCATCATCGTATTTCAATTAGTAGTAGGTACAGTCAGTCCACAAACTAATTTTGGCACATCGATGACATGGGTGTTGTGGTGGCCGATAATTCCCGTTCTGTTTATTGTGGCAGGGAGATTTTGGTGTGCCGTTTGTCCGTTTGGAAAACTAAGTGACCTTGTTCGAAAATTTTCTGGAAGTGAAAAGCGAATGCCAAAGTTTTTAAAGAAATACGGCATTTGGTTCATTGATGTGTTCTTTATCATGATTACATGGAGCGACCATGTGTGGGGAATTGTGGAATCACCAAGAGGTTCAGGTTATTTGCTGCTTGTACTTGTGACAATGGTTGTCGCCACATCTGTTTTATATGAACGGCGTACATTTTGCAAAACGCTTTGCTTTCTAGGAGGATTGGCGGGAAACTACTCACGCTCGGGAATGTTGGAGTTAAGAGGGACACCAGAAATATGCCGTACATGTAAATCACAATCATGTTTTAAAGGAAACGAAAAAGTAGAAGGATGTCCAATGTTTCAATATGTCTGAACGATGGATTCAAGTGCTGAATGTAATTTATGTGGAAATTGTGTGAAAGCTTGTCCTAATAACTCGATTAGAATTTCTCCTCGTGTACCGACTAAGGAAATATGGAGCATTAAAAAACCAAAAATAGAACACGCCTCACTTGCGGCTGTCATTATGGGAATAGTATTTGTACAAAATATTACGATGTTAAAGATTTGGGAAGACATTCTTAGAATGATTGCTTCATTGACAGGGACAACAAATTATACTGTAAACTTCACTGTTGCTTTTGTTATTTCTATGATACTTCCTATTCTCTTATTATTAGGAACTGCAAAACTTGCTAGTATGTTAAAAGGAGATAAAGAAAAGATAAAAGAAAACTTCGTGCGGTTTGGCTATGCGATTATTCCTTTGGATTTAGCTGGACATTTAGCTCATAATCTATTTCATATTTTAACTGAGGGGAAAGCAATTTGGTTTAACTCAGCAGCGTTATTTGGAACCAGTTTGAGTGGTGATTTGAGCTTGGCATCTGTCTCATCTGTTCAGTGGATTCAATATGCTATTATCATATTTGGGCTTGTTGGTTCCATTTATACAGTCTTTCGTATTGGCAAGAAGGGTTCCTTTAAACAATTAGCTCCATACTATGCTTTGATGCTTTTCTTAACTGTTGCAAATCTCTATTTATTTTCATTGCCAATGGTCCATCGAGTGTAAAAAAGAAAGGAGAAAAAATGAAATTAAAGCTTTTAGCAGGATTAACAGCTGTAGGATTGCTCCTTTCCGGATGTAGTTCCGATGGTGAAAAAGAGTATTCAAAAAAACTTGATAAAGGATTTAACGTAGAACATGTTCATGGTGTGGCTTATTCAAAAGACGATTTCATCTATATGGCTACCCACAAAGGAATGATTGTGACAAAGGATCGTGAAAAAAAGTGGTCATTTGTTGGAAAAGATGATTTTGATTTGATGGGATTTCATATGCAATCGGATGGAACAATGCTGACGAGCGGACATCCAGGACCAACTTCTGATTTGCCTAATCCACTCGGAGTGCTGGAAAGTAAAGATGATGGAGGAAATTGGAAAACGAAAGCGTTAGGAGGAAAAGTTGATTTTCACATTCTAACCTCAAATATAAAGAACCCAAATATCGTGTATGGTGTAATTCAAATGGGCAACGGAGATTATAAAGCGGGAATTTATAAGAGTAAGGATAAAGGAGAAAGTTGGGAGAGGGTAAAAGGAACTGGTTTCGTGAACGATTTTCATGGTGTTTATTCACTGCTGTCCTTTCCAAACAATGAAAACGGATTGCTTGCAGGGACAAATACAGGGGTTTATCGGTCAGAGGATGGTGGAGCAACATGGAAAATCGTAGATGAAAAACGGTTAATTACTGCATTAAGTGTAATTCCAGGTTCAAATGATCTGATCAGCTACTCTATAACAGAGAGGGATGCTGGAATGATGATAAGTAAAAATAATGGTGCAGCGTGGGGAAAAATCGGACTTGACCTTAACAAGGATGCCGTTGCCTATTTTGCTATTCAGCCAAAGAAAACAGAAAAGATAGTCGCAGTAACATTTGAAAATAATCTCCTTTTAAGTGTTGATGGCGGACGAAACTGGGAAACATTAATGGAAAAAGGAGTAAAGAGTAAGTATAGAGCATTGGAAAATTTTCTTTCAATGCTCTTTATATTAAAAAAGGGGAAATAAGATTGTGACAATTAAACGAAAAAAAATATCGGTTATCGGTAGTGGATATACTGGAGCAACATCCTCTTTTTTATTGGCGCAAAAGGAATTAGGGGATGTTGTATTAGTAGATATTCCGCAAATGGAAAATCAAACAAAGGGGAAAGCACTGGATATGCTTGAGGCAAGTCCAATTCTAGGATTTGATGCTAGAATTACAGGAACCTCTAATTATGAAGATACAAAGGACTCAGATATTGTAGTGATTACTGCAGGAATTGCCCGCAAGCCTGGAATGAATAGAGATGATTTAGTTCAAATTAATCAAAGCATTATGATAATTGTTGCTAGGGAAATTGTAAAATATTCACCAAATTGCTTTATTATTGTTTTAACAAATCCTGTTGATGCTATGGCTTATACAGTATTCAAGGAATCAGGTTTTCCTAAAAATAGAGTGATAGGTCAATCAGGAATTCTTGACACCGCTCGCTTTCGAACTTTTGTTGCACAAGAGTTGAATCTTTCTGTGAAAGATATAACAGGTTTTGTACTAGGTGGACACGGCGATGATATGGTACCGTTGCTTCGATATTCTTATGCAGGAGGAATACCTCTTCAACATCTTATTCCGAAAGAAAGGCTTGAAGCAATCGTTGAACGAACTCGTAAAGGGGGAGGGGAGATTGTAAACTTAATGGGGAATGGAAGTGCTTATTACGCACCAGCTGCATCATTGGTCGACATTTGCGAATCTATATTAAAGGATCAGAGACGTATTCTTCCTACTATTGCTTATTTAGAGGGGGAGTATGGTTATAATGGCATTTATTTAGGCGTCCCAACGATTATTGGCGGCAACGGGATGGAGAAAGTAATTGAATTAGATTTAAGTATAGAAGAAAAAACAGCTTTAGATAAGTCAGCAACTTCTGTAAAACAAGTCATTGATGCTCTAGTAGATTTTGAATAGTTGAAGACTAATAAAGAGGGGAAGTATTGAAATGAAAAAAGGGGGAAAAGGTCTCCCGATGCATTTGGGCGATGTTTAATAGGAAAATAATTGTCCAGTCAGACCTTTTACGTCAATTCCTTTGTAACTCCTGGTTGTTGTGACTTTTGTACCCATCTTCACCATAAAGATTTGATTTTGATAAAGTCGACTGCTTAGCTAATTGATTGCCAAAAAACAAGTAAGCTGCGAGAAAGAAAAAGTATAGAGAGGTTTAAGAAGCCATTTCTTATCATAATATCCTTCTTTTTTCATATGGATTTGGTGAAATTTGAAACAATAGCAATGAACTGACAGAAAGGGTAAGAAAAATATTTATCATGATGACAGATTGATTTTGAGCAATCATTTCCCAAAGCATAGCACCCATCATTCCACTCATCATCCCTGACATAGTTCCTTCAAGTGCAGGGAGTATCCCAAGAGCTAAACCGTAAGCTGTTCCTGCAAGAACAATATCAATTGCTATAGATTTATATGTCCGAGCGATTTTTTTGTATTTTAGATTTAAAAATAACACAAAATCTAAAGAAAAATTTGTTAGTGAAACGAGTATAGAGAAAAGATTATCAATTTATTTTTTCTTTTAAAGGAAGTTTTAAAAAGAAAAATGGTTGTTCTACTTCAATAGAGAAATCTAAAGAAAAATATAAGTAACTGCCTATTACTATTTTGGGAGTTACTTATATTTTGGGACATGGTTGTATTAATTATTTCTTTTTCCTAATTTTTATAAAAATATATAATAGTAAAAGAATAATAGTAATATAAATAATATTCTCCTCCAAGAAAGCTGATTTTATATTGAATATTTTATTAATAGAGTAAGCCTCTATTAATAAGGAAGGAATCTTGCCTATTGTACTTGCAATAGTAAAGGCGCCAACCTTAATTTTGCTAAATGCTGCTGTTAGTGTAACTACTCCTGATGGAATAAAAGGGAGGATTCTTAAGATAATAATAAGAATGATAGCTTCAGATGTAGAAGCGTTTTCCAATCTTTTTAATAAATTGTTCTTGTTTTTACTATAGGACCTTATTTTGTATATGCCTTTTCGATAGATAATAAAACTAACTAAAGCTCCTAAGGATTCTCCGATTATGGATATAATCACCCCTTTTTCAAAAGAAAAAAAGTGTATATTTGCACCGGTAAGAAAAGCACTAGGCAGGAATCCGAAAATGGCGATTAATATATTCAAAGTAATACTAATAATAGCTGACAATATAGGATTTGAAGGCAAATAATTAAGCAGATAATCTGTCAATTATTATCCTTTCCGGCCCATTTGTACCCAACTCCCCAAACAGTCAACAAGTATTCTTCAGCAGGGAATCCAGCTTTTCGGAGTTTGTCCCGCAAATTTCTGATATGGGAATCTATCGTTCGATCTTCTGTTGTTACACTATGTCCCCAAATAGAATGTATTAAGTGATCTCTTGTGAAAACTTTATGATGATTTTGTAGAAAAAGGTTCATCAAAGCAAATTCTTTTGGAGTCAGTGTAATGTCTTTTCCCTGATATTGTAATTCGAAAGATTCCTGATTTAATGTAAGTCCTTCAAAAAATAATTTATGCGTGCTTTTCTTATTTCTTCTTAGCATCGCTTCTATTCTTGCTGCAAGCTCTTCGCCATCAAATGGCTTTGAAATATAATCATCTGCGCCGAGTCTTAAGCCTTTTACAATATCTCGTTTTTCTGTTCTTGCTGTAAGCATAATAATCGGCGTGTCCCAATATTTTTTTATTTCTTTGCATGTATCCCATCCATCCATTTCTGGCATCATTACATCTAGTAAAATAAGATCGACTGGATTTGATTCTAAATAGATAATGGCATCCATTGCAGAACTTATCTTGATGCAATGATATTCTAAAGGGGATAAGTAAAGGGCAATCAAGTCTAGCATTTGTGGTTCATCATCTACTATTAGGATGTTTTTCATTATTTATCAGCTCCTTTATTATCAAAAGTTAAGATTAAAGTTGTGCCGCTATTTAGTTTGCTGTGGACATTTATTGATCCACCTTGAGCGTGAACTAGTTCTTGCACAATGGCTAATCCAAGTCCCGTTCCGCCTAATGACCTTTTCCGAGACTTTTCCACTCGATAAAATCGGTTGAAAATGTAAGGAAGATCTTTATCAGGTATGCCTTTCCCATTATCTTTAATGATGATTTCAGTTGTCTTCTTTTTTGGGATAACTGTTATCATCGTTTTACTGTCGTCGGATGAATATTTGATAGAGTTATCCAATAAATTGATTATAATTTGTTCGAGTCTTGATGGATCAGCATATAAATAAGTCATTTCAGGGCAGCAGATGATAAGGCTCATATTTTTCTCCTTAAATGCAGGGGATAGCTTAAGATCCATTTTTTTCAGCAAATCATTCAGTAAAATCTTTTGTTTTTGAATAACGAATGAATTTTTATCAATTTTTGCTAATGCAAATAAATCTTCAATTAAGGAAGAAAGACGATTTGCTTCATCAACGATAATCTTCAAATATTTCTCTTGGTCTTCGCGGTTAAGATCTCTTGTCATGACAATATCTGAATACCCTTTTATATAAGTCAAAGGCGTTCTAAGCTCATGGGATATACTGGCTAAAAAGTCATTCCGTTCTTTTTTTAAATAATTTAAGTCCTGCGCAAGCAATTTTATCGATTCAGCCAACTCTCCTAATTCGTCGTTTCCTGTTTTAGGAAGGGTAACGGAAAAATTGCCTTTACTGATTTGATAGGTAGCTTCTTTCATTTTCATGAGTGGCTTTGTAAGGGCTTTTGTTAAAATAATGATGACGATAAATGTAAGAGACAGCACAATAAAACCAGTTAGTAAAAAATGTTGATTTAATCTTTCTATTAATGATTGGATAGATGTAGTCTCTTGAAACATATAAACAAACCCTATTGTTTTTTTGTCCATTGCAATAGGACTTATCGTGATAATATAAGGTTTATTTTCCCAGTCAGCTTCGACTATTTGACCTTTTGCAGCAATCTTTGATTGCGGCTTTTTTAAATATTGTTCTATTTGATTGTTTTTAAAAGAGGAGCCTAATATATGACCAGAAAAATCAGTTATAACTACATCGGTAATAGCTTCAGATTCCATTAATGCAACATGGCTAATGGTATCTTTATCAAAATGATCTTCAAGAATATCACGGTGAGCATTCCCTCTTGCCTGTAAGGAAGATAATTCTTCCTCTACACGAGAGTTGACTAGAGCGTTATGTAGAAAGAAGAACATAAACGTTTCCAGTCCGAAAATAATGAAAAAGAATACGATACCTAATTTTATAGAGAGTTTGTTCAATCTTTATCACCTTCATTCGAATTAAATGAATATAAGTTATCACTCAAACTTCGCACCTTCAAATTCGTTTGCAAATCTTGATAGGACTTGGTTTAGAACAATAAAAAGGAAGGCTTGTTTTTTTATTGTTGAGGTTGCTTTCCACTACGGGTTGCTTCGCTTTCCGCGGGGGGGGGGGAGCTGAGCCTCCTCGGCGTTGCCTTGCGGGGTCTCAGCCTTCCCACATTTCCCGCAGGAGTCTTCGCACCCTCCGTTACAAGCAACTTGTTTTAAAATAAGTTCTTGTTTTCGAATTTCATTACAAGGTATTATTGCTAAACAATAGTAGCGTTGATTTTTTTCATGTTTTTATTCAACGTTGTTCTACCAAAATGTGCCGCTTGAGTCTATTTCTATAAGGTGGGTGTTTTTTACCAGTTCAGCGACAGCAACTAATTGATAAAACGGCTTGATTGAAGTAGAAGGTGCGAGACTCCTGTGGGATTAGCGGGTTAGATGAGACCCCGCAGGCGCAAGCGCCGAGGAGGCTCATCGCACGCCCCACGTATCCTGAAACGGAAAGCAAGCCCCTATTTGTAAGGAATAATGTTTGCAAAAAAAACACTCAAAAAGACTATTCAATCACCCTTATCTAAATGCTCTAAACTAAGTTATGGAAATACATGAAGAGGAATTAATAACTGCGAAGTTTGAGTTATCATACTTCAATTGTTTAAAGAATTTATGCAGAAAAAAAACTTATAGCTATTTAGTATGTTACACCAAGTAAAAAAGCTTATCCACTCAAGGAATAAGCTTTTAGATAAGTTAACATACATTCATTTTGTATACACATTATTTAATTGGAGATAATTCACTTTCTGTTACCCATTGATGGTTTTTCACGGTTTCGCCGCCGGTTGTTGGTTTGTAATCCACCATGTAAATCGTGCTTTTTTCGGCTGAATCAATTGTAGCTGTTGCTCCCTTCATGCCTTCCATATGATCTACATCTAAAACAACTTCCGCTCCAGGTTCGAAAGATTTATCACCTGCATCTTTAAGATCTTCTTGAATGACCCATTTATGATTTTCAACTTTTTCTCCACCAGTTGTTGGAGTATAAGATACAGCATAAATAGTCGTGTCATAGGCACCAACAATCGTTGCTTCAGCACCCTTCATGCCTTTCAAGTGGTCAGCATTAATAATCGCTTTACTTCCAACTTTATAGGTTGGATTTTCTGCAGGTTTCATCCCTTCTGGAACTTCACCTGAGTCAGAATGGTTCATATTACTATGATCCATGCTTTCCTTACTCTCTTTATTTTCTGAGCTTTCCTTATTTTTATCATTAGAGTTGGAGCAGGCTCCTAATACTAAGAAAAGGGCTGCAATTAATAATAATACTGATTTTTTCAACATGTAAATAACTCCTCCTTTGATGTTTAACAATATACCAAGAAAATGTGCAGAAAATATGGAGTGACTCCATTAAAGAAAAAAGTACTCTAGTCTGTTTCTACCCGTATTTTGAGATTTCTAAAACATTTTAAAAATATTACAACGAAACATAACTGTAAAATTTTTTAACTGCTATTTCGACAAAAAGTGATGTTATAATTTTGCTTATTGAAATAGATATTAGTGTTTAAGTTTACCTAGGGGATAAATCAATATTTTAAAAATGTTATAGAAGTAAAAGCATAAACGCCAGTCAGGAGAAAAAATCAGAAATGAAAAAACTAACACTTAAGACCTCAGCTATAAAAATTGGAATTGCAGCTTCTTTTACTTTATTTTTTATTGATTCTAGTGCATTTGCATCTTCGGTTCAAGACTTACATAGTAAAAAAGATGTTCAAGAAAATCGTTCTGAAGTAGAGTCTGGGATAAATAAAGTGAACCAAGAGTTAAATCAATTACACAATGAACAAGATAAAATTAATTCAGAAATACAACGCCTTGATATGTTAATTAGTGATATAAATCAAAAAATACGGGATAAGAATGAGGAAATTACGAATACAAAAATAAAAATAGAGGAATTAAAAAAAGAGATTTCTGAATTGCAAGACCGGATAAAAAAGCGGGAAGAGTTGTTAAAAGAACGTGTTCGGTTATACCAACAAACTGGGAGTATCAGTTATTTAGATGTAATTATGGGATCTCAAAGTTTTAGTGATTTTATCGATAGAGTAGGTGCTGTTGCAACTATAGTTAATGCAGATGGAGACTTGATTCGTCAGCATCTTGATGATAAGGAACTTTTAGAAAAAAAACAAATAGAAATAAATGAAAAGTTGGAAAGCTTGCAACAATATGTAAATGATATGGAAATAATGAAGAAAAACTTAGATGTTCAAAAAAAGGAAAAAGATGATATCATGGCTTCATTGAAAACTAAAGAAGAATCTTTAGAGAACGAGAAATTAAATTTAGAAGAGGAACAATCGTTGCTTACAGCACAAAATGAAGCAATCGGAAAAGCAATTGATTTAGAAAACACACGAAAAAAAGACACGGCAGGACAAGCTTCTACTGAAAATAATAGTTTTGGAGTATGGATTAAACCAGCTGAAGGTCGATTAACATCAACTCTAGGAGAGAGATGGAATAAATTTCATGCTGGAATAGACATTGCAAATAGTGCTGATGTTCCTATAGTTGCTGCTTCCGACGGCGTTGTTAGTAGATCTTATTATTCCTCTAGTTATGGGAATGTTGTCTTTATTTCTCATTCAATCGATGGACAAATCTATACTACTGTCTATGCACATATGGATAATAGAAGTGTTCAAGCAGGAGAAACTGTTTCTAAAGGACAGCAAATTGGCATTATGGGAAATACTGGTCATTCATTTGGACAGCACTTGCATTTTGAAATGCATAAGGGTGAATGGAACCAAGCAAAATCAAATGCTATTAATCCATTAGATTATATGTCTATATAATATCAGGCTATTTAGAAGAGGAAAATAAAACATTTTGTAAAAAATGTAAATCGTTTTAGGTATTGTAAAAAAAGAATCTTAATTTAAAAAGCCATTGCTTTGTATGCAATGGCTTATTTTAATCTTTCTAAAAAATGCATAATTGAAAGATTCAAAGCGTTTATTTGAATAGTCCATATTAATTTTGTACTTCATTAATTTTTACATAAATTTTTTGTTTATCCTCAGAAATTCCCATTATCAGAGTTGTTCTATTTGTAATAGTTAATATACGTCGAATTTCTGTTGGAATAGAGATGCGTCCATCCCTAATATAACATTGATTTAAGGTTTCATTATCATGTGCAGCTTCTATAAAAATCGTTTTATTTACAATATATACAAAGAGAAGATCCCCATCGGTTATTTTTAGCTCTTCCTGTAGATGTTTAGGGATAGAAATTTGCCCGTTTTTATATATTTTCCTTTTGATCAGAATTACCAACACCTTCTACAATCTTTCTAAAAGAATAGATTAAATTCAATAAATTTTGACGTAGTTTTTTTATTATATTAAGTATTTGTGAAGAAATTATGCAGATTTCTTATTCATATTCTTAGTAATAAAAGTTAACAAGATGTATAAAAAGTATTTTGCTAAAATTTTACTTATACTTAAAGTTTAGTAAATTTTTATCGGATTTTGTCTCTTTTTATATGATGTAAAGTATGATATCGAAGGGTGTTAGATAAAAGGATCTCAGCTTTTTATGAGGAGGAAAATAATTGGAACAAGCTTTAATAAATGTCATTGGGGAATTGAACGATTTTTTATGGTCTAAGTTGTTAATAATTATGTTGATTGGAACCGGTCTATACTTCACGGTTAAATCACGATTCTTGCAAGTTCGTATGTTGAAAGAAATGTTCTTTGTATTAAAAGAAGGGAAAACAGGTTCTAAGTCTGGACTCTCTCCGTTTCAGGCATTTTGCATCAGCATGGCGGCTCGTGTAGGTACTGGAAATATAACTGGTATTGCCATTGCTATTGCACTTGGCGGTCCTGGCGCCATTTTTTGGATGTGGGTTATTGCGCTAATTGGTGCTACTTCTAGTTTCGTTGAAAGTACACTTGCACAAATTTATAAAGTGAAAGACAAAGAAGGTTTCCGCGGCGGTCCTGCTTATTATATGGAAAAAGGGTTAAAAAAACGATGGATGGGTGCTGTATTCGCTGTCTTAATTACTCTTTCTTTCGGCTTCGTTTTTAATGCGGTACAGTCGAATACTATTACAGTAGCATTTGAAAACTCTTTCGGAACAGACCGCCTTACACTTGGCATTATTATGACCGTTGTTTTTGCTACTATTATTTTTGGCGGTATTAAACGCATTGCGAAAGCATCTGAATACATTGTCATTGTATTAGCGGTTCTTTATATCGGCATTGCTTTATTTATTACCGTCATGAATATTACAGAAGTGTCTGGCGTTCTCATGCTGATTTTTAAAAGTGCATTTGGCTTGGAGCAAGCGCTTGGCGGATCATTTGCTGCCATCATCATGAATGGGATTAAAAGGGGACTATTCTCCAATGAAGCAGGTATGGGAAGTGCACCAAACGCAGCAGCAGCTGCTGTCACAAGCCATCCTGTTAAACAAGGATTAATTCAAGCTTTGGGCGTGCTTATTGATACGGGAATTATTTGTACTAGTTCTGCGTTTATTGTCCTGCTTTCACCGGTTTATAAACAAACAGAATTAAGCGGGATTGAGTTAACGCAAGCTTCACTAGCTACCCATATTGGTTCATGGGCTCCAGGTTTCCTTGCCCTTATGGTATTGCTGTTTGCATTCAGTACATTAATCGGAAACTATTATTATGGCGAAACAAATATTGAGTTTTTAAATACGAATAAGACAGCGCTTATGGTATACCGTATAGGTGTACTTGTTATGGTTCTCTTTGGATCTGTAGCAAAAGTGCAGCTAGTGTGGGATTTAGCAGATTTATTTATGGGCTTAATGGTAATTGTCAACTTAATTGCGATTTTGTTTTTATCTAAAATTGCCTTTGCGGCAATGAATGATTACATTAAACAGAAAAAAGCTGGGAAGGACCCTCAGTTTTATAAAGACAGCATCGAGAATCTAGAGGGCATTGAGGGTTGGCCATCTTCTTCTAAAAATAAAAAAAGCAATGTGATTTAATTTTAAAGTGTAAAAAACAGCCACAATTTTTTCAAGCAGATGAATTGTGGCTGTTTGTTGTTTACACTCTTTTCGTATAGTTTGTTGTTATTTACCCCGCAGCCTAAAATACACTTCGCTTTCCGTGGACGAGTGCCAAGCCTTCTCGTCGCTATACTCCTGTGGGAAAAAGGAGTACCACTCACGTATTTATTCCCGAAAGATAGGCAAAGAGCAGCAGCGAAAGGAACCACCTGATTTAATAATTTCGGAAAAATCAACTTCAATAACATGAAATCCTGCATTCCGTAGTTGCTCATTTATTCGTACATTTTGAGGAAGGCTTAGCATTTTCCCTGGTTCCAGTGACAGTACATTTGGCCCCATTGAAAATTGTTCCGCTTCGTCAACTTCAATTAACTTATAATGCTTTCTTATTAACGTGAGTGCATCTTCGGAGAAAGCATTTGAATAAATAATTGCTGTATTAGATGAAACAACATTAAATACACAATCTAGGTGCAGTATCTCTTTTTTTAATAGCAGAGGGATTACTTCATGAGTAGTAAGTTTAGTTTTTAATTCATTAACTGCTTCTTGAGAGGTCCTGCCACTTAGGCCAACCCATACTTTATTTTCGGTGATAATAACATCCCCACCTTCAATAGGACCTGATGTAATTTCAACATATGTAAAATGATGATAATCCAGCCAGTTTTTAAGTGCCGCTTCTTCTCCTTTACGTATATCGCTTTTCATATTTCCAATATATAAGGTATTCCCCAAACAAAAGCCAATATCTCTAGTGAAAACCTGTTCGTTATAACGTTCGTCGGGGGGAAGCATATGAACTTCTACCCCATTTTCCTGTAATACTGTAACAAATTCCTCATGTTGTTTCATAGCTTTCGCTTGATCAATATTATCCAAAAGATAGAGTTTCTGAGTCTCATTTATTGCTTGTTTGATACTCATATATTTCGGAGAACACACGACTACATGCTTCAGATGGTTATATTCCGTTCTGCAGTTTACATTACAGAGGCTTCCACTTTCTATCATTGTCATTTGCTCCCCTCAATAAATTTGAATATTAAAAATACTGAAGTTAATAGCTTACTAAAGTGATGCTTAAATAGGATATTTTCAAGCACTCAGAACAAAATTTCGACTCATGTTCAAATCTATTTATGTCATTTTAACAGATATGTTATGGTTTAATCCATCAAAAGCATAAAGGAAAATATAATATGTATTCCAGCATAAACTATTTTTTTATATAATATGCAGAAGTTAGTAAAAGGTTAATAACCTAGTCTCATTTTGTTATCTTGCTATTTCATTTTTAAAGCCTTATTTTTTCAAATTTAAAAGGTTATAGTGTTAGGTATGAAGCAAGTTAAAGAAGAGGTGAGGTATAATGAAGGACAGCGCCAATAATGGATTTCAAATGAGTCATGATCATGAACATTTGAAAGGCCTCGAAATGATGACAAATGAAATGTGGCAAGCAATTATAGATAATGATGCTTCGTACAATAAACAATTTTGCTATGCTGTAAAGACCACGGGGATTTTCTGTAAACCGTCATGCAAATCCCGCCTTCCGAAAAAAGAAAACGTGCTTATTTTTCAAAACGCAGAACAAGCACTTCATGCAAATTTTCGCCCTTGTAAACGCTGCAAGCCAACTAATGAGAAGTTGCCTGATAGTGAATGGGTTGCTTTTATCACTGAATACATTGATAAAAATTTTATCAAAAAATTAACGTTAGAAACGTTGGCGAATATTGCTCATGGGAGTCCTTATCATTTACATCGAACGTTTAAAAAGATGAAAGGAATTACACCAGTTGAGTATATACAACAGGTTAGATTAAATGCGGCTAAAGAGTATTTAATGCAAACGAATAAAGCTATTGCGGATATTGCTAGTTGTGTAGGTATATCCAATACTTCCTATTTTACAACTTTGTTTAAAAAGAAAATCGGCTATACGCCAGAACAATATCGTCAGCTGCGTCGTAAAAAAGGGAGGGGATCTAAAATGAATTCAAAAGAAACACCAATTATTTATTGGTCTTTGTTGAAGTATAAGGATTGGAACTTTTATATTGCTTCCACATCTAAGGGGCTATGCTATGTTGGTTCACAGAACAAACCGTACGAGGAATTGGCTGCATGGGCTATAAAAAGCTTTCCAGGGAGTCCTCTTGCTGAGGAAAGAGAAAAACTTGAACCCTATACGGTTGAAATCATTGAGTATCTAGAAGGAAATCGGAAAACTTTTACTGTACCATTTGATTATAATGGAACAGCATTCCAGCTTACAGTCTGGAACGCGCTTTGTGAGATTCCGTACGGACAGACGAAGTCATATTCCGACATTGCAAACGATATAAATAAACCATCTGCTGTTCGTGCCGTAGGGGCGGCCATTGGAGCTAATCCAGTTTTAATCACTGTGCCATGTCATCGTGTAGTAGGGAAGAATGGGGCGTTAACCGGTTATCGTGGTGGTTTAGAAATGAAGACACAGCTTTTAAATCTGGAAAGACAAGGTTTACCCAGCAATGATTAATAATTAGCGCAAGGAATAGAAGAGAATGACATTCTTAAATTGCAGACAACTAGACATATCATGAAAGCACCTACAGAAAGAAAACGTTTCATTCTGTAAGTGCTCACTGTACATAAAAGCTCTCACAAAAAAGAGTATGCAATGCGATTATTGTGTACAGATTTTGTTTAAGTTACTTTTTCTTGATGGCAAATACTTATTACATCCGCAAGATAGGCAAAGAACAGCAGCGAAAAGAACCACCAGATTTAATAATTTCGGAAAAATCAACTTCAATCACATGAAATCCAGCTTTGCGTAATTGTTCATTCATTCGTACATTTTGAGGAAGACTGAGCATTTTCCCTGGTTCAAGTGACAGTATATTTGGTCCCATTGAAAATTGCTCCGCTTCGTCAACCTCAATTAAGTTATAGTGCTTTCTTATTAACGTAAGTGCATCTTCGGAGAAAGCATTCGGATAAATAATCGCCGTATTTGGTGAAATCACATTAAATACACAATCTAGGTGCAATATTTCTTTTTTTAATGGGAGAGGTATTACTTCATAAGATGGCAACAATATGTTTAATTCATCTATTGCTTCTTGAGATGTCCTTTCACTCAAACCAACCCATACTTTATTTTCAGAGATAATAACATCTCCGCCTTCAATTGAACCTGATGTAATTTCGCTATATGTAAATCCATGATGATCCAACCAGTTTTTGAGAACTGATTCTTCTCCTTTACGAATATCACTTTCCATACTTCCGATAAATAAAGTATTACCTAAACAAAAGCCAATATCCCGAGTAAAAACCTGCTCATTATAACGAGCATCAGGTGGAAGCATATGAACTACTGCTCCATTTTCCTGAAGAACCTTTACAAATTGTTCATGCTGTTTCATAGCAATCTCTTGATTGATATTCTCTAAAAGATATTGCTTTTGCGTCTCATTAATAGCTTCTTTGATCTCCATATATTTTGGTGGACACACAACTACATGCTTTAGTTGATTGTATTCGTTATGGCATTTTATCTTAAATAGATTTTCGCTTTTTATCATTGTTGTTTGTTCCTCTCTAATACTTTGAATTAGTTATTTCAATACGAAAAGATTAGTGATCATTTAATCCTTAACGGACATTAGTTTTTCTGATAGTGCTCTTATTTTCTTGGATTTTCCTTTTTTTCTTGATGTTAAAATGATAATACAAATAGCAGAGTGCAATAAAAATTCCGCCCCCATATAAACCCGCCTTTTGATCTGGAATAAAGAACAGACTAATTAAGACTAGCCCATTCAATACAAATCCGAGGATTGGAACAATAGGGAACAAAGGTGCTTTAAATTTTAAATCTTTAATATCGCCGCCTTCATTAATAAAACGTCTGCGAAAGAAGAAATGAGAAGCACAAATGCACATCCAGGACACAATTGTGCCGACTCCGGCGATGGAGATTAACCACAAGTATACTGTGTCAGTTGAAAAGAAACTTGTTATTAAAGAAAATGAAGCAACTGCAAAGGTAATAAGCAAAGCATTTATAGGTACACCTTTTTTTGATAATTTTGATAAACGAGAGGGTCCCATTTCACTTCTTGAAAGTGACCATAACATTCTAGCGCCTGCATACAACCCAGAATTTGCAACCGATAATACTGCTGTTAAAATAACAAAGTTCATTATATCTGCAGCATAAGGAATCCCGATTTTATCAAGTACAGCCACAAAAGGACTTTCAGTAACGCCTGCTGTCTTATAAGGAATAATAGCTGCTAGTACAAACATTGCTAACACAAAGAAAAACAATGTTCTCCAAACAATATTACGTATCGAATTAGGAATTGTTTTTTCTGGATTTTCACTTTCTCCTGCTGCAATTCCAACAAGCTCTGTACCCTGGAATGAAAAACTGACCATCACTAATGTGAGAAGGACAGCTGTCATGCCATTAGGAAATAAGCCATGATCAGTTGTAAAATTTGATAAAAAAGGAGCTGCTTCATTTCCTTGAAAATGAATAAATCCAAACGTGGCAGCAAGACCGATAATGATAAATAAGACGACTGCTGCTATTTTAATACTTGAAAACCAAAACTCTGTTTCAGCAAAGCTTCGTGCAGATATTACATTGACTAATAAGGTGATACTGCCAAAAATTAAACACCAAACCCAAATGGGGATATCAGGAAACCATCTTTGCATTAATATACCGGCGGAAGTAAATTCTAGTCCCACCGTATTTGCCCAACCAAACCAATATAGCCAGCCAATCATAAATCCTGTAGAAGGACCTAAATATTTAGTGGTATAAGATTGAAATGATCCAGGTTCTGGCATAATAACTGCCAATTCTCCAAGGCATAACATGACTAAATACATTAAAAATCCACCAAGTATATACGCAAGCATAGAACCAAGAGGTCCAGCTTGACTAATCGTAAAACCTGATCCTAAAAATAATCCGGTCCCAATGACTCCGCCTAATGCAATCATAAAAAGATGCCTGCTTTTCATTGTCCGTTGTAATTCATATTGCTTAAAGCTGCTCATTATTTTCCTCCATACGTATTTTAAAGATACTTTTTGTTAAAATGCATGAATGCATATTTATAAACTTTAACGTATTTTTATTCTCTGAATTTTCAGAATTTAAAAGTTATAAATATGCACCTACAGATAGTAGTTGTTGTTTCTGTAGGCGTTTCTTTTAAAAACAACTTATAAGAAAAGTTAATTTTTTACTTATTTCTCTTCAAAGACTTTATAAATTCTTTCAATGGCCCAGTCTAATTCTTTCTTAGATATAGTAAGTGGTGGAGCAAAACGAATAACAGTATGATGAGTTTCTTTACATAGCAAACCTTCTGCTTTTAACTTTTCACAATAAGATCTTGCTTCTTCATGTAATTCTACTCCAATAAATAAACCTCGGCCTCTTACTTCTTTAATAACGGGGGTATTGATTGCTTGTAACTTTTCTTTAAAATAATTTCCTAATTCTAATGAACGCTCTGCTAATTTTTCTTCTTCAATAACTTCTAAAGAAGCTAAAGATACCGCACATGCGAGCGGATTTCCACCAAAAGTAGACCCGTGAGAACCAGGATTAAACACTCCTAGTATATCTTCATTCGCAACGACGCATGAAATAGGGAATACACCACCGCCAAGTGCTTTGCCTAGAATTAATACATCAGGCTCAATAGCTTCCCACTCGTAAGCAAACATTTTTCCTGTCCTTGCCAACCCAACTTGGATTTCATCTGCAATGAATAGGACGTTATGTTTTTTACAAAGTTCGAATGCTGCTTTTATGAACCCTTCTGGTGGCAGTATAATGCCTGCTTCTCCTTGAATTGGCTCGATTAGAAAAGCGGCTGTGTTAGGTGTGATTGCTGCTTTTAAGCTTTCCAAATCTCCGTAAGGAACTAGTTTTATTCCAGGCAGCATAGGACCGAATCCGCGTTGATATTCAGCCTCTGATGATAAAGAAACAGCTGTCATCGTTCGACCATGAAAGTTCCCTGTACAAGCGATGATCTCTGCTTGATTTTCGGCAATTCCTTTTACATCATAAGCCCAGCGGCGTGCTGCTTTAAAGGCTGTTTCTACCGCTTCAGCTCCCGTATTCATAGGTAGTGCCATTGTTTTATTTGTTAAGGAACAAATTTTCTCATACCATGGACCAAGCTGATCATTATGGAAAGCTCGAGACGTTAATGTTACTTTATCCGCTTGACGTTTCAAAGCTGCAATAATTTTAGGGTGGCGATGACCTTGATTTACTGCTGAATATGCACTTAGCATATCCATATATTTATTATTCTCCGGATCTTCTACCCATACACCTTGCGCTTTTTCAATGACAATTGGAAGAGGATGATAGTTATTGGCGCCAAATTTCTCCGTTTGTTTCATAATTTTTTCCGTTTTTTTGACTTCAGTTGTCATTGTGATTCCTCCTTAAAATGTTTTAAAAATGGTTTTCGCTTGCATAGAAAGGATTAACCTAAATATAAGTAATACTCGTATGTAAAAATTAGAACATTATTTTGTGCGTTTCCGTAATGCGGAAAACTAATCTATAATATGGAATCACAAGTCTTATTTTTAAATAATTATCAATATATGTCAATAGTTTTTGTTATTTTTTCTCACATGAAATTTAAATGTATTGCACTTTTTTAATTTCATGTTGCTTTATATTACATGTTCTGCTAAATTTGTTGTGTACAAAATATTCTAAATAATAAGATGAGTTGAAGATAATTATGGTACAATCGATTGATCGAGCAGTAAGTATTATTGAACTATTAGCTTCTAAGAATGATAGAGAATGGTGGTCTATTTCAGAAATATCAGAAAGATTACATCTTCCTGCAAGTACAGCACATAGACTACTAAATTCTCTTATTCGCCATGGTCTTATCTTTCAAAATCCTGAAACAAAACTATATAAACTAGGATATTTGTGGATCGAGATTGGGTTGCGTCAACTTGAAAAGTTAGATTTTAGGTCTGTAGCTCGGGAAGTGATGAAACGTTTATCACTTCAAGTAGAGGAGAGTATTTATTTAAATATTCCAGATGGAACAGATGCTATTATTATCGAAAGAGTGGACAGTCCACTCAATGTACGTATTATTGATAAATTAGGTTTACGAATTCCACTTCATATTGGTGCAGCTAACAAAACGATATTAGCTAATATGAATTCGGAAGAGATGGGATTTATTGCAAAAAAACTTATTCCAACCTCGGAGAATTATAACATCTTATTAGAGCAATTATCCCAAATAAAAAGACAAGGGTATGCTGTAAGCTATAGTGAGAGAACAGAGGGAACCTTATCTGTTGCCGCACCAATCTTGGACTTTAATCATAAAGTTGTAGGAGCACTAAGTATAGGTGTTCTAAATTACCGTGTAAAAGAAGAACGATTATCCTTTCTAATAGATCGTGTTAAAGAAGCAGCTAATGAAATCTCTATTGCTATTGGCAGAACATCCTGAAAAGCGGTATTCTGCTATTTTTTTGTTAGGCTATGTTAAAGCTCATTGTTGATTTTGGCACTATGTTGATTGGAGTGGAAGGTGTGAGACTCCTGCGGGAAAAGCGAGTCAGAGGGAGACCCCACAGGCGCACAGCGCCGAGGAGGCTCCCGGACCGCCCGCGGAAAGCGAACGCCTGAAACGGAAATCAACAGGCAAGTTTAACAGAGCCTTTTGTTAAAAATAGAAAATGTTTTATCATACAGAAAAAAGAGATCGCAATATGGTGTAGTAGAAAACGAAAGAACAATGAACAAAACCCTCGTTTAAATTCCTAGAAATATAGGGTTAGAAGTAGGTAACTGTACCTGAATAAAGAAATTTTCACATCCTTCTCAAAAAAAGAAGGGTGTTTTTTATTTTGTAAATGGAATGCTGATTAATAGAAGATAATCTTAATTTTTTTTTAACGAAATATTAAGATGAGATTCAACTTGTGTGTTTATAATTCAAGATGAAAATAATAGTATGTTCATCAAAATCCTCAAAAATGAAGTAATATAAAAAAATTTGTTTCATAAATATGTTTTAAATTTATATCTTCTTTTTTTTGAAAAGTTATCGATATTAATTAGGTTTTTTGTGGTCCTGTAATCAGTACGTGATTCCTCTACATTACTTAAAAATTAATTGTAAAGATTAAATTCACATATGAGGAGCCAATAAAGTATGTATGATAAAAGCAAGGATAAAATTCTTATACTATCAGCAACTTTTGGAGATGGGCATAAACAAGTGGCGAGGGCGATAAGTGAGGCTGTCGATTATACACTTCCTGATGCAGAGCCGATTATTTTAGATATGAAGGATTGGGTTCACCCGTATCTTTACCCTGTCAGCAACTATGTTTACAAAAGCAGCATTAAAAAATTCCCTCAAGTTTATAGCTACTTATATAGAAAGACCCGTGTAAAGACTGTGTTTTCGACCAAGTTGAATTCACTCTTTTCTATTGGAATGCAATCTATGCTCGAAATAATACAAAGGGTTAAACCTATGGTTGTTGTCAGCACCTACCCATTTGCCGCTGGAATCATTTCAAAATTAAAAGAGCAGGGCTTAATCGATATTCCTGCAGTGACAATCATTACCGACTATACAGATCATTCTTCCTGGATTCACCCATTTACCGACCAATATTTAGTCGGCTCTAGCCAGGTGAAAGATAGATTAATTTCAGTAGGAGTAGAGGAGTTTAAAATTAAACATACAGGAATCCCAATTCGTCAAAGATTCATTGAGAAACAGTCGCGAGAATTTTTATTTAAAAAATACCGGATGAATGCTAATAAATTCACTATTCTAGTGATGGGAGGAGGAGATGGTTTTATCGGCAAAGGTTTATCGACCTTCCAAGCATTAGAATCTATATCATCTAATTTACAACTGATTATTGTTTGTGGACGAAATAAGAAATTGAAAGAACAGTTGGAGCACGAACTAAAGAATTCTAAACATGATATTTTATTGATGGGTTTCTCCGAGAATATACATGAATTAATGGCAATTTCAGATGTTATGATAACAAAGCCGGGTGGGGTAACTACTGCAGAAGCTTTAGCGATGGAATTACCGCTATTAATCTACAATCCTCTTCCTGGTCAAGAAGAAGACAACGCTAGTTTTTTAATACAATCAGGATTAGCATTGTTGGCTAAAACTAAAAATGACTTGATTTTCAACATTCAAAGTGTAGTACATGATTCAAAACCATTAATGTTGATGAAACAAAGGACTAAGCAGCATCAAAAGAAAACGTCATCCTTAGATGCTCTTGATGTTATTGTTCGGATGAGCAACCGGGAACAGAAGCAAGAGATATGTTAATTGTTAAATCTTATTAGAAGGACCCAAGTAAAAAAAGCTTATCTACTCAGGGGATAAGCTTTTTTAAATTTTAATCCAAACATTATTTCAAGTGGTGATAATTCACTTTCTGTTACTCATTGATGATTTTTCACTGTTTCTTCGCCGGTTGTTTGAGTGTAATCAACTATGTACATAGTTACACGGTTGCACCCTTTATACTTTTCATATGATCTGCCTCTTAAATAACTTCCTATCCAGGTTTTAAAGATTCATCGCCTGCATTTTTTAATAGCTTCTAAAAAAGAGAGCACGTTTTGAAAAAAGATTGCTCAAAACATGCTCTTATATTTTTTAAAATTAATTAACACAAAGCTCTTTTTGATCAAACTTTTTAATCAAGCTGCATCTATCTTCTCTATAAAAAGGCATGGAGTAAAAGATTTTTATGATAGCTTCTTGATGACAAAATGAACAGGTATATTTATAATGTTTGATTTTTTTTACATGAGGAACATTTGTATTTTTAAGACCATCTTTCACATGGTTGCTGCACACCATCAACATATTTGAACCTCACTTTCTTCATCATAATATAAATAGAATTTTCGACGCTAAGCAAATTTTTAACAAAAACGAACTTCTTATGAGTTTTTGCTTACGAAGTTTTCTTTATTTCAATGACGTTATCCTGTTCGTGTTTAAGTTTTTTTCGATAGACGATTTTTGATAATGTTACACTAAATTCGTATAAAATTAAAAGAGGCACGGTAACTAATATGTCTGAAATAAAATCAGGCGGTGTAATTAATATAGATACAACGATAAGCAAAAAGTAAGATATCTTTCTTGCTTTTGAAAGAATCATAGGATTAACAACACCAAGAGAGGTAAGAAACATGACAACAAGCGGAATTTCGAATAAAAATCCAAATGGCAGTGTCAAGTTAACCATAAATTTAAAATATTTTTCAGACGTAAACATCGTTTCAAACTGGCCTTCAGATAAAGACAATAAAAAGCTAAGGACAGTTGGATATACGACAAAATAACCGAATGATAAGCCAGCGATAAAAAGGATAAACAGTCCAGGAATATACGACAAGGTTGTTTTTTGTTCTTTTTTAGAAAGCGCTGGTTTTACAAATAGCCATGTTTGATAGGCGGCAATTGGTATGGTAAGAGCAATCGCGATCACGCCGGAAATCATAAAATATACCCAGAGGATTTCACTTGGCCCCAATACAGCTAATTGATGGTCAAGATCACGAATAAGCCATGTGTAAATGTCCTGCACATAAATGAAAGATCCAACTAAAAAAATCATAAAGGCAATCAACGTATAGATAATCCGCTTCCTGAGTTCCTCGAGGTGCTCCACAAAAAGCATTTCTTGTTTAGCCATATAACTGCTCCTTTCTTAAAAATAAGAGGAAGATGTAAGCTTACCCGCTTACATCTTCTTCTACATTACTTAGATTGTGACTTATCTTCTTTCTCGTCTGAAGAAATTAAATCTTTCGCAGAGTTTTTAAATTCTCTTAAAGTATTTCCAAAAGCACGTCCAATTTCAGGCAGTTTAGACGGACCAAAGATTATAAGGGCAATAACTAAAATCAATATTAGTCCAGGTACACCAATGTTTTGTAGCATCGTATTTCCTCCTTAAAATTTAAATCCCGTAATAGCAACAACTGCCGGGCGAGGCATTTTTTCGCCTTTTCGGTGCGGCCATGTACTTGTAGGATTTTTAATATCTTCTGTTTCTTCACCAGGATGTTGAACAGATAAGAACAAGGTCTGTTCATCCGGAGCAAAACAGGGACCAGTAAGTTCTGCTTCTACAGGAGCAGAGGCAAACTGCTTAGCAATTCCTTTATCCGGGCCAACAGTAGGAATGACAAACATTCCATTGTTTTTGAATTTTGTCCATGCACCAGTATTTAATTTACTTGATGAAATATCTGTTACAGTCCATAAATTCGCATTGCTGTCAAAAGTCAAATTGTCCGGTGCACTAAATCCGCTTTGACGTCCGCCTGCTGCAAAAATTTCGTATTCAAATTCAGTTGCACCGTGGTCACCATTTTTTTCAAAGATACGAGTAATGTGCCCGTGTAAGTTTCCGTGCTTGTCATTATTTGTATGTGCAATAAAAATCGTGTGATCAAATGGTGAAATTTCTACATCCTCTGGTCGATCGGTAGGTGTTCCCCCGAGAAGGATAGCCGCTTCTTGACAGTAGGTTAAAACATCAGCTTGCGTTTGGAATTTTTCCAGTAAATCTGGTTTGCCAGCAGCTGCTTTTTTTACGGCATCAATTGTCAGAGCGATCCATTTGCCATTTTGTAAGTCTGCTACATATAACGTTCCTTCTTCAAGAAGACGAGAATTCTTTTTCCCTAATGAAGGTACATATTTATGTTTACTTACGAATTTATAGACACAAGCATCTTTTTTATCGTCTCCCATGTAAACAACGACACGATGATCTTTAGAAAGTCCCATTGAAGCATTTTCATGGTTGAAACGTCCAAGAGCAGTATGTTTTCGGACAGTAAACTTTGGATTGAATGGATCAACCTCGATTACCCAACCGTAATGTGTTTGATTTAATCCTGCCTTCATAGCAGGTTCTTCAAAGTTTTCTTCACAAGATAAAACTGTATTCCATAATGTTTTTCCACCAGAACAGTTAGCGAATGTTCCTTGAACGCTTGTTGCACCATTTACTGCCTTGCTTCCTTTTGCCGGTCCAGTAAGTGTAAAAGTTGTTAATCCTGATACTCGACGAGCATAAGTAGAAGAAGGATCCATTTTCCATTTGTTTGCTTTTTTGTCATAATACACTTCAATAATGGAACCACCTAGGTTGTACAGCATTTTTTCAATTTGGGCAGGAGTATATTTATCGTCTGCATTTGCTCCTTCCACGTACAGAGGGTTTGAATATTCGTGATTTACCCACAATAATCCTCGTTTACTGGAATTATTAATAGGAAAGTAAAGGGTGAAGTCATTGTTAAAACCAAATGTGTCCCCCTTACGATTGATTACATCGCCATAAGCGGCTACAACGTCATATTTAAATCCTTTTGGAAGAACGAGCTCGTCTTTTGCAGTAGCTTTGATTGGCGTAAACTTAAAGCCGTTTTTCTTTGGTTTTACATTTAATAGGCTGTTGGATTTTGCATTGGCTGTCTCGCTTAAAATACCTAAACCAGAAGTGGCAACTGCAAGGGCAGCAGCTCCTGTTCCAATTTTTGTTAAAAAGGTGCGTCGATCTAATGATTTTTCTTCCATCAAAATATCCTCCTCTATTTTCAAGAATCTTTACTCATCGTCAGGTTTATTCGAAACCAAGTTCCTTCCACTTTTGTAGCTGCAGTCTTTTTCTTTGCAAAAAGAACTAGACTTTGTGCGTTTAATCTCTATTAATCTATTAATAAGATGTCCAATCTGCATTTTTAGTGTAGGAAACTAATGTAAAGAGGGTGTTAATATTATTTAAATGATTGGTTAAGATTAGTTATGATTATCGATCCATTTTAAAAAGGGAAGTGAAACGAAACGGCCAAGTCATTTCGTTAACCCGCCAGTGCCTATTGTTTATCATACTTCAGGACTTTTCCCTACGGTTAGTCAAAGTCCCTTCAGTCTATACTTTTTAAAAAGTAAATAGAATATTTATGTAATTACCACAGAAATATTAGATTAAAATCTGGAAGAAATTGAATAGATTTTATACTAAAACGAATCATTTGACGATACTATTATAAAAGGTTAATATTCCCTTTGGTATTTCTGTAATTTGGATAAAAATTTCACGAAAGAAGATGAGGAAATTGAATCATATTTATAAATTATTGATTATTGAAGATGATAAGGATTTGGCAAATGTTATAAAAAATATTCTGGTAAAATGGAGATTCGATACAATTATTTGTGAGGATTTTGACAATATTTTAAAAACATTTGAGGAAGAAAAGCCGCATATTATTCTCATGGATATTAATATTCCAGGCTTGGATGGTTTTTATTGGTGTAAGAAAATAAGAGAATATTCAAATGTCCCTATTATTTTTTGTTCCTCTAGAGACAGCAATTTAGATATTGTAATGGCTATTAGCAACGGGGGTGATGACTACATACAAAAACCTTTTGATAGTCATGTGCTCGTAGCTAAATTACAGGCTATTATGAGGCGAACTTATGAATATAAAACATTAGAAAACCAGCTTATTGAATGCCATGATGTTATTCTAAATTTACATGATACAACCATACATTATCAAAATGAACGTTTAGAGCTTACAAAGAATGAATTTAAAATCCTAAAAACGCTGATGGAAAATAAGGGGAAAGTGGTAACTAGAGATAGTCTAATGAAACAACTTTGGAATGATGATGTTTATGTGAATGAAAATACGCTGACAGTTAACTTGAATAGATTAAGAAACAGACTTGGAGAAATAGGGGTTCAGAATATTATTCAGACGAAAAAAGGAATGGGATATATTATTCAATGAAGATAGCAGATTATTTAAAGATTAATAAACTATGGATGATGAGTAATATAACCATTCTTATCATTATTAATGGGATATTATTTAGCAGTATATCGCTTGAAAAAAGCATGGCAGATATTTTATATATGGACTTGCTGATAGTGATTATACAGCTATTAATTATGTATTATGGATACATTAAACAGAAAAGAAAATATGAAAATGTTTTTACTAGTTCAATAGATGCTTTAGAAAAAAAAGCCTCTAATGACGGAGACTTTTATATAAATTTGTTATTAAAAGAATCTAGAAAACAGCATAATAAGTTTCTTGAAATGGAAGATGATTATAAGAAAAGAATTAATGAAATACAGGATTATATGACTCAATGGGTGCATGATATTAAAGTTAATATAGCTGTATGTGATTTGCTGCTTGAAGAATTAGAAGATGAGAGCAGTAAAAAATTTCAAAACCAAATAGAACAAATGAAATTTAGGATAAATCACATTCTTCATGTAACAAGAGCTAATCATTATGATCAGGATATTGCAGCAGAAGATGTCGACGTTTGTCATTTATTAAGGAGCGCCATTAAAGAAAATGCTCTTTTCTTTATTAATAAAAATATTGAGATAGAAACAAAGCTGAAACCATTTAGTGTTATTAATGATAAAAGGTGGATTTATTATATTTTTTGTCAAATCCTTAATAACAGCAGTAAATATACTCCTGAGGGAGGATTATTACACATATATACAAAAGAAGATGAACAAGCTTATTATGTGAACATTAAAGATAACGGAATTGGTATTCCAATAGAAGAAATGACGAGAATTTTCGATAAAGGCTTTACGGGGAAAAATGGAAAAGTAGGAACGAAATCCACCGGTATGGGACTTTACTATGCAAAAAAAATGGCAGGAACGCTTAGTATAGGAATAGACGTTAAAAGTGAAGAAGGAATATATACAGAATTTACGATCATTTTTTATAAACTATCAGATTATTATCATGTTTCATCTATGTCACATTAGCAAGGGGGCAATTATGCTCCCTGCAGATGCAGTAATTAATAATACTTCAAAAATCTTCATTAAATAAAATTCCCTCCCATGGACTAGTAATAAGTAAAAAGGATTTTTTTCACCACAATCCTCAGTTAAAGCTAAGCATCTGAACTCCGGACCTCCCCCACTTTGAACTTACACTATAAACAAATAAAACTCCAACCTAACAACAATGTCACTTTAGATTTTTAAAATGTAACCTAAGTCGATAGTAGCTGGCTTTTTTAATCCATTATAATTTAGATACAAACAAATATGGAGGTTGTATTAATTGAAAAAAATGGTGGAAGTTTCGAATGTAATTAAAGAGTATGGCGAGATTGGTAGTACGTTTAGAGCCTTAAAAGAGGTAAGCTTACATATTTATAAAGGTGAATTTGTTGGTATTATGGGGCCTTCCGGATCTGGCAAGACAACTTTACTGCATATTATGTCTACTATAGATAAAGCTACTTATGGAAAGGTTTTAATAGATGGGAAAAAAATTAACACTTTTAAAGACGATGAACTAGCTAGATTCAGAAGAGATTCGATTGGCTTTGTTTTTCAAGCTTTTAATCTACTAGATAATATGACAATAAGAGATAATATTGCTTTGCCTCTTACTTTAAATAATGTAAAGCTCCCTATCATTATAAAAAAGATAGATGAACTTACTAAATTATTAGGAATTTCTAACCAGTTAGATAAGTATCCTTATGAATTGTCAGGTGGGCAAAAGCAAAGAGCTGCTATATCCAGGGCGCTTATTACATCACCAAAGGTAATCTTTGCAGACGAGCCAACAGGTGCGCTCGATTCCAAAGCTTCTTCTGAAGTTCTCGAGTGTTTTAAAAATATTAATAAAAAATTAGGAACAACTATTATTATGGTAACTCATGATGCAAATGCTGCAAGCTATTGTGACCGAATTATGTTCTTAAAGGATGGAAAAATTCATGGAAGGCTCGATAGTGATGGCGACAAAAAAGAACTATTCAAGAAAGTCTTAAATATGCTTGCTGTAATGGGAGGATCGGAAAATGAACTCCTTTAAAATTGCATATAAGCTTCTAAAGAACAATTTGAAGATATACGGATTATATTTCGTAGTTCTAGTCGTAACAGTAGCTACTTATTACAATTTCATAGCAATAAAATACAATGAAATGTTTGTTCAATTGGCAGAACGAATTCAGTCAGCCGTAGTAGCAAGTGGGACTTCTGGGTTTGTTTTAATCTGTACAGTCGTGTTTTTTATGTGGCACGCAAATGGATTCTTTTTGAAACAAAGACAAAAAGAAACCGGGTTATATATGTTGATGGGAATAAGCACTGCTAAGATTGGAAGAGTGTTTGCAATAGAGAGCATGCTTATAGGCGGATTATCTTTATCAATAGGTTTAATTATTGGCATATTATTCTCAAAGCTTTTCTTCATGTTATTAAGCAAAGCAATGTTTTTAGAAGTTGAATTCCCATTTAGTGTTTCAATAGAAGCTATTTTGCATCTCGTTATCGTTTTCGGAATTATATTTGTAGTATTGGGAGTAAGAAATTACAAAATGATAAAAAAATCCCAGTTGATAAATATGTTAAATGCCGCAAAAGAGAAGCAAGCTGCACCAAAATTTAGTTATAAAAAAGGATTTCTTGGAGTTCTTCTAATTGCATCTGGATATGTATTGGCATTAAATTTTAAGCCTTGGAATTTGGATCTATTGATTGCCTCTATGGCAATACTGGTTTTGGTTAGTTTAGGAACGTATTTCTTCTTTGGGAGTTCCATGACAATCATATTCAGTAAACTAACAAAATCGAAAAAGATTATTTATAAAGGTGTAAGACTGGTAAGTATAAGCAATATTTTCTTCAGACTAAAGGCCAATTATAGAAGTCTAGCAATGACAGCGATATTGGCAGCAGCAACCGTTACTGCTTTTAGTGTAAGTATTTCCTTTAAGCAGTTTGCAGAGAATCATAAGATGACAGAATCCCCATATAGCTTGAGTTTTGAAAGTAATTCTAATGAAATTAAGGCTAAAGTAGAAGCAGCCATTCAACAATCAGACAACAAACTATTAGGGATAAATGAAACGAGGTTCTTTATTGGTAAGGTTGAATATGTAGGGATGGACAAAGAGGTTGATTCTAATAATGAAGCGATAATTACTAGTTATTCTGAGATAAAGAAAACACTTGATTTTTTAGCTTATAAAAGTAAAAAGAGCTTATTAAAGCAAATAAAGCCTAAACGCAATGAAGTCACTTTTATTCTAAATGCTAATACAATAGCTTCTCCTATTTATGTTAAAGGAGAAAAGATAAGCTTATATGGAAAAGATTTTAATATCGCTGAATATACGCAAGTTCCTTTTACAGGCAACACTGCAAAATACGGCAAAAAAAATGTGTATGTTCTAAATGATCGTGATTATAAAAATTTAAGCAGAAACTCACCAGAAGTTATATTGAATGGAATCAAAATCTCAAATGAAGAAAAGAGTACAGAGATTATAAAGAAAATCAGAGAAATTGTTCCAGGCGGGGCAGCTAATGTAAACGGCTTGCTCAATCAGTATATTTGGGAATATTACGCTTTAGGCATCTTTTTCTTTTTAGGGTTGATTGTGTCTATTGTATTTATGCTTGCTACATTCGGTACGATATATTTTAAAATTTTGAGCGATGCATTTACGGATAAAGAACAGTATTCTATACTGAAAAAGGTTGGAATGAATAAAAAAGAAGTTCAAAAATCAGTTTATTTACAAGTAGGGATAACATTTCTTTTACCCGTTATTATTGGAATCATTCATAGTATCGTGGCCATGAACATGTTAGAACAGATAATGAATGTCAAATTTACATTACCAACTTTATTTAGTATAGGAGTATTTGTAATTATAATGATCTTTTTTTATGCAGGTATAAGCAAAAATTATACGAAAATGGTGTATGAAGACTAGAATGCTTATCGATTTTTTACAATTCAATGTTTACTTCTCCCCCTCAAAATAATAACATGAGAGAATAGCAAACAACTAGGATGCAATAGGTCGAGGGGGAAAAGAACATGGGGTATCAATATGCAAAAAGAATGGACAAGGTACAACCTTCAGCAATTCGTGAGTTATTAAAATTAGGGGCAGACCCGGATGTTATTTCATTTGGCGGCGGCTATCCTGACCCAACTTTGTTTCCGATTGATAAATTACGCAATGTATTTGATATGGTGCTGCTGGAAGAAGGACAGCAAGCTTTGCAATATACTACTTCAGAGGGGCATTTGGAGCTTCGACGCAAGTTAGTGAAACGAATGGAGAAAGTTGGGGTATCATGCGATTTAGATAATTTGTTTATGATTAATGGAGGGCAGCAAGGATTGGATCTTGTTGCGAAAATGTTTATTGATAGAGGAGATATTATTATAACAGAAGAGCCAACGTTCTTAGGAGCATTGGTTGCTTTTAATCCATATGAACCAGAATACTTAGGTGTATCGATGGATGAAGAAGGAATGGATATGGATCACCTGGAACAATTATTAAAAGCAAATCCTTCTGCGAAAATGATATATACGGTACCAGAATTTCAAAATCCGACAGGCGTAACGATGAGTTTAAATCGGAGAAAACGATTAGTAGAGTTGGCAAACGAATACGATGTCATTATTATTGAAGACAGTCCTTACAGAGAAATTCGATTTGAAGGGGAAGATTTGCCTGCTATTAAGAGCCTCGATACGGAAGGACGTGTTATTCATCTCGGAAGCTTCTCTAAAATTCTTTGTCCAGGCATGCGTCTTGGCTGGGTTGTAGCAGAGAAAGAACTCGCGGAAAAGCTTTGCTTATTGAAAATGGCAGCAGACACACAAAGTTCTACTTTAAATATGCATGCAGTAAATCGTTTTATGGATCTGTATGATTTAGATGAACATATTGTTCAACTGAAAAAGATGTATAAACATAAAAAAGATATCATGTTAGAAATAATAGAAAATACTTTTCCAAAGAATGTTCACTATACGAAGCCTGAAGGTGGATTATTTACATGGTTGACCCTTCCAAAGCATATTGATACGGTTTGGCTGATGAAAGAGCATGTATTGCCAGAAGCAAAAGTAGCTTATGTACCTGGCAGTAGCTTTTTCCCAGGAGAACCCGAACATAACCATTGCCGCATCAGTTATTCATATATGTCGGAAGAAAAAATTATCGACGGAATGACACAATTAGGAAAAATATTAAAAGAACATTGTTAAAGCCGAAAGCTTCATAGACTTCATATATATTTATTGAACAAACTGCTTTAGTGTGATAAAAATAATAATATGTGTTCAAAAAGGTAACAAATTAGAAGCAAGCCAACGAAGAGATTCGCAGCTTATCATTTGGTGCCTTTTTGAACTTCCTCTGATAAAGATAATCAGTAAATTCATAATTAAATAGATAGATGCCACTAGGGGTGCTTTTAAGCTGAGAGAGACTGTTGTCTCAACCCTTATAACCTGAACTAGGTAATACTAGCGTAGGAAAGAGGTTTTGTAATGGATGATTATCAGCGTGCATACGCTGATGATTCGTAATTATTTGTTTATTCCAAACACTTCTTTTCGAAAAAAGAAGTGTTTTTTTTACGTAAAAATATTAGAATTTTTATCTGAAGTTAGATGAATGTCTAGCTCCGGCGCCTAGCCCCTATGAAAAATAACCCTTTGCCTCTAAAAGTAAAAAGCACTTTTCGAGTCAAATGAACATTTTTCTTCGGGGCTGAGCAAGGCGCCTGCGCTTTTCTTATAAGGAGAGGATTCGATGGCAGAGATAATACAGTCGCTTGTTCAGCAAGTGGATGAACGGAAAGAAGAATTAGTCGAGTTGTTGAAAACGCTTGTGTCTTATAAAACACCGGCGCCGCCTGCAAGAAATACAAAGGATGCACAGGACTATGTTGCTAGTTTACTAGAGAAATTCGGTTTTTCGATTGATATGTGGGATGTGTATCCGAATGACCCGAACGTTGTTGGCGTTTTAAAAGGAACGAATTCTTCCAGTTATAAGAGTTTAATTCTTAACGGCCATATTGATGTGGCAGAAGTAAACGAAGGAGAACAGTGGCAGGGTGATCCATTTACCCCGATTGTAAAAGATGATGTCATTATCGGGCGCGGAGTTGCTGACATGAAGGGCGGTTTAGCAGGGGCGCTGTTTGCGATGCAGCTTTTTACGGAAGCAGGTGTAAACTTTCCTGGGGACTTAATTTTTCAATCGGTTGTTGGGGAAGAAGTAGGAGAAGCGGGAACACTTCAATGCTGCATGCGCGGCTATTCAGCAGATTTTGCAGTAGTGATGGATACGAGTGACTTGCATATTAAAGGTCAAGGCGGCGTTATTACTGGCTGGATTACGATTAAAAGCAAAAACACGCACCATGATGGAAGACGCCGCAATATGATTCATGCTGGCGGGGGATTGTTCGCAGCGAGTGCGATTGAAAAAATGGCAAAGGTTATTCAAGGGCTGCAAGACTTAGAGCGTCATTGGGCTGTTACAAAAAGCTACCCAGGCTTTTTGCCAGGCACAAATACAATTAACCCAGCTGTTATTGAAGGCGGAAGACATGCTGCGTTTATCGCAGACGAGTGCCGTTTATGGATTACCGTTCATTATTATCCAAATGAATCGTATGAACAAGTGGCAAAGGAAATTGAAGAACATATTTTACACGTTGCCAAAGCGGATCCGTGGTTAAAAGAAAATCCGCCAACATTTGAATGGGGCGGCACGTCGATGATTGTAGATCGCGGTGAGATTTTTCCTTCATTAGAGGTGGATGAAAATCATGCAGCCGTGCAGCTGCTAGCACAGTCCCATGAACAAATTTTACAAAAACAAGCAATAATGGATGTATCAACGAGTGTGACAGACGGCGGCTGGTTGGCGGATGCCAACATTCCAGCTGCGATTTATGGACCAGGGGATTTGCAAAATGCTCATACAGTCAACGAACAATTATCGATTGAACAGCTCGTTAAATATACAAAAGTGATGATCCAATTTATTTATAATTGGCTACATACAAGGAGTGAGACGAATGAAGTTTAGTGAACGATTATATGAAAACATTCAGCCAGTTTGGCGCAAAAACCATGCCCATCCATTCGTGCAAGGAATGGGCGGTGGCTCATTAGATAAAGAAAAATTTCGTTTTTATATGATTCAAGATTATTTATATTTAATTGATTACGCAAAGTTATTCGCATTAGGTGCAGTAAAGGCAACAGATTTGGAAACGATGGGGAAATTTGCGGCGCTGCTTCATTCGACGTTAAATGAAGAAATGTCCCTTCACCGTCAGTATGCGAAAAAGTTCGGGATTAGTGAACAAGAATTGGAAAACGCCGAGCCGTCGCCAACGACATTAGCCTATACACATTACATGCTGCACGTTGCGCAAAATGGTACGCTAGCAGAGCTAGTTGCAGCCCTTTTACCGTGTATGTGGAGCTATTGGGAAATTGGCAAAGAGTTAAGTCAAAAGCCAGGAGCAATTGATGATGAATTTTACGGAGAATGGATTTCGATGTACAGCTCTGCTGAATTTGGCGAGCTTGCAACGTGGTGCATCAACTTATTCGATGACTTAACAGCTGGAAAACCAGAGTCGGAATTAGCGAAACTAGAAGAAATTTTCTTAAACACGACCCGCTTTGAGTATATGTTTTGGGATATGGCCTATAACCATTCGATGTGGCCTACTGACGAGTAAATTCGTTTAACTTTAAATATCGCTTTAATCAGAAGGCGTAATCAAAACCCTATAAAAATACAAAATATAGGAAACAGAGGTACAACGTAAAAATAATGTACCTCTGTTTATTATACATATATTTAAAAGGGGTTTGTCACAGTCTGATAGAAAGGGATTATCCCTTTCTATTCAAGTTGCTTTCTCTCATTATTTGCAAATTAGAACTTAAATTTGTAATTTTTAATTTCCCAAGCATGGATAGTTGTACGGTAGTTGTCCCACTCTTCTTTTTTCGCCGCTACATATTCATTAAATACATGATTTCCAAGTATTTTACGGCCGAATTCACCAGTCTCTAATTCAGCTATAGCTGCATCCAAGCCACCTGGTAAGCTGTCGATACCAAGCTCTTCACGACGTTCATCTGTCATATGGAAAATATCTTCGTTTATTGGTGCTGGCGCTTTTAATTCTCTTTCTATCCCATCTAAACCAGCAGATGCGATTACGGCAAAAGCTAAATATGGGTTAGCAGATGGATCTGGACAACGAAGTTCTACACGTGTACCCATTCCACGACTTGCAGGGATACGGATTAGTGCTGAACGGTTTGATGTAGACCAAGCAAGGTAAACAGGAGCTTCATAACCAGGAACTAAACGTTTATATGAGTTTACAAGTGGGTTTGTTACCGCAACAAAACTCTTTACGTTTTCTAATACTCCAGCAATAAATGAATATGCTGCCGTTGAAAGTTGTAAATCATTAGACGCATCATAGAATAGATTTTCTCCGTCTTTGAAGAAAGACATATTTACATGCATACCTGAACCATTGATTCCGAAAACTGGTTTTGGCATAAATGTAGCATGTAATCCATATTGTGCTGCAATGGTTTTTACTACCCATTTGTAGGTAGTAGCTAAATCTGCAACACCTAAAGCATCTGCATATTTAAAGCTAATTTCATGTTGACCTTCCGCAACTTCATGGTGTAGTGCTTCAATTGTAAAGCCCATTGCTTTTAATGTTTTATAAATTTCAACACGAACTTTTTCTCCTAAATCTTTCGGAGATGGCTCGAAGTATCCGCCTAAATCGCCTAGTTCATCTGTTGGATATCCTTTTCCATCTGTTTCGAATAAGAAAAATTCTAGTTCTGGACCAACTGAGATTGAATAACCTTTTTCAGCAGCACGTGCAACAGTTTTCTTAAGAACGTTACGAGTATCTCCTTCAAATAATGTTCCATCTGGATTTGCAACAGAACAAAGGAAACGTGCTTCTGCATAACCTTCTGTTTCAGTCCAGGGCATTACAACAAATGTATTTAAATCTGGTTGTAGGTAAGAATCTGATTTATTGATAGGTGAAAAACCTTTAATAGATGAACCATCAATCATGATTTTACCTTCTACAGCATCTTCTAATTGTGCTGCAGTAATAGTGATATTTTTTAAGATTCCTTCAATATCAACAAATTGTAGATGTAATAGTTCTACACTTTTCTCTTTAATTGTATTCTGTATTTGTTCTAATGTAATTTGCGTCAAGTTATGTTACCTCCCGATGGGTGTTCTGTTTTCTAACAAGGTTTATTATAACTATTTTTAATTTTTATTCAATATAATTTTAGTTTTTGGTATTTTTTAATATTTTTCTTTTTAGGGAGTTATCGGACAGCCCTTTGACAAAAATATTAGGAAGAGCGGTCAATAAATAAATAATAAATGTTCTACTTTTTGCATTTCAGGTTCCTTATCGTCTTCAAGTTTAGCTAGTGTGTTCATATGTTGAGCCTCTTTATAATATTCTTCTGTTACTATGGCGCTATTCACTTCCCAGTAATAAAATAATAGTGATCCTGCTGTAAGAAGGACCATGTCCCATCCAAAAGGTAAAAATCCATGCCCGCCAAAACTTTCATTTCTACTTTATGACAGAATTATCAGATAAGCCCAATAAACATTTATTTAGCTTAGTGCAACTTTTTTTGTCCGTCGTCACTTATTAAGAAATAGGAAAAAACGTTGCTATAGACCCACACGATATGTGCTTGGTAAGATAATCAAGTATTATTTGCAATGTGGGGAAGGAGTCTGCTAGATGTGGAACAACAAAAATATGATAATTTAAAATTAGGCGAAAGAGGCGCCATTATCAGCATTATTGCATATATATGTTTATCTGCCCTTAAATTATTTATTGGTTATACAGCGAACTCCGAAGCCTTAAGGGCAGACGGATTAAATAATGCTACCGATATCGTAGCATCCATCGCTGTTTTGATTGGATTGCGATTATCGCGAAAGCCTGCAGATGAAGATCATCCTTATGGACACTGGAAGGCAGAAACGGTGTCTTCCTTAATTGCTTCCTTCATTATGATGGCGGTAGGTTTACAAGTGTTATATGAAGCTATATCTTCTGTTCTAGAAGGGAAACATGAATCGCCTGATTTAATTTCAGCATGGACTGGTATCTTTTGTGCGGTAGTTATGTACTTTGTTTACCGATATAACAAGAGGCTTGCGAATAAAATAAATAGCCAAGCCGTTATGGCAGCAGCAAAGGACAACATTTCAGATGCATGGGTAAGTATCGGTACAGTAGTAGGGATCGTTGGCGCCCAATTTAATCTGCCATGGCTGGATTCTCTTACAGCTGTAGTGGTAGGATTCTTAATTTGTAAAACAGCTTGGGATATCTTTCGTGAAGCATCTCACCATTTAACGGATGGATACGATGAAAATAAAATACAATCTTATAAAGAAACCGTCTTAACTGTTTATGGAGTGAAAGGTGTGAAAGATATACGTGCAAGGAGCTACGGAAATAATGCTGTAGTGGATATTGTTCTTCTTGTCAAATCTAATTTGGATATTCGAGATGCTCATGAAATTTCGACAAAAGTTGAAAATGAATTAAAGCAAGTACATGATGTATATGATGTACATGTTCATGTTGAACCTAATTAAAACCTTTTAAGTGATTTGAAACAGTATCTTCAAATGAATAATATCTATTTTACATAAAAAAGCTGATTCCTTTAGCGTAAGGCAATCAGCTTTTTTAAGCTGCTTTTTAATCGTGAACCACTACTTTCCGAAACTTGTTCTTTCGTAGTACAACAAACAGACTTATTCTACACCTTCCCTTTTTTGTGCTTAAAAGTAACATAGAAATAGTCATTTTCTTTATAGATTAAGAAACAAAGATCCATATTTTCTCGCTTGTTTTTCCATTACGTTGACAACCAATAAGGCAAGACAGAAATATAGAATTCCAATCATAAATTCTTTTCCTATTAGCGGATAGATAGAAAATGATTCCAGTTCATAAATGGATCGTATTGCTTCAATGCTATGGGTTAATGGTAAGAAGCTTGTACATGCTCGAATCCAATCTGGAAAAAGATGTACAGAAAAGTTTACACCACAAAATACTTGCAAGAGTGCCATTGAAATATTGGAAAATAAATTAACATTCGAAAATAGTAAGCTTGTACATGCAATCACTAAGGAAAAACTAATCATTGAGAATAGTGTGACTATTATTAATAGGAAAAGAGAAAATATTTGTTCAATAGGGAAGGGCAGCTGAAAAAGGATTATTCCGATCATAATGCCGTAAATAAAGACAAAGAAACCATCTAATAAGGGAACTAATGATTTAATAAAAAAATTTTTAAAGGTGGATAGAGGAGAAACGATATTTAATTCTAACGTGCCAAACCTTCTCTCCATTTGAAACATAGACATCAGCTGGAACATCATCGTTCTTCCTGCATAGTACACAATATTTCCAAGCACGGCATATTTAATATAGTCCGTTCCAGCGATAGCACTGACAATTACCGCAAAAAAGAGGTAGTGCATAAGTGAATCAAATAACCGAAATAAAATAAATGATTTAATAGATTGAAACGAATACAATGCTTTATACGATAAGTAAGGAAATAAAAACTTGTTCATAGCATTCATTAAATTTCTCCTATTCTTCCATTCTTTCTAAGAACTTTTTCTATTTTTTTTATCACGAAAAAAGAAATAACGAGGTAAGTGAAACTTATTATTAATGAAATATATATTGAATGGAATAGCGTTTTGGATACGTTTATTGAGTCATATACAGCATGTATTCCCCAAGTCATTGGCATCGCATAAGCAATCCATTGTAGGATAGTAGGCATGCTGTCGACTGGTACATATACTCCACAAATTAAAAGCATTGGAAGAACAATTAAGTTTTGATAATCAAATACATTTTTAAAAGCAACAAATACGAGGGCTAACAAAATGCCTACAACACTTAGCGAAAATAACAAAACAATAACAGCGATAAAAAACAGCGTATAATTTTGTATCCCAATGTTAAAATGAAAAATCAATGCTGCATAAATAAAGCTAATAATCATGGAGATGAAAGCGATAAATGAATTGCTGATTGTTTTCGTAAACAGAATCCGAAACAGGGATGTTGGAGAAGCTAATAAAAGCTGTAATGTATCACTCCATTTCTGCCCAATTAAAGCGGAACCAGAGGAATACAGAACATAGCTCCACATGCTAATTAAAGAAGATGCAACCACAAAATGGTCTGAAGCTGCAGTTTCTCTTACTTCTAATAAAAAGAAAGTGATCGATAAAAATAATAACGGCTGGAAAAAAAGGATAAATTGGTACATGCGATTATGTAAATTGGTAAAAAACTTGAGTTCTTTCCATAACAAAGACATAAAGTACATTTTTTTAACTTGCATCTTTCATATAATATATATACGCGTCTTCTAGTGAAATTTCTCTACGCTTTACATTCAGTATTTCCCCATACTTACTTAAATAAGACTTTAATTGATCGATCGTGAGATTGCTATTTTCGATTTCGAATTTTATGACATAATAAGAAGAATTGATTTCTTCCACCTCTATAGATTGAAAATAATCATCTTGTTGAAGAACTTGGACGTTTTGCGTTTGAATCGTGGCATCGTAAAGGTTTAAATGGTTGCATGTTTCTTTGATTTGCTCTGGTTTCCCTGCTAAATGAATTTTTCCTTCTTTAATAAAGGCAATTCGATCACATAGCTCGTCTGCTTCTTGCATATAATGAGTCGTTAAGAGGATCGTGATTCCTTTTGCTGCAAGCTCTTTTACAATTTTTCGCAGCAGTTTGGCACCGACAGGATCTAATCCAATTGTTGGTTCATCAAGGAAGATTAACTTTGGATTATTAATTAAGCTTCGGGCAAAATGCAATCTTTGGATCATCCCTTTCGAAAACGTAAAAATTTGTTGATCCGCTACATCGTTTAATCCGACTAATGTAAGTAGAGAATCTATTAATTCCTTTTGCTTTTTTTGTGGAATTTGATAGAGTGTACAGAAATAAGAGATGTATTCTTTTGCAGTCAACCTTCCATAAACGCCCCTTTCTCCCCCGAAAACAAAATTAATTTGATTTCGAATCAGTTTACTTTCCTTTACCACGTCATAACCTAGTACAGTAGCTTTTCCTAATGTAGGTAATAGCATAGTAGTTAATATTTTTATCATCGTCGTTTTACCTGCTCCATTTGGACCTAATAATCCAAAAACCTCTCCTTCATAAACATCAAAGGAAACTTGATCTAATGCTGTTTTTTTTCCTTTTTTCAGCTTATATGTCCTAGTCAGCTGTTCTACTTCAATAATTTTGTTCATCACACCACACCTTTCAGAAAATTTTGATAATAATGATTTTATTATAATATTTTCCAATTGTAAATGATTTGTAGATAGAATTCTTGTTAGGAAAAACACCTATTGTAGATTGTTAACTTAAAACTAGTTCAGAAAAATCTTTTTTATTTTTCTATGAAAAACATTGTCAGAAAATATGACAATATTCTAGACAATTTTCAAAGTATTCTTTACTATTAAAAACACGGTATCCTGTATACAGTATTTTGAAAAAGGGGGAACTAATGCTAAAACTGATCTCTCAATTGAAAATGGCTTTATGTTAGACATAAATGAATGAAAAACTATGAAAAGAATTTAGGAGTGTGTAATAAAAATGAAGAAATTTTCTATTTTAACACTAGTGCTTGTTTTTGCATTGATCCTTTCTGCATGCGGAACAAGCAAGAATGGTAGTGAAGACGCTAACGGCGGAACAGATTCAAAAAAGACATTAAGAGTGGTAACAGAAGCAACTTATGCACCATTTGAATACATGGACAAAGGGGAAATTGTTGGATTTGATGCTGACCTTATTAAAGCCGCAGCGAAAGAGGCAGGCTACAAATATGAGTTTGTACATGTTGGATTTGAACCAATGTTTGTAGAGGTAAAAGATAATACGGCTGATATCGGTGCTGCAGCGATTACCATGACTAATGAGAGAAAGCAAACGTATGATTTCTCCGTTCCATACTTTTTATCAACGCTGAAAATTTTAGTTCCAGAAGGAAGTAATATTAAAAGTGCGAAAGATTTAACAAATAAAGTCGTCGCTGTTCAAAATGGAACGACTGGACAAGCAGCAGTTGAAAAACTATTAGGCAAAAATAATAAAAAGATTAAAAAGTATGAAAACAACAACCTAGCAATCATGGATTTACTTAACGGCGGAGCAAATGCTGTTGTGGCTGATAATACGGTTGTGGATGAATATGTAAAAAATAATTCAGATAAAAAACTAACTGTAATTGAAGATAAAGGAAACTTTGTTTCAGAATATTATGGATTAATGTTTCCAAAAGGAAGCAAATTAAAAGCAGATTTTGATAAAGCCATCAACACACTTTATGAAAATGGGACATATGCAAAAATTTACACAAAATGGTTTAAAGCAGATGCTGATATAGAAAACCTTAAAGCGCAGCAATAAAAATACTTTTTGGATAAGGTTGAATTTTTTCTTCTAAATTGCCCTTAAAAAGAAAGGGAATTCCAATTTCACATTAAAAAGGCTTAAAAAGTATGTCAAAAAATATGACAATATTCGAGACATTTTTTAAACAGCGCTTTACTATTAAAGAGTGCTGTATCCTGTATACAGTATTTTAGAAATGAAATAATACTATTAACTATATAATTAGGAGGATATTATGAAAACAACAAAATTTTCTATCTTATCTCTAGTACTTATGCTGGCATTGATCCTTTCTGCTTGTGGAGCAAGCAAGGACAGTAATACAGGAGGAGCTAACAGCGGTACAGATTCCAAAAAGACGTTAAGAGTGGTAACCGATGCAGCGTATGCACCATTTGAATACATGGATAAAGGAGAAATTGTTGGATTTGATGCTGATTTATTTAAAGCTGTAGCGAAAGAAGCAGGCTACAAATATGAGCTTGTACATGTTGGATGGGACCCATTGTTTGTAGAGGTAAAAGATAAAACTGCTGATGCGGCTGTTGCATCGATTGTCATTACAGATGAGAGAAAAGAGACTTATGACTTTTCTACTCCGTACTTTACTTCAGCAAATAAAATTTTAGTTCGCGAAGGAAGCGATATTAAGAGTGCTAAAGATTTGAAAAATAAAGTTGTTGCTGTTCTAAATGGAACGACTGGACAAGTAGCAGCTGAAGGAATATTAGGGAAAAATAGTAAAAATGTAAAAAAGTTTGAGAACAATAATCTAGCAATCATGGAATTGCTTAACGGTGGAGCAGATGCAGTTGTTGCAGAAGATTTGGTTGTAGAAGAATATGCAAAAAATAATCCAGATAAAAAATTAACCGTTATTGAAGATAGCAGCTATTTTAAAACAAACTTTTTAGGATTAATGTTTCCAAAAAATAGTGAAATAAAGGAAGACTTTGATAAAGCCATCAAAACTATTTTGGAAAATGGGACATATGAAAAAATTTACACAAAATGGTTTAAAGAAAAACCTGAGGTAGAGCAGCTAAAAGCAGCGCAATAATCGTCAAACGATTGAATGAAACGCAGGAAGAAAAAGTTGTTTTCTTCCTGTGTTTCATAAAACGATTCAAAATGTAAGAGCAATAGAATGATAAAACAAGTTTTAATGAAGTAACAGTAATTTTGATAAAAAGGTATTGTTCTGAGGAGGAAATAAATGGATTTTCAAATAAGTATTATTGTTGAGTATGCTCAGTTTTTTTTAAAAGGAACCATGCTTACAATTGGTTTATCGTTGGCTGGGGTATTAATAGGAACAGGATTAGGACTGTTAATTGGCTTAGGGAAAATATCGAGTAATAAAATACTTGCTTTTCCTTTTATTTGTTATATTACTTTCTTTCGTGGAACCCCATTACTGGTGCAAATATTAATAGTACATTTTGGAGTGGTTCCATTCTTCACTGGTGAAACGAATGGAATTGCCGCTGGAATTATTGCTTTATCCCTAAATGCCGCAGCTTATATAGCAGAGATCTTTAGAGCCGGAATTCAATCCATCGATAGAGGACAAATGGAGGCAGCTCGTTCTCTTGGGATGAACCATATACAGGCAATGAGATATGTAATCTTGCCTCAAGCTTTCAAACGAATGATTCCTCCTCTTGGAAATGAATTTATTGTGTTATTAAAAGATTCTTCCCTTATCTCTATTGTAGCAGCTCCAGAGATTATGTATTGGGCAAGAGCAATGGGTGCACAATACTTCCGTGTATGGGAACCGTATCTTACTGCCGCGGTTATTTATCTAATTTTAACGCTTGTTATAAGCTTCCTGTTAAATCGACTTGAAAGAAGGTTGGCAACAGTATGATCAAAGTTGAAAATTTAAAGAAGTCCTTTGGAGAAAATCAAGTATTAAAAGATATTAATACAGAAATACAGGCGAAAGAGGTAGTCGTAGTACTAGGCCCTTCTGGTTCTGGAAAATCAACTTTTCTCAGGTGTATCAATCGATTAGAGGAAATTACAGCTGGGCGAATCCTTATTGAAGGGGTAGATATAACTGATAAAAAAACAGACATCAATCAAATTAGAACAGATGTCGGAATGGTTTTTCAGTCATTTAATCTTTTTCCCCATATGAAGGTGATTGATAATATTATACTGTCTCCTACAAAAATTAAAAAAATAGATAAAGAAGAAGCTAAGAAAAAGGGATTGGAGCTCCTTCGCAAGGTTGGATTAGAGGATAAGGCTAATGTATATCCTGATTCTTTATCTGGAGGACAAAAGCAAAGGGTGGCGATTGCAAGAGCCCTTGCGATGGAACCAAAAATCATGTTATTTGATGAGCCAACCTCAGCGTTGGATCCGGAAATGGTTGGAGAAGTGCTTGAGGTAATGAAACAGCTGGCTAAAGAAGGAATGACGATGGTCGTAGTAACCCATGAAATGGGGTTTGCACGAGAAGTAGGCGACCGTGTTATTTTTATGGACGGTGGATATATAGTAGAGGAGAATATTCCAAATGAATTATTTGGAAACCCGCGTGAATTTAGAACAAAATCTTTTTTAAGTAAAGTGCTTTAGAAAAGGTTGTTTTCTCAAAATTTGTTGTTTTTCACATGAAAAATGGGAGAAGCAGTACTCAGCAGACTGAATACACGTAGACTCCTGTGGGAATGCGAGAAAGACGAGACCCCACAGGAGCGTATGCGACGAGGAGGCTCGGCGCTCGCCCACGGAAAGCGAAGTGTATTCAGTCTGCGAGTTTATAAAAACTGTAAGTGTAGATAAGTCTCGTCTCGTTTAAGAGAGGGGATTTTTTCATTAAATAAAAAAAGAGATGAAATCGATTTACCTTTTTATTTTGTTTACCGCCACTGATTATAAAAAGGAAATATTAACAGTAAAAATGAATAGATAGAAAGGGGAATAATAGAAAAATATTTCTGAAAAAACATGTAAGAAATTCTCACAAAACTCTTTACAAAACTACAAGTTGTTCGTAATATTGAAATATAATGAATACTGTATACAGGATACAGAAGATAACCCGTTATACTTCTAAATATATATAATGAAAGTTTTATATTAAATAATTCATAGAAAAGAAAAGGTGGGAGTAATCATGCTTTATATTGATGGAATATGGCAAGAATCAGAAAGCAAGGAAACCTTTGATGTTTTAAATCCGGCGAATGAAGAAATAGTTGATCGTGTTGCAAAAGGTGGAAAAAAAGAAGCGTTACTAGCAATTGATGCAGCGCAAAAAGCGTTTTTATCTTGGTCGAAATTAACTGCAAAGGAAAGATATGCGTATTTAAAAAAAGCAGCAGATATTTTAAGAGGCAGAGTGGATAGTTTAGCGGAATTAATTACAAAAGAAATGGGAAAACCCGTGTCTGAAGCAAAAGGTGAAATTGGCTTAGCTATTGATTATTTAGACTGGTATGCAGAAGAAGGAAAACGCATTTATGGGGATACTATCCCTGCATCTTCCCCGACTAAACGTTTAATGGTAGTACGCCAACCAGTAGGCGTTGTTGGAGCTATTACTCCTTGGAATTTTCCAGTAGCCATGATCACTAGAAAAGTAGCGCCAGCTCTCGCTGCAGGATGTACAGTCGTTTTAAAACCTTCTGAGGAAAGCCCATTATCAGCAATCGAAGTAATAAAAGCACTGCATGAAGCAGGCATCCCTAATGGAGTAGTCAATCTAGTTCATGGATTACCGAAAGAAATTGGCGATGTGCTGATGAGCAGTCCAGTTGTGAAGAAAATCACCTTTACTGGATCTACAGCAGTTGGAAAAGAACTAGTGCGTAAATCAGCTGATACGATGAAAAAAGTATCGATGGAGTTAGGCGGACATGCACCATTTATCGTTTTTGAAGATGCAGATTTAGATAGAGCGGTAGAAGGAGCAATTGCAAGTAAATTCCGAAATGCTGGACAAACATGTGTATGTACAAACCGTATATATGTGCAAAAGTCTATTTCTGTGGCATTTGCTAATAGATTAAAAACGAAGATGGAGCAATTAGTTGTAGGAAATGGTTTAGACGAGGGAGTTAATATTGGACCATTAATTAATGAGCGAGCGATTGAAAAAACAGTAAGTCATGTACAGGATGCTGTATCTAAAGGAGCAAAGGTAATTTATGGAGGTTCGAAACCAGAAGGAGAAGCATTTAGCAATGGACATTTCTTTAATCCAACAGTCCTTTTACATGCTACGAATGAAATGAAAATAGCTTATGAAGAAACTTTTGGGCCAGTAGCGCCAATCTTTGTTTTTGAAACAGAAGAAGAAGTAATTCAAAAAGCAAATGACACCGTTTATGGTTTAGCATCGTATATTTTCACACAAAACGGAGCGAGAATGTTCCGTGTGTCAGAAGCATTAGACTACGGAATTGTCGGAGTAAATGATGCGATGCCGACAGTGGCACAAGCTCCATTTGGGGGAGTAAAGGAATCTGGAATTGGCCGTGAGGGCGGGAAATATGGAATCGACGACTACCTAGAGACGAAATTTGTCTCTTTCGATTTTGCGTGATCGCTATGGGAGTAAAAGTTGAGAATTATAAAAAAATAGATAAAGCAATCGAAAAAGAAATAAAGGCAATTTTTCAAGATGAATCACGCGTTTTAACGGAAGTGCAAGATTTAGCAAGCTATTCATTTGATGCTTCATTTGGAACGTATTTTCCTGAAATTGTTGTACAGCCGAAAACAACGAATGAAGTAGCGCGTATCGTCAAACTTGCTTATGAACATGTCATTCCTGTTTATCCGAGAGGGCAATCTACCTGTTTATCTGGTGGCCCTCTACCATTAGAAGGAGGCATTGTCATTGATTTAAGCAGAATGAATGATGTGCTTCAAGTAATACCAGAGGATTTAATTGCCATTGTTTCACCAGGAGTACTAACTGCAGCGATCCATAGTGAGGCTGAAAAGCATGGTTTAATGTATCCACCCGATCCAAGCAGCTCTGCTGTTTCCACGATTGGCGGGAATCTTGCAGAGAATTCTGGAGGGCCTAGAGGGTTGAAATATGGTGTTACAAAAGATTATGTACTTGGTTTAGAGGTAGTAACTCCTAAAGGAAAAATAGTCAGAATGGGCGGCAAGACGGTAAAAAATGTGACGGGATACGATTTAACCAAGCTTGTAGTTGGATCAGAAGGGACGCTAGGCATTATTACAGAAGCAACCTTACAGCTTATTCCGAAACCGTTAGCGATAGGAACAGTAATGGCTGTTTTTGATGATCTTGTGAAATCTGGAGAGGCTATTTCACGTATTTTAACATCAGGAATATTGCCATCTAAAATGGAAATGATGGATCAAGAATGTATTAAAGCGGTAGAAAGCTACCAGCCGAGTGGTTTACCTGTAGATGCAGAAGCAATTTTATTAATTGAATTAGATGGTTCAGAACAAGCAGTGGAAGAAGAATTAACGAAAACTAAACATATATGTAAAGAAATAGGTGCTAGGGATGTATTTGCAGCTCAAGATCCTAAAGAGCAAGCAGAGTTATGGAAGGCAAGAAAAATGGTGTCTCCAGCAATTACTCGCATTAAGCCAACAAAAATTTCTGAAGATGCGACCGTTCCTCGGAGCAAAATACCAGCGATGTTTCAAAGGCTGAAGGAAATAAGAGAAAAGTATAATCTCAACCTTGTTGTTTTTGGGCATGCAGGGGATGGGAATTTACATCCGAACATTGTTGCGGATAAACGAGATAAGGAAGAAATGAAGCGTGTAGAGTTGGCTGTTGCAGAAATTTTTGAAGCGGCGGTTACTTTAGGTGGAACGCTATCAGGCGAACATGGAATAGGAATAATGAAAGCACCTTTTATGAAAATGGAATTAGGTACAGATGGACTTGAACTAATGAAGGCTATTAAAGAAAGCTGGGATCCTAAAAATATTATGAATCCTAAAAAAATATTCGCAGATCCAGATGCTGAATTTGTATTAGAAGGGTGAAGAAAATGGACATTAAATCATTACTCGAACAAACGAATCAATGTGTTCAGTGTGGGTATTGTTTGCCAGCGTGTCCTACGTACTTAACCTTTGAAAAAGAAACACATTCCCCACGAGGAAGAATCAATTTAGTGAAGATGGCTGCTGAAGGACAAATTTCTATCACAGATGCAGAAGATGCGATCAATCTTTGCTTAGGCTGTCGAGCTTGTGAAACAGCCTGTCCTTCCGGAGTGGAGTATGGAAAAATTTTAGAGGCTGCAAAAGAAGCCCTTTATCAAGAAAAAAGAAAAAGTGCTTCAAAAATAAGTGGGAAGCTGGAAGATGCAATGTTTATAAAAGTATTCTCCAATTCCAAAAGGCTGCAGCAAGCAGCGGATTTGATTTGGCTGTATCAAAAAACCGGCATGCAAAATGTGGCTCACAAAGCAAAATTAACGAAGGTGCTGCCAGAAAACTTAGCAGTATTTGAATCCGTTTTACCGACAGTAACGTCGCCAAAAGCTAGAAAAAATCGACCGAATGTATTTTATCCAGGTGTAGATAAGGTTCCAGAGAAGTATAAAGTAGCATTTTTTACAGGATGTGTGATGGACGCTGTTTTTGAGAAAATCAACCGTCTTTCCATAGAGGTATTAGCGGCAGTTGGTTTTGAAGTACATGTCATTAGCAATCAAACTTGCTGCGGCGCTTTGCATGCACATGCAGGTCGAACAGATGATTCACGTATGCTGGCTAAACAAAATATTGCAGCTTTTGAAAAGATAGACGCTGATTTTATCGTGAACAACGCAGGTGGCTGCGGAGCGATGCTTGTTGAGTATGATCACTTATTAGGAGCAGATTGGTCAGATAGAGCAAAGGTATTTGTATCTAAAGTACGAGATATTAGTGAGTTGCTAAATACAGTTGAGTTGCCGTTCAAAAAATCTATCGGAGAAATTGTTACGTATCAGCATTCATGCCATATGACAAACGTTCAAAAAGTGGTCCATGAACCACTAGAACTAATAAAGAAAATTCCTGGTGTTATATATAAAGAGATGGAAAATCCCAAGATGTGTTGTGGATCAGCTGGTATATATAATGTAGTAAACTACAATGAATCCATGCAAATTTTAGATGACAAGATGAACAATGCAAAAAATACGAGGGCTAGCATTATTGTTACGACTAATCCAGGTTGCTTGTTACAAATGAAATTAGGAATTAAACGAGAAGGATTAGAGAAACAAACTCGTACGTTGCATCTAGTTGAATTGTTGGCAGAATCAATGGACATTCTTTAAGAATATAAATAAATAGATTCCAAAATATATTCAGATTCAAGATCTCAAGAATATATCTAAGTGCGTAAAGTGGGAATAATTGTATATAGAAGAAAAAGAGGATCAAAAAGGACTCATCTAAAGGAATGGTAAGCAGAGAAGAAATATTATAGGTGAAATAGAAAATATTGGTTGGGTAGTGTTAGATAATATAACAAGAACATTGCATTATTCTACAGTTTTTATATACTTATCACATAACACGCGTATTTTGGATACAGAATACAATAATGAAAGAAGGTTATGTTTGATGATGCAGAAAATTGTACAATCGGAAACGTTAGCAGATCGTGCTTATAATGAGATAAAAAAAGCAATTATTCGTGGAGATTTTAAGCCGGGTGATCCATTACCAGAAGAAGAAATTGCTTCTATGCTTGGAATTAGCAGAACACCAATACGCAAAGCAATTGCAGAACTTACATTTGATGGGCTGGTTACATCAGAGAGTGGGAAAAAGGCACGTATTTCCTTCATTTCTGACGAAGATTTTGAGCACTATATTAAATTAAGAAAAGTGCTGGAAGTATTATCAGCAGAAGAAGCTGCTCCTCTTGTAACAGATGGCATGATAAGTCATTTAGAGATGCTTATGACAAATCAGAAAAAAGCAATAGAGGAGAAAGATCTCTATACTTACATTGATTTAGATTCTCAATTCCATCTTAGTATAGCTGAAATTTCTCGTAATAGAAAATTACAAGACTTTATTGAACAAATTCATAATCAATTATCAAGATATTTAGTGCTTTCTGGTACACTTGCCGAAAGTGCTCGAGAAGCACATGAAGAGCATATAAAAATTATCGAAGCATTAAAAGAACGGAATGCAAAGAAAGCTGGAGAAGCCATCCGTTTTCATATAGAAAATGTAGAACGGCGTTCATAGTTTTAACATCATAAATGGAGGTATTTTGAATGATTGTTTCTATTTGTGAGGAAGTATTGCCTTCACATCAAGAGAAAATATTACGTGAAACAGGGGAAGAAATACTTCATTTTAATTCCTTAAAAGATGTTCCGGATCATATCAAGGAATCTCTTGAAGTTTTACTAGCATACGGACCAAGTTTTGATGGGCAAGAAGTAGCTACCTTTGAGCGGTTTCCAAACTTAAAATGGGTTCAGTGGTTTAGTGCAGGCATCGATGATTTAGACATTCGTGAATTAGATGAAAGAGGCATTATTTTGACAAATGCCTCTGGAATTCACGTTAAACCGATGAGTGAATATGTACTTATGTGCATGCTTCACTTTGAAAAAGACATGGATCGCTACCAAACATTAAAGAACAAAAAACAATTTGATCGAAGTAAGTTAGTTGGGGAGTTAACAGGTCTAAAAGTGCTGCTATACGGCACTGGTGTTATTGGGCAAGCCATCGCCAAGACACTTTCGTTGTTTGATATAACTGTTTATGGGGTAAATACATCCGGAAAGCCTGTACCTCATTTTCAAAAAACGTTCACATTAGAGGAAGCAGAAAAGGAAATTGGTCAAGTTGATTATGTCATTTCCCTTCTTCCGTCCACTACAAAAACGCGAAATTTCTTTACAAAAGAGTATTTACAGAAGATGAAGCCAGAATCTGTGTTTATTAGTATTGGCCGTGGAGATGTAGTGGAAGAGCAAGCGGTAGTAGAACTGATTCAAAGTAAGGCATTAAGAGGAGCAGCGATGGATGTGTTTCAACAAGAGCCGCTTACGGCGAGTAGTCCCTTATGGGAATGTGAGAATTTGATTTTGACACCACATATGTCAGCGAAATCGATTTATTATATTGATCGTTGTGTTGACATCTTTATCAAAAATACCAATGCAAGGCGAACAGACGGAGAAATGATAAATGTTATTAATACAAGCAGAGAATATTAAGGCGAGAGGTGATTTGATGTATGCAAAAATAAAAGATCTGCCATTATTTGATCAAGTAGAAGCAATTACAATCTCTCTTGTAAAAACATTGAGTGTAAATGGAACAAATGGAGAAGTACAGATTGCAGATAAGATTGAACAATTTTTACGTAGTTTTCCTTACTTTAAACAACGCCCCGATCAGGTGTGGACACAAGAGCTGCCAAATGATGCAATCGGCAGAAAGAATGTGTTTGCTCATATAAAAGGCAATGGAAAATCAAAGAAAACAGTTGTTTTTCATGGGCATATTGATACGGTTGGAATTGAAGATTTCGGTGCTTTGCAATCAAGCGCTAATGATCCGGAAGCACTATTAGAGTATTTTAAAACGTATTCAGATGAAGAGATTCGTTCGCAGGCTTTATCCGGAGACTGGATGTTTGGACGTGGAGCACTGGATATGAAGAGTGGGGTTGCCGTTCATTTAGCGAATGTTCTCTACTTTAGTGAACATCAGGATGAGTGGGATGGAGACATCATTTTTATGGCAAATCCAGTCGAGGAAAATCAGCATTCAGGTGCTATTGCATCTGTGGATGAATTGCTGCGTCTGCGCGCGGAAGAAGGCTTGGATTATGTAGTGGCAATTAATACGGACTATATTTCTGCTTTCTACCCTGGTGATACGAACAAGTACATTTACACTGGTGCAGGAGGAAAGCTTTTGCCATGTTTTTATGTATATGGGCGTGAAACCCATGTAGGACAAACGCTTAATGGACTTGACCCAACACTAGTGACAGCAGAATTAAATAAACGCATCAACAATAATATGGAATTAACCGAACAAATTGAAGGTGAACTGATTACTCCTCCTTCCGCACTTTATCATAGAGATACGAAAGAGTTTTACAATGTACAAACTGCGGTATCTAGTCACTTATATTTTAATTTTATGGTATTAGAAGCTTCACCGAAGGACATTATGGAAAAGTTAAAAGTGGTGGCACAAGAAGCTGCGGCAGAAGTGACAGAATATTATGAAAAAAATTACGATACTTTTGCGAAAGTGAATAATTTTCCATCTGATCGCCCTAATTGGGATATGGAAGTATATAGCTATGTAGAGTATTGTGAGAAGCTTTCTAAACAAGGAATAGATGTAAAGGCTGTCTCAGAGCAGGTGCTCAAAGAAAATCAAACACTTGAGTTGCGGGAGCTTTGTTTCAAAATAGTGGATAGACTACGAGAATTAGATCAAGCGGTAAAGCCATGTGTGATTATTTTCTATGCACCACCATATTGTCCACATAATTATTTGACTGGGAAAGGTGCACGGGATCAAGTTATTTTACAAACGATTGAAGAGGCAACAGCAAGTATTTCTCAACGTACGAATGATACTTTTTCAGTAAAGAAATTCTTTCCTTATCTTTCCGATAGCAGCTATTTATCTCTTCATGATACAGATGAGGAAATTGACTATCTTGTCGATAACTTTCCTGAATGGAATAAGATTTACCCAGTGCCAATTAAAGATATTCGCAAATTAAATATCCCTTCTATTAATGTTGGCGTGTATGGGTTTGATGCTCATCGTTGGACGGAACGCGTATATAAACCGTATTCCTTCGATACTGTACCAAAACTTATTCGAGATATGACAAATTCTTGGTTAAAGGCTTCTGCCAAACAATTATAAGCAAAGGAAAAGGTGATAATCATGACATTAACATCAGAATCTTTAGCAACACGCGCAAATAAAGTATTTCCTCCAATTGCACAAAGAGCAACTACTGTTGGAATTGTGAAAGGAGAAGGTTCTTACGTTACAGGTGAAGATGGAAAACAATATTTAGATTTTGCCAGCGGAGTAGCAGTAACAAATGTTGGGCATAACCATCCACTTGTTGTAGAAAGAGCAAAAGCACAAATCGATGAGTTAATCCATGGCGGCCATAACGTACTATATTATCCGGTATATGTTGAACTTGCTGAAAAGCTAAATGAATTAAACGGTGGCAACTGCAAAGTATATTTTTCGAACAGTGGGGCAGAAGTGAATGAAGGGGCTATCAAACTAGCAAAACATGTAACGAAACGTCCTGGCATCATTTCATTTAAACGTAGTTTCCATGGACGTACATTGGCTACTACTACATTGACTGCTTCCAGCTCTTTATACCGAAAAGGATATGAAGGGCTTCTGCCAAGTGTTTATTATGCTGAATATCCTTATGCTTTCCGCACTGGATTGTCTGAAGAGGAAGAAGTACAACGTTGTTTAGATTCATTGGAAGAAATCTTTAAATTCTTAATTGCTCCAGATCAAGTAGCGGCAATTATCATGGAACCTGTTCAAGGAGAAGGCGGATATATCGTTCCACCGGCAAAATTCATTAACGAGATTAGAAGAATTTGCGATCAACATGGCATTCTATTAATTTTTGACGAAATTCAAACTGGTTTTGGACGTACAGGAAAAATGTTTGCATGGCAGCATTTTGGTGTGCAGCCAGATATATTGACGCTTGCAAAAGGAATTGCAAATGGATTCCCACTCAGTGCCTTAGTAGGAAAGGCGGAATTGATGGACCAATGGACAGCTGGCACTCATGGAGGAACGTACGGAGGAAATCCAGTTTCATGTGCTGCATCACTTGCAGTTATTGAAATATTGGAAAGTGGTTTGCTAGAGCAATCAGTCAAAATGGCAGAATATTTTACTGGGAAACTTTCTGGCCTAGCTTCTACTTTTACGAACATTCGTGATATTCGTGGACTAGGATTAATGATTGGAATGGAATTCGTTCAAGCTGATGGCCAACCGGATGCAAAAACGGTAGCTGCATTAAAAGAAAAAGCATTGGAAAAAGGATTAATTCTGCTTACTTGTGGAACAGAAAAAAATGTAATTCGTTTTATTCCTCCACTTACGGTTACAAAAGAAGAAATTGATGAAGCATTTAGCATCATCAAAGGTTCTTTAGAAGAAATACAATAAATTATTAAACTGTAAAATACAATTTAATAACGTTAAAATTTTCATATGAATTTAATAGAATAATTGAAATAGGGGCCCTTAGACAGTCGAACTAGCAATTGGGGCCTCATATTTTATGCAAATTAGCAGCTTCCTATTCAGTTGTTTTGGAGTATTAAACGAAGAATATACATCTTGTAGAATGATGAAAAAACAACAAATACTTAATACCTAAAAAAGGGAGAAATATTTTGTGAAACATTTAATCAACCCAAAAACGAATAATATTCAACCATCTATGATTAGAAAAGTATCGGACAAAGTTGCTCAATATAATAATGCGATCAATTTGACTGTAGGACAGCCAGATTTTAATACGCCTGATCATATTAAAATGGCTGGAATACAAGCGATTGAAAAGAATCATACAAACTATACTAGTAATGCTGGAATACTTGAATTAAGATATGCTGCAACTAAATTTATGGAGGAAAAATATCAGCTTTCCTATAATCCTGAAACGGAAGTGCTTGTTACTGCGGGAGCAACAGGAGCTCTGGATATTGCTTTTCGAACAATTCTTACAGAAGGATGTGAAGTTCTACTGCCAGCTCCTATCTATCCAGGATATGAACCTTTAATTAAGTTAGCTGGTGCAGTACCTGTTTATATAGACACTACTGTTAATAATTTTATTTTAACTGTTGATATGATAAAAGAAAAAATGACAGATAAAACTCGTTGTATTGTATTATCTTTTCCTTCCAATCCAGTTGGAAGCATACTAAATAAAGAACAATTAATAGAGATTGCTGAGTTGCTTAGAGAAAAAGACATTTTTATTCTATCTGATGAAATTTATAGTGAACTAACCTATGGAAAACAGCATACTTCCATTGCATCGTTAAAAGGAATGAAGGAAAAAACGATTATCGTCAACGGGCTTTCTAAATCCCATTCTATGACAGGCTGGAGAATAGGACTATTATTTGCACCAGAATATCTGACATCAGAAATATTTAAGGTTCACCAATACAGTACAACTTGTACTTGTTCAGTCAGTCAACATGCAGCAGCTGAAGCCTTAACTATTGGTATAAATGATGCAGGTGGGATGAAAAAAGAGTACGAAAAGAGAATAAACTTTGTTTATGAGCGACTGACTAAAATGGGACTTTCAGTACTGAAGCCTGAAGGTGCGTTTTACATTTTCCCTTCTATCAAAAGCTTAAATATAAGTTCACTGGAATTTGTTGATCAGCTGCTTGAAAAAATGAATGTGGCAGTTGTACCTGGCGTTGCCTTTTCAGAATATGGAGAAGGATATATTCGTATTTCTTGTGCTGCTTCTTTTGAGAACCTTCAAGAAGCAATGAATCGAATGGAAGCCTTTGTAAAAGAAATTACTACTCAAAAGATTGTTTAATATTAATCAACCTAAAGTTTATGCAATTATTACATCATAGATAAATTCATTTGTTATTTGTTGATAGCTAGAAAGTTGGGCTAAATATGTTAAAAAATTTTAACAAATTCATAATAAAAGCAATGCCTATTTTAACACCAGCAGGTTTATTAATCGGTGTTCTTTTTGGTGATAAAATTACCCATCTCTCCTTTTTAATTCCTTGGATATTTGCATATGTTACATTAATTGGGAATTTAGGTTCTAAATTTAAACAATTAGATTTTGTAAATACGGAGACCTTTTCCTTTTCTTGTTAGTTTAATGGTATTGCATATAGTGATGCCGTTTTTTGCATGGGGATTAGGTCATCTGATTTTTCATGGAGATTCATTTACGATTACAGGTTTTGTTTTGGCTGTTGTCATTCCGACAGGGGTTACAAGTTTTATATGGGCAACAATTCATAAAGGAAATCTTTCCTTTGCATTAGCAATTATTCTATTTGATACGCTGCTTTCTCCTCTTATCGTTCCAGCAAGTTTATCTTTTTTTGTTGGAGAGACAGTTGCGATGGATACGTGGGGATTAATAAAAAATTTATTTTTAATGATTGTTTTTCCTTCCGTATTAGGAATGCTGCTAAATCATTTAACAAAAGGAAAAGCAAATCTAGTATTAGCAGAAAAGCTTTCTCCTTTTTCTAAAATAGGTGTTGTTTTCATAGTTTGTATCAACGGAGGCATATTAGCTCCATATTTAAATAAATTGGATGTAAAGGTGCTTCTTATCATAAGTACTGTATTCGTCATCTCTTGCACAGGATATTTAATTAGTTTGGGGATAAGCTTGCTGTTAAAATGGGAACGAGATGTTGTGGTGTCGATGACATTTTGCAGCGGCATGAGAAATATAAGTGCAGGATCTGTATTAGCCATCACTTTCTTTCCTGCTGCTGTTGCATTGCCTGTTGTTCTTGGAATGCTTTTTCAACAAGTTTTAGCATCAGTCTTTGGACAAATGCTTTATAAATATTATTTAAAAAAATATAAATATACAGCTTTAAAAGAATGAGAAGTTTCAAGAAAAGATTATAATATCCATAGCGTAGAAAAACGAACGAGGTGATAAGTGCCTCGTTTTTATATAGATGTTATCATTATAGGAAAGCTAGGTTTTCCTTATGTAGTTATAATGCAGGAGAACAATAGAATATACAGACATTGTTTGAATAATATGGACAAGAAAGGAATAAGTTTAATATGAATTATCATGCTTTTTTTCCTAATTACATAAAAGAGGCGCTTAAAAATGATCCACCTGGAGCATGGATGCCTCAACTTCCAAAAGAGTGCATTTCCTTAAGCTCCGGCTATCCAGCACCTTCCCTAGTTCCTTCAGAAGAAATGAAGAAAGCAGTCGACAATTTAATCAAAGAAGAACGAGATCTTCCTTTTCATTATCAAGGAAGCCCTCGTTCAGCGAGTTTACAGGAGCTCATTCAAAAAAGGTTGGAAAAGCGTGGGATTAGCATTAGCGATGGTGAGCTATTAATTACATCAGGAGCATATCAGGCTCTGGATGTAATTGCACGAACTTTACTAGATCAAGAAGCGGCTGTCGCTGTTGAATCTCCAACTTATATGGAGGTGCTAGAAACTTTTCAAAACTATACGAAGGAAATAATTACAATACCGTTAGATGAAAATGGAATCCAAACAGATGAATTAGAAGTGGTATTGAAGGAAAGAAAACGTAATGGGTTTGCGCTTCCTCGATTTTTATATACGATTCCATCCTTTCATAATCCTTCAGGTACAACCTTGTCGCCTGAACGACGCAAACGGCTGCTTGAGCTTTCGAAAGAATTTAATTTTCTTATTGTTGAGGATGATGCGTATGGAGAATTATCCTTCTTTGAAACTCCGCTGCCTTGTAAAGCAATCGATTTAGATGGGAGAGTCTTGCATGTTGGTTCATTATCCAAGGTTGTTGCGCCCGGAATGAGAATTGGATGGATTGCAGGGCCTAAGGAGTTAATATCTACTTTCGCGTGGTTTAAAAAAGATTTAGACCATTCCTTTATTCAAGCAGCTATGGCGGTATACTTAGAAAGTGTTGATGTTGAAGAACGAAATAAAATGTTAACAGAAGTGTACCGGACTAAATGTGATGCGATGGTTAAGGCCGTGGAACAATTTTTCCCAAAATCGGCTACTTGGTATGTACCAAAAGGTGGATATTTTATGTGGATAAAAATTCCGGGTGTCGATACATCACGGTTGTTAGAAAAAGCTTTAGCAATCGGTGTTTCATATATACCGGGGAAATACTTTTACTTTAATCAAGAGGAAGGAACCGAGTTTCTCCGACTTTCGTTCAGTTATTCTGATAAAGAAGACATTGTTAAAGGAGTTCAAAAGCTTGGAGAGCTTCTTTCGAATTCTATATAAAATTTAATTATTTGTCGATAAAAGGGGTTCAGAATGGTATCATTCTGAACCCCTTTTAAAATTAATCTTCATCTTAAATATCTTCTCGAATTAATGGCAAGGTAGAACAGTGGATTCCTCCGCCCATTTTGCGAATTTCTGTTAATTCAATTGGAAATACTTCGATGCCATGATTTTTAAGATTTTCTATTGTCTTATGTGCATCTGCAGCAACCAGTACTTTTCCAGGAGAGACTGCTAAACAGTTTGCAGCACGTTCAGGATCAGATGGATCCGTATAGATTAGTTTTATCCCTCTTGATCGAAGCTCTTCTAAGAACCAATAAGGAAGACGACCTGGTTCAACAAGAGCTGTCTTATGATCGATCATAACATACATTTCATCTAAATGGATGCGATCATTTGGTACATCTATTACAATTAAGTCAATATTTTGCCATGATAAAATTTGTCTCAGCTGATCAATACCGGCTTGATTCACACGAATGGAGCGGCCAATTAGAGCTGTTTTTTCATCAAGCATTGCAAAGCTTCCACCTTCAATAAAACCTTCCCCTTGAATTGTAGCGAGAACAGGCATCCCTAATTTCGCAAATGTTTGATAGGCTGCTTTTTCTTCCCCTTGACGCATTGGCAATGCAAGGCGCGTAACAATAACTCCACTCGGTACAACAAGTCCAATATCCCTTGTGTACATTGTTTTTGTATGTTGTGGAGAAGCGAAATCAATATCTACCACTTCAGCTCCACATTTTTCTAAGGTTGCACGCAGTTGATCATGCTGATAGTGCAGAAGCTCTTCATTAATTGGTTCTTTTCCTTGCAAATAACTAATAATACGTCCATTTCCATCTCGAAGTACTTGTGCATCTACATTTTCTTCGTACTGCATTTTTCGAAATAATTCTAGCTCCTTGCCAGGTCGGTGGACCAATACTTTTTTGATTTGTCCAATATAATTAGAAGCACCCCATTTTTCTCCCCAAACTACCTTCATAGCATTAGGTTCTGAAAAAGATTCTTTTAATAAACTTGTTCCTAAATATTCTTGAGTAGGTACTAGCATCATATTGACTCCTTTTATAGTATTTTTCATTTATTTTTATCCCAAATCTTATACAGGTAATGTAACATCAATCTTAATTATTTAAAAATTCAAAGTTTTAATCATATTCATATGTGTTTTTGATGTTAGATTTTCTTACAAGGTTATTGAAATAGTATATATTTTTCTATAGAATTAATTAGTTATAAGTTAAATAATATAAAAGGGTGAAAAAGTGTGGAAATACGTCAATTAAAGACATTTGCTATTGCAGCAGAACATTTAAATTTTACAAGAGCTGCAGAAATATTAAATTTCACACAGCCAACTGTTAGCTCGCAAATTCAGGCGTTAGAGCAAGAGTTAGGTCAACCTTTATTTCTCCGTATCAACAAAAAGTTAAAACTTACACCTGCTGGGGAAATGTTGCAAAATTATACTAACGAGCTTTTACTTACTGTTCAAAAAATAGAACAGGGATTTGCTGCACTTTCTGAACCGAAGGGGAAACTTACAATTGCTGCAGCGGAAGTTTATTGTACGAACTATTTGCTTCCCATTACGACGGAATACATTAAAAATCATCCAAGTGTTAATATAGAGATATTATCAAGGCAAACAAGCAAGGTTATTAAAGGCGTCTTAAATAAACAGTATGATGTCGGGATTATTGCTGGAGAGTTTCAAGATAATGCCATATCCAGCACAGTTCTGGAGGAAGAAGAACTGTTGCTAGTAGTCAGCAAAGCACTGTATGAAAAATACTCAGTTGATCGCCTGCTGGCAGAGCTCCCATTTATGAGATTTAGAGCAGATGGTGAATTCCAAAAAATGATGGATATCTATATGAACAAACTTCCCTTTAAACCAAGCCAAACGATTCTTGTGGAAAGTGAAAAAGCAATCAAACAAGGAATCATTCATCAAAAAGGGATTGGTGTGATGTCCAGCAATTATGTGAAAAGGGAACTGGAAACAGGCAAACTGGCAGCTCTACGTTTATTTGAAGAAAAGGTAATGGTAAAAACATCACTGATTGCACTTCAGGAAAATTCACAGCTCCAAACACTTAAATCATTTTGTGAAATGATTCAGTTGGTTTGGGACAAAGTACATGAATTGCCATCGTTTACTTAGCTCAGGAAAACCTTCAATACCTTATTATTCATATAATGGAAATATGAAGACAACTTCACATATTTTTACATATTTTATACAAAGAATTAAAAAATGATTTACAACCATATGTTACCTTTGTATAGGTGAAATTGAATGCGAAGGGAGATCTTATAAGGTCATGAAAAAGAAATTATTAGGTGTTACGCTAGCAGGTGCAGTAGCGCTCGGATCATTTGGATTTGGAAATGGATTAGAAGCAGAAGCGAAAGCGTCAAAGAAAATGCCGAAAGAGCCAAAAAACGTTATTATGATGGTGATGGATGGGACAAGCTCTAGTGCGACAACGTTAGCTCGTTGGTATAAGGGCAAACCGCTACATATGGATAAATTAATGGCAGGTGGAGTACGTGCTTATTCAGCAGAATCAGCAATTACCGATTCAGCTCCAGCAGCAACAGCATTAGCAACTGGCAACAAATCAAACTCAGGGTATATCGGTGTATTACCATCTTTAGTCAACACACCAGGTGTGAAACCTGTATCTAAAAATAAACAATATAGCCCAGTAGCAAATGTTCTTGAAGGGGCGAAATTAACTGGTCGTGCAACAGGTATTATCGCTACATCTGAGATTCAGCACGCAACACCAGCTGGATTTTCTGCTCACCATTATGATCGCGGCAACTTTGAAGTGCTTGGTGAACAGCAAGTTTATCAAAATATTGACGTCGTGTTAGGTGGAGGAAAACAATCTCTTTTACCAGGTGAGGGAGAAAAGAGCCGCAAAGATGGCGAAGATCTTGTGAAAGTAATCAACAAAAAAGGTTATGACTTCGTTGAAACAAAAGATGAGTTAATGAAATCAAAATCAAGAAAAATTTGGGGTGCTTTCGCTGATCGTGATTTAGCAAATGATATGGATCGCAAACAAACAAAGCCAGAACAGCCAACATTATCTCAAATGACGGATAAAGCGATTAAAACATTATCAAAAGATAAAGATGGATTCTTCTTATTTGTCGAAGGAAGCAAGCCTGACTGGTCTGCACATGGAAATGAGCCTATAGGCATGCTAAGTGAAGTTTTAGCATTTGACGAAGCGGTTGGAAAAGCAGTTGAATTTGCGAAAAAAGATGGCAACACGATGGTTATTGCTGTATCAGACCACGGTAATAGCGGTCTTTCCATCGGAAACGCCAACACAACAAAAGGTTATGATACAACGCCTGTATCCGCTTATATCAATCCATTGAAAAAAGCGAAAATGACGATGGAAGGTGTTTTAGCTTCTTTAAATGAGGATTTATCTAATAAAGAAGAAGCAGCTGCTTTATATGGGTTAGATAACTTAACTGCTGATGAAAAAGCACAGTTAGATGCAGCCCAAGATAAAAAGGCAATTGGTGCTACATTACCTAAATTGTTAGCAAATCGTGCAAACCTTGGATTTACAACAGGCGGACATACTGGTGAAGATATGTTCCTATATTCTTATGGCGTTAAACGTCCAGTTGGTCACTTTGACAACACTGATATTGCAAAACATATGGCAAAATCAATGAACTTTGATTTAAACAAGTTAACAAATCAACTATTTATTCAAGCAGATAAAGCATTTAAAAACGCTAAAGTAACAGTTGATTCTAAAGACCAAAATAATCCAGTACTTGTTGTCAAAACAAACAAACGCACCGTTAAATTCCCAGTGAATAAAAACATTGCGATTGTAAATGGAAAACAAATTCAAATGAAGAGCGTCGTTGTACAAGATAAAAACGGTCGATTCTTTGTGTCAAAACAAGCGCAAGACATCGTGAAAAAAGGTAAATAAGATATTTTTTCAGCAGCAAAAGCCTTTCATCTCTCTGAAAGGCTTTTGCTATTTTAATAGAATAATATTTAATTTCGTCTATACACATAAGGATCTTCCGGCTGTGCAACTTTTTTCCATGTGGTTACTTTTAGAACGGGAATTGTTTTTTTGAAAGGTTGATAGTAGATGGTTTCCAACTTCCCTGATACTTCTAACCATTCATCATTTTTTGTTTTCAACTCATCAGGAAGATCCAATAGCATACCGTAAACACCTGAGTCCGCAATACAATGGATAATGCCGAATCGCAGCAAAAAGGCTTGATTTGCATCTAACTCTTTTTCGCGATAAGAAAATCCTGTGATGGTTACTTGCTTATCGATAAATTGGCCTGGATAGTTATAGATTGTCTCTAAATCATTTAAGAAATTTTGTTCGTTTAAAGTAATCGTGTCTTTGTTGTTAAGCTTTTTAAGCCCGGTATCCATCAATTCTCTATACCCTTCTTTTCCATAATATCCACTTGTATCTGGCTGGAGAAACTGATGCTGGCTATATTCATCTCCTTCCGCGTACACTGGGAAAGTCAGCCCTTTTTTAGCGACAATATTAGAATCTAATGTAGCAACAGGCAAAAAAAGACCTGTAATAACCGGTGTTAATAAAACTAAAAATGTAAAGCCTCTTTTCCACCATGTGTTTTCCTCTTTCGCATGATCATGGCCACAATGATCACTGCAATCTTCATGAGCAGAATTGTCCCGTTTTATATAAAAGTAAATACAGATTAAGGTGAAAAAGATACAAATATAAATAGCTGACTCTGAAATATAGGCATATTTCATATTTATATATTTTGATATATTGCCAGAAGCATGAAGGTGGAAAAATAAATAAGTGAATCCGATAAGGACAAATATACGAAACATAAACAAGCCCCCTTTATAAAAAGATGGTTAAAAGTAAAACAGTGATCGTTATACACGCTGTTAATAGCAAAACAAATTTACTTTTAAATGTACTTAATAACATGAACGTATTTTTGATGTCTAACATTGGTCCAAAAACTAAAAAGGCTACGATGGAACCAGTTGAAAAGCTGCTTCTAAAACTAGAAGCAACAAAAGCATCCGCTTGGGAACATAGACTCAACACGTATGCTAATCCCATCATGACTAGATGAGAAGATACAGGTCCATTTCCAATCGAAACAAGGGTGGATGTTTTAATAAAAGTTTGCACAGCCGCCGCGATAAAGGAACCAATTACCAAGTATTTGCCTACGGAAAAGAATTCATCAATAGAATGCTTAAGCATAGCGACCAGTCTGTCTTTAAAAGAATGATAATGCGTATGATGGGATTCTTTATTTTTTAACGGAGAGCTTTTTATCATCATTTTTAAAAGAAGTCCTACAATAATAGAAACTAGTAAAGCAAATCCTCCCCGATATAATACCATGGTCCAGCTGTTTCCAAAGGCAATATAGGTTGAAAACAGTACGATAGGATTAATAATTGGCCCCGTCATCATAAAAGCAATCGCAGCAGGCAAAGAAACTCCTTTTAAAATTAATCTTCTTGTAATGGGAACAATACCACATTCACATGCAGGTATAATACTGCCTAGCAGGGACGCAACAATTACGGCTAAAATAGTATTTTTCGGCATAATTTTTGCAATCAATTCTTCCGACACAAAAATTTGAATAATGCCGGATACAATGACGCCAATTAAGATAAATGGAAGTGCCTCAATGATAATGCTGATAAATATAGTATTCATTTGCAACAATGTCTGCGTATTCATAAACATCTCCTAATGTCAGTAAGTTTAAATAAACAGAATGATAACAAAGTATAGCATGTTTAAATGAAGATTAAATGAAAATTGGATAAGTAATTTCTGGTTAAAGTAGTTATTGGTATGCAAAAGGAAAAAGGAGTGTGTCCCAAAAGTATAACTTTTAGGACACACTCCTTTATTAGCTTACAATTTTCTATAATGCTTTTTCCAATGTCTTAGGAAATAAAACTGAGTTTTCTAAATCAAATAGTTGGAAAACCTCTGATTCTAAAGCCTCTAATCGTGTATTTACTACTCGTTGTGTTGCACATGAACCTTCCGGTGGTGTATATTGGTTTGTTACTTCTCGAAGTTCTTGGAAAAGGTTTCGAACAAAAGTATGTGATTGTTTTGCTTTTTCGATCGATTCTTGAAGCTGAACTGTCATATCGTTTGACTCTTCATTTTGAGATGCTAAAAGGAGCGGGAAATCGATAGTATCTTCTCGAATCATTTGCTGTTCTAATTCTATTCTGATTTCATGGAATAGTTTATGAAGTGAATAAATGTGAGGGTTTTTGGCTCCATGAGCTCGTAACATTTTCGTTAAGTATGGACTTAATTGTGGCAATTCATCATTTAAATAGCCGTGATGTTTTATCCGAATATAGTCAATTAATTCTTTACTAGAAGCAGTTTGGTCATCGATGCTTTTTTCTGCTAATGATTTCGTAACATAGTACAATGTATTTAGTTTTGTGATAATTTCATCGGCAGGAAGGTTGGCTTCAGTTATTGCTGCTTGCAGTTGCCTGTTGCCTCCACAACAGTAATTTATTTCGTATGATTTTAAAATATCTGTTGCTTTCGGCAACTGTGTGACAATATCACGAATGATTGAACTTCCTGTAAAAACAGCTTCCATTCTTATCCCTCCAAAAATTTATTTTACATACCTTTTTATCATAACGTTCATTCTGGAATAAGGCAGTGATAAAAATCACAATGCATCATTTTTCTGATTATTCAAAAATGTAAAAATGTTGAATTTTTTAGTAGAATTCCTCTAAATTTCACATAATTTGTAGAAACGTTCACTAAATTGTCATAATTTAATAGAAAATTCAGAAAAATATAATATATACTAAACTTGTAAATATATATTAATAGGGGGAATTCAAAATGAAAATTAGTGCAAGAAACCAATTAGAAGGAAAAGTATTATCAGTAACAGAAGGTGCGGTTAACGCAAAAGTAGATGTAGATTTAGGAGAAGGCAAAGTTATTACGTCTATTATTTCAATGGACGCTGTAAAAGAACTAGGATTAACAGAAGGTTCATCTGTAACAACATTAATTAAAGCTTCTAATGTGCTATTAATGGCATAGTGAAGAAAAATAGGTCCTTATTTACTAATAGGGACCTTTTTTTTGTTTAGGCTGTTTTCGTATAGATTGTTGCTTTTAAACGGGCAGCCTAAATACACTTCGTCCGTTTAGCGAGCGTCGAGCCTCCTCGTCGCATTCGCTCTGCTTAAGTCTCGTCTTTCTCGCATTCCCACAGGAGTCTACGTGTATTCAGTCTGCTGAGTACTTATTCTCCTATTTTTTACTTAAAAAATAACAAACTTTGAGAAAACAGCCTTTGTTTATCACTGCTTTTCCTTAATCATTTGATGTAGTTCTTTCACCCATTTCATGTTATTGAATATACTGATTTCAGTATTTATGAAGAGGGAGGAGACAAGGATGAACCCAAAGTATCCTTATATCGGATCGGAAAAAATATGTGAAGAAGTGCCAATTACTTTTCCGGCTCAGCAGCAGTATCATCAGCCAGGGTTGGAATATTTGATGGTTCCTCGTCCGATCTATGATAACCCAAACTATAAAGGAACAGGAAAGTTAAAAGATAGGGTAGCTGTTATAAGTGGTGGAGACAGCGGAATTGGCAGAGCTGTTGCAGTTGCCTTTGCGAAAGAAGGCGCCACGATCGTTATTGCTTATTTTGATGAGCATAAAGATGCGAAGGAAACAAAAGCTGCTGTAGAGAAGTTAGGGAGACCTTGTGTTTTAATACCAGGTGATTTAAGAAAAAAAGAACATTGTCAATATGTGGTGGAAACGACAGTTCATCTTTTCGGCAAAATAGATGTTTTAATCAATAATATAGGCGTTCAATTCGTCCAAAATAATTTGGAAGATATATCGGACGAACAATTAAAGAATACATTTGATACGAATATTATGTCTTTTTTTCATCTAACAAAAATAGCACTTCCTCATATGTCAAATGGAAGCAGCATTGTCAGTACGACATCGGTGAATGCGTATATTGGGCGGGACAATTTAATCGATTATTCCGCTACAAAAGGAGCGATTGTCAGCTTTACTAGAGCGTTGGCAAATAATGTGGTCGATAGAGGAATTCGCGTGAATGCAGTAGCTCCAGGCCCTATTTGGACACCATTGCAGCCTGCGACTCAGCCACCTGAAAGCATCAAGCATTTTGGCACAGACGTACCGATGAAACGAGGCGGTCAACCATATGAGCTTGCACCCGTTTATGTGCTTTTAGCATCAGACGATGGTTCTTATATAACCGGGCAAACGATTCATGTAAACGGAGGGCAAATGGTAACGACATAAACAAGTAGTGTTTCGGTAGTACAATAGTTATTGCTCATCTATAATCCATGCATAAAAACATATAGTATTTATCCTCTAAGATAGTCTATTGTGGCTGTCTTTTTTATCATTTGCAGCAGATAATCTTCTGTTGGCGCACTCGACTGCCTTCTCTAAACAAAAAAAGAAAGGAAAATAAATGATCTTTACAGATGCATTTAATTTTCCTTTACTTCATTTTCTTTCTTTTCCACTTCTTCTAGCAATTGTGATTGCCATCCATAAAGTTCATTAATTTCACTTACTACTTTATTTAAGAAATCATCTGTAATAACGTCTTCTCTTTCGATATTCATATAATCACCTCTTTCTTTATTTGTAGTGTTAGTATTAATCTGAAATGATGGGTTTATACAGTATCATAGTGAAAATACTATATTGGATTGGGAATGATGTGGGTAAAGCATAGGATATATTTTGAATATTTTTATAAACAAGAAGGGAAACGGTTATTTTTTATTCACTGTAATAGAACTTGCTGAAAGTTCTATTTGGGGTGTTTAAGTAAATGTAATGAAGTAATACCTTTTGTAAGAGGTTCAATTTAGATAACTCCTACTATTATTATACACTAAAATATCGAAAAATTCACAATTTTTTCGAAAAATAATAAAAATATTTGCTAATTATTTAGTGAAAAAAGCTTGCTCTAAATAGGACAGAGCAGCTGTCAGCTTAGCGTGTTATCAACCGAGTTTTTACCGGTATTTGTAAACATAAAGTTTTTCTGCAAAAAAACTGACGATTAGACCAATAATAAAAGGAAGAATTGACCCAGTTGAAACGAAGAAACCATTTGCGTTATCTGTATATTCCTGATGAAGCATTAACCAAGGAATAGTAAACACATATCCTACTAAAAAAAGCAGACCTGTCGTTAAAACAAACGTTGGGAAGGTAAAGATAAATCTTTTACATTTCATTTGAACACTTCCTCATCACATTTTATTGTATATATTTTCGATTATCTTTTTAGAAGGCGGTTTTCTCAAAGTTTGTTGTTTTTCACTTAAAAAAATGGGAGAAAAAGTACTCAGCAGACTGAATACACGTAGACTCCTGTGGGAATGCGAGAAAGACGAGACCCCACAGGAGCGTATGCGACGAAGAGGCTCGACGCTCGCCCACGGAAAGCGAAGTGTATTCAGGCTGCGAGTTTAAAAGCAACATTCTATACGAAAATAGCCTTTTAGAAACAAGCACAATCCCTAGTAAATAAACATTTTTTTTCAGGGCTGACCAAGGGAAGTGAGTCTTTCTTACTACTATTCGCCAACATAATTTACTGCGTCGTCCCCTGTTATTGTTAAATGACTCGGAACACGAAGATAAAGAATATCATTCCCATGAAAATTATTTATTAATTCATTAAAAGTCGCTTCATCTTCTTTAGAAAATTGTGTTAGGAGAAAATCCTTTTTAAAAGTAGATATGTTCAATTTCGTTTGTTCTGGTTCTTTTATATATAGTTTATTGTTTTTAAATGTCAAATGATAGGAAGGAACATTCTCCATTATATTTTTGTCCTTTAGGATCACTTTTGTACGATATAGCATACATTCGAGATCCGTAGCATTCCTATTTTTTTCCACAAAAACAGAATAATCTCCAACTTCTAATGAGCTTAAATCAATGCTTGTATCCGATAATGAAAAATTCCACTTTTCCTTTAAAAAGGCACCTTCGTATTTGTCTAGCGTTCCTTCTTGTGCAGACTCATAAAAATCGTCGAATGCAGCATTAGCATTTGTATTACTTATAGAAGGTGATGGTATAAATTTTTTTGCAGGAAGCAAGTAATAAGCAATGCCTGATAGGAGCAGCACGCCAAAATATCCAATGATGATCATTCGCATTGCACGATAATGAGAAAACTGAGGCATGGAGCCACGTAAGAAAAATAGACAGATAAAAATGATGAGTAAAATAGACAGCCACATCATTAATTTTTCACCTCAAGTCTTGATAAAATAAGTAATACAAAACACCAAATAATTCCTGATGCAGCAATTGTTTTTACTGTGAATATTATTAATGAATGTTCATGTATAAAATATTCTACAAAACTAGCAGTATTTACATTGCTTCCTTCTAAGATGAAGAGACCGATAACTAGTGCTGGGAGAATGACAACAAATGCTTTACTCAGCTGGACAAGGCTACCCATAAAAAACCCAATCGAACTTGCTAAAAAAACATATAAAAAAAGGATAAACATACTAAGCAGCAATTCAGAAAAAGAAATATAAAAATTATCCCATAATAAAAAGTCACTATTCTTGGTGAAAAAAATAAGAACATGGAATAAAAGCCCTGTACATAATGCACTAACACTGGCAATAATACTTTGAAAAAAAATAAAAAGAAGAGTAGAGAAATAACTCGCCAAACGATTGGAAACTAGCGTAAAATCATAGTTCCTGAATTTTCTTCCTCCATAAGAAATACAAGTAAACAATGCCCATAGTATTGTTAAAGTAATAATAAAAGCATTTGAGTATACTTTTGCTTCAACGGAAAGAAGGTTGTTGCCAGTTGCCCATGATGAAATATTAGTAAAACTAAAAAATAATGCCAAAAGTTGAATAGCAATTAACTGAAAAAAACTGCTGGTATTGCAGCGGAATTTATAAAAAAACTGCTTTTTTACAACAGAAAACATGCTAGATTCGTTTAAATACATTATCAATTCCTCCTTTATTTTCGGAAGTAAGATATACACAAAGCTCATTTGTTGAAATAGAAGACAGTTCAATACCTAAGCCTCTTAACTGATGGATCCTTGCTTCCGTAAAGTCATTTTTAATCGCAGCATAACAGCTGTTTACTCCAATTGTTTCAAAATAGAGGACGTCTTCGTTTTTTATGACCTCGTTTATAACTTTCTGCTCTCCTTTAAGTCCAATGCCATATTCCTTCAAATCTGTTACAGGCAAGTGAAGAATTTTCTCGCCATTATTTATAAGTAAAACGTCTTCTAACATATCATCGATCTCATTTAAGAGGTGACTAGAAAGAATAATCGACCGTGGATGCTAGATATAATCTTTTAATAAAGCACGGTAAAAGTCTTGACGGACTGCAGCATCCATCCCTGTTGTTGGCTCATCAAATATTGTTAAAGGACAACGAGCAGCTAAACCGATAATCATATTAAAGGTGCTTTTCATTCCTTTCGATAGCTTATGGTGCAGCGTTTTTGGATGAAAAGAAAAATAATCAAATAATCCTTTGGCTAGCGGGTCGTTCCAATTTGCATAGAAGCTTTTAGCGTATTGAAATATTTCCGAAAGAGTTAAGGATGGGGGAAAGACCATTTGATCGTCTACAAAGATCATATTAGTAGATACCTTTAAGCTAGCATAAGGATCTTCTGAAAAAACTTTTAAGTCTCCTGCAGATTTTTTGTAATGTCCTGCAATCATTTTTAATAGAGTAGTTTTTCCTGCTCCATTGCGCCCGATTAGGCCGGTGATTTTGTTTTCTTCTATTGTAAAAGAAAGATTGTTGACTGCTGTATGATGCTTATATCGTTTCTCCAAGTTTTTGCACTTGACTACTATCATTCTTGTCCCTCCTTATATTGCTTCTTTACAGTATGAATCATGGTAATTAATTCGTCTTCTTCGACACCAAGTCTTTCAGCTTCTATTACAAGTTCCAACACCAATTTGTTCATAATTTGCTCCTTCCTTTTATTTAAGATCCATTGTCTTGCATTAGGGGATACAAACATTCCAAGACCTCTTTTCTTATAAAGAAGCCCTTCATCAGCAAGAATATTTAATCCTTTTGCTGCCGTTGCAGGATTAATATGAAACATTTCTGCAAGCTGGTATTGAGAATAGATTTTTTCATCATCTTTTATGTGTTCATTTAAAATTTCCGTTTCCAGCCATTCGGCAATCTGAACATAGATTGGTTTCATCCCATCATGATTAAGAATCAAAGGAACACCTCCTTATTACGTGAATTAGTACATTAGTGATGTAATGTAGTATATGTTAAGTTGGTGGAAAAATCCATATTTTTTTTAAATAAATGTTAAAAGAAGGATGGTAAATAATAAATAATTATGATAAAACCTATTTACATTCACGTTACGTAAACCCTTATGATGTAATTGTCAGGAGGTTAAATGATGGAGTACACCGTACAAAAGTTAGGGAAATTAGCGGGAGTAAGCACTAGAACATTAAGGTATTATGATGAAATTGGCATTCTTAAGCCGGCGAGAATCAATTCATCAGGGTATCGGATTTATGGGGAAAAAGAGGTCGACCGCTTGCAGCAAATTCTTTTTTACCGAGAGTTGGGAGTAAGTTTAGAAACAATCAAAAATATTTTGATGTCCCCGTCTTTTAATAGAGAAGATGCACTAAAAGAGCATCGACAAAAACTCCTGGCGAAACGAAAGCAGATGGATGCATTAATAAAAAATGTAGAAAAAACAATCGCTGCATCAGAAGGGAGAATAACGATGAGCAATAAAGAAAAATTTGCAGGATTTAAACAGAAGATGATAAAAGAAAATGAAGAGAAATACGGGAAAGAGATTCGCGAAAAATATGGGGATGAAAAGGTAGATCAATCTAATAGCAAGCTTATGAATATGACGGAAGAGGAATACGAACAAGTGACAAAGCTTGCTGAAGACGTAATGAAAACGTTAAGTGAAGCTTTTAAAACTGGCAATCCAGCAAGTGAGTTGGCGCAAAAAGCAGCGGACCTTCACAAACAATGGCTTACCTTTTATTGGACAGAATACAGCAAAGAAGCACATGCTGGCCTTGCCCAAATGTATGTTGATGATGAAAGATATACCGCTTATTATGATAAAGAGCAGCCAGGAATGGCGGAGTTTTTGAGGGATGCTATTTATTTTTATACAGGTGTAAAGAAGTAGAAAAAAGGAAAATCATTAAAATGTTGTTGAAATTTGAACTTTCCCCTTTTTTGTAGACAGTAAAAATAACAAAAGGATCTAAGCGGCTTTAGCTCTATGTTAAATAGAGCTAAAGCCGTTTAGTTGTTTTGGAAGTAGAATAAACTAAGTTTAAAAAATAAGCTTAAGAATATAAATAGGTCTATGTAATTGAACATAATATGACCCCTTTTATACCACTATTACATTATTTTTAAATAATCAAAAATATTTTTTCCAATTAAGAAGAAAGTAACTAAAATAAATAAAGCTCTTACATAAGTTACTCCTTTTTTTAAAGCAAAATTTGAACCAACTAAAGCACCCAAAATCATAGAAATACCCATTGGTATACCATATGAAAAATTAACCATGTCAAGAGCAATAAAGGTGATAAGTGCAGCGATGTTGCTTCCGAAATTTAAAAATTTTGCATTTCCAGCAGATTGTAAAAAGTCAAATCCAATAATAAGGAAAGCAAACAAAATAAATGAACCTGTACCTGCTCCTAGAAATCCATCATAAAAACCAATAGAAAATATTATGAGAGAAAAAAGAAAAGCTTTTTTTAAAGTTAGTTTTTTATAAGTTGATTCTTTACCCCAATTTTTCTTTAAAATTGTATAAATAGCTACAGCTATTAAAAGTACTAATACTAATGGTTTTAAAAACTCTGAAGAAATAAAGTTTACTACTAAAGCCCCTAATAAAGATCCTATGAAAACGAGAGGAAACAATTTAGCTACTAACTTGAAGTTGACTTTTCCTGATTTAATAAACGCAATCGTACTTGTTAAGGACCCCATTGAACTAGCTAACTTATTTGTTGCAATAGCTGTCGAAGGTGAAAAACCAGAAAATAATAAAGCCGGTATAGAAATTAAACCTCCACCTCCTACTACTGCATCAATGAAAGAAGCTAAAAATCCAAAACATACTAACAACAAAAGTGTATACATATTAATATCATCCAACTAAGCAACCTCCTAAGCGATACGAATAAGAACGGCTTAACTCCCTTTTTAAAAGTAAGTTGAGTCGTTCTATTTATTATTATTTTTGCAACTCTAACTCTATTTTTAAAGGTATACAAACATGGCTTTCAGTAGATCGACTTGCACTTGATTTATTAAAATCAACAACTGTAAACATTCTCTACAACCATCTATCTTTTCCATCATATTTTGGTTTAAAAGCTGTTCTAGCATGAGCTGCTAAATGATTATCTATAATAATAAGGTCACCAGGTGTTAAAACTATGCCAGAAGATACTTTGGATAAAGCTTTTTTTAGTTCTTCTAAAGCCCATTCAGCTTTATCATTAATTCCCTTCATTAAAGAACCGTAAATACATAAATTGGGTTTGACAATATTGCCTGACAATACGGATGTTTTAATAGATAAATTTGGTGAATTGAATGATGAAGGTGGACTTAATACATACAAAGGTTTTCTCCTAGATGCAACATGAATAAATATGATAAAAGTTTACTTACATTACTTTCTTTCTTTTTAGATGGCTCGCCATTATTTGGAGTATTAGGTAAATTTTCATCAATTGGTAGATTTCTGAATAAAATAGTTCCATATTTATTTTTTTCCCGTTTAAAGCTGATAAGATGATCAATTATTTTTTCAGGAAGCTTAAAGGATTCTCTTTCCAATTGATTCAAAGTGTAATTATCAATTTGATTTAAATCAAGATTAATAGAATTAATTAATGCGTATAACTCATCTTTTTCCTTATCAGTTAGAGTATAAATATTTGAATTTTTAAGCTCAGACTTTTCTAGAATTGAAATCATTTTATCCTCCTAATATTTCCTTTTTAGTTATTACTATAATAGTAACTAAAAAATAATTTCCTGTAAATAGTAAATTGCTTTTTTTACAATATCTTCATTTTTTGAATTTAAGTAATCCGAAACAAAAGTTTGATATGATAGGTATATAAGTTACTAATTTTACTGGGAGGAAATGATGAACGACATTATTCAGCAAATTCAATCTTTAGGTTTTAGTCAATATGAGGCAAAAGCTTATGTTTCTTTAGTTAAACAAGGACCGACAAGTGCTTATCAAGTGAGCAAAGAATCAGGCATTCCTAGGGCGCGTATATATGAAATATTAAATGGTCTTGAAGAAAAAGGAATTGTAATGAAAGAAGAAATTAATGAGTCTGTACAATATTCTCCATTACCAGTGGATGTATTTTTAGAATCTGTTCAGTCACAGTGGAAAAATACTTATGAATCTATAAGTGAGAAATTAAGACATTTGGAAAAAACGGAGCTTATACCAGACAATCGAGTTTTAACACTTAAAGGAAAAAGGCAAATTCTAGCTTTTTGCCGTACTTTAATACAAAAAGCTAAAAGAAAAGTAGTTGTTTCTATATGGGGACCAATGTATGAGGAGATTGAAAACGAGTTAAAAGATGTAAGAAAGCATGCTAATTTGAAAGGAATTGTGTTTCAAGTTGAAAACCCTTTACCAGAACTGAATGTACATAGACAAACAAGCTATGTTGATAATATTGGGAAAAATAAATGGTTTATTTTATCAATTGACGGGAAAGAAATGATATATGGACCATCTGTAGAAGAAAGAGCCACTGCCTTTTTAACAGATGACCCAATTCATATATACCTTTTGGAAAATTATATTTGGCACGATATTTTAGTTAATCGGTTAGTTAAAGAAAGTAAAGGTAATCATGATAAATGGATATCGAAGGAAAGAGAAGATTTCTTTTGTATTTAAAATAAAAAAACTTAAAGAAAAGGAGCTTTAGTTTAATAAAAGATTAAAGGAGAACACGTAGTATACATAACAAAATATGTACTCTCCTTTATTTTTCGTAATTGTAATAGTTATACAAGGGCTGTTTTTGGAGGTAGGTTAGTTATTAAAATTGGTAAGAAGATAGTTGTTGTGACTTCGATTAAGTAATGCTTTTCTAGAGCGCTAATATTTTTGTTTTATGTTTAAGAGAAAAATTCATCACTGACATAAATTTGTCAAAAAATAAGTAAACAGACTAATTGACTTATATACCATACAGGGGTATGATATATGTAAATAAGTTATACAAAGGGGTGCTTTTATTGGAGATAGAATTAAAGGAGAATCATGAGGATGAAACATCTTGTCATGAAACTAGCGAACGAAAAAGTCATCATTCCGATAAAGTAAAAAAAAATCTAGTTACCAGGCTCAATCGTATCGAAGGTCAAATTAGGGGAATAAAGGGTTTAATTGAAAAAGATACGTATTGTGATGATGTCATCACCCAAATAGCGGCAACACAATCGGCTTTAAACAGTGTTGCTAAAATTTTATTGGAAGGCCATATGAAGAATTGTGTGGTCGATCGCATCCAAGAAGGAGATATGGAAGTGCTAGATGAAGTATTAGTAACGATTCAAAAATTAATGAAAAAATAAGGAGTGTACTAAGATGGAAAAAGTAACGTTAAAAGTAGAAGGCATGTCATGCGGTCATTGTGTAAAAGCTGTAGAGAGCAGTGTAGGAGAGCTTTCAGGAGTATCAGCAGTAACGGTGAAGCTTGAAGAAGGACTTGTTGACGTAGCATATAACGAAGCAGAAGTAAGTTTGGATGCAATCAAAGAAGCAATTGATGATCAAGGTTATGATGTGAAGTAATCACTTGGTGAAAGGGGTTTATTTAGAGTCCCTTTAAAGACAATTTGGGGCTTAAACTTATGTACTAAGAAAGCCTCTTTCTTTTTCTATAAAATATACCCCATATAGGTATAAGGAGGTTTCAAAATGAGCGAAGCATTGCAGAGAAGTGAAGATAGAGGGCAAATACTAAAAGAAAATCAGTTTCAAATAACTGGTATGACCTGTGCAGCTTGTGCTACAAGAATTGAAAAAGGATTAAATAAAATGGAAGGAGTAACGGAAGCAACCGTTAACTTAGCATTAGAAAAAGCAACTGTTAAATATAATGAGGATCAATTAACTGCTAAAGATATTCAAGCAAAAGTGGAAGGACTTGGGTATGGTGTTGTGCAGGATAAGGCAGAACTTGCCATTACAGGCATGACGTGTGCAGCATGTGCCACCCGAATTGAAAAAGGTTTAAAAAAGTTGGAAGGCGTTAACGAGGCAAATGTAAATCTGGCATTGGAAAAAGCGACAGTTGAATATAATCCTTCTATTATATCCACAAAAGAAATTATCGGAAAAGTAGATAAACTAGGGTATGGAGCTAGCATAAAAAATGAAAAAAATGAGGAGGAAGTAAATGATTATCGGCAAAATGAATTAAAAAAACAGCAAAGAAAATTTATTGTCTCCCTTATTTTATCTTTGCCGCTATTATGGACAATGGTTGGTCATTTTCGTTTTACTTCTTTTCTATACGTTCCTGAAATTTTGATGAATCCATGGGTGCAATTGTTATTAGCAACACCTGTTCAGTTTATTATTGGAAAACAATTTTATATAGGTGCGTATAAAGCGATTAAAAATTATAGTGCAAATATGGATGTGCTTGTCGTATTAGGAACTTCCGCCGCTTATTTTTACAGCGTGTATTTAGCCTTTCAATCAATTGGTCATTATGGTCATACAGAAGGACTTTATTTCGAAACAAGTGCCGTTCTTATTACATTAATTATTTTAGGAAAAGTAATGGAAGCAAAGGCAAAAGGAAGATCATCTGATGCAATTAAAAAATTAATGGGATTGCAGGCAAAAACAGCTACTGTATGGCGAGATGGAGCAGAGAAGATCATTCCTCTTGAAGAAGTGACAGCAGGGGATATTGTGTTTGTCAAACCAGGTGAAAAAATTCCAGTCGATGGGGAAATAATAGAAGGAATATCAGCAGTTGATGAATCGATGATTACAGGGGAAAGCATTCCTGTAGATAAACAAACAGGAGACAGTGTAATTGGTGCATCGATTAATAAAAATGGTTTTATAAAAATAAAAGCAATAAAAGTCGGAAAAGAAACAGCCCTTTCTCAAATAATAAAAGTAGTCGAAGAAGCGCAAGGATCAAAGGCGCCGATTCAACGCCTTGCCGATACGATTTCAGGCGTTTTTGTACCAGTTGTTGTCGGAATAGCGGTACTTACGTTTTTCATTTGGTTTTTTGCAGTCGATCCTGGCAACTTTTCTGAAGCATTAGAAAAGCTAATTGCTGTTCTTGTGATTGCCTGTCCTTGTGCCCTTGGTCTCGCTACGCCAACGTCTATTATGGCTGGTTCAGGACGTGCAGCAGAATTCGGCATTCTTTTTAAAGGTGGAGAGCATCTAGAAATGACCCACAAGATTGATACAGTCTTGTTAGATAAAACAGGTACGGTGACAAATGGTGCTCCTGTATTAACGGATGTGCAAACAGTTTTAGATGAAGATTATTTTTTATCTCTAGTTGCGTCCGCAGAAAGTCAATCAGAACATCCATTGGCACAGGCAATTGTCAGCGGAGTAAAGGAAAAAAATATTCCACTAAAAATGGTATCTGCTTTTGAAGCTATACCTGGTTATGGCATAAAAGCAACAGTAGAGTCAGAAGAAGTCTTGGTCGGTACTCGCCGTTTAATGTGTAAAAATAATATTCCAATTGATTCCATTGTATTAGAAATGGATGCTTTAGAATCACAAGGAAAAACGGCAATGCTTGCTGCTGTAAATGGAAAGTTCGCAGGAATGGTGGCAGTGGCTGATACGATAAAAGAATCTTCAAAAGAAGCGGTGGAAAGAATAAAGCAACTCGGTGTAGATGTAATCATGATTACAGGGGATAATCAAAAAACAGCACAAGCAATTGCGGCACAAGCAGGCATTGAGCAAGTAATTGCCGAAGTGCTCCCAGAAGGAAAAGCAGAAGAAGTGAAAAAATTGCAAAAGCAAGGGAAAAAGGTAGCGATGGTTGGAGATGGAATCAACGATGCACCGGCACTAGCATTAGCAGATATAGGCATGGCGATTGGAACTGGAACAGATATAGCAATGGAAGCAGCTGATATTACATTAATCAGAGGAGATTTAAACAGCATTGCCGACAGCATTATGATGAGCAAAAAAACGATTCGCAATATTAAACAAAATCTGTTTTGGGCTTTCGCATACAATGTAATTGGCATCCCGATTGCCGCATTAGGCTTTTTAGCGCCATGGCTTGCTGGAGCTGCAATGGCTTTCAGTTCGATATCTGTTGTTTTAAATGCCCTTCGTCTGCAGCGGGTGAAATTGTAAAAGCAATTAGGTTTTATAAAAAAGTTCATAATTTAATACTCTTCTATCCATACTAATTTTGTACGTCTTAAAAATCTTATTATAGATGGAGGGAATAGCTATGGAGAAAGATAAAAAATCAGAATATGATAATCAATGGGCTACTGCTAATGTAGAGGTTACAGAAAGTTCAAAAGAAAATAAAAAAAGTGCAACAAATAATCAATGGGCGAATACAAATAAAAAATCAATGGAATAATGGTGTTTAAAGATGTCTTTGTGTACAAAATAGCAAACTTTTTAAGCTGATGAATCAAAGATAAAAAGCTTCCTGTTTGAAGGAAGCTTTTTATCTTTGAACTTATTTTACAGCTTTAGGTACGGTTAAACCTAGTCCTTCTGCAATGCGAGTTCCGTATTCAGGATCTGCTTTGTAGAAGTGGCCGATTTGGCGAAGTTTAATTTCATCTAATTCTACTGGTTTCATTGCGGCAACAATGTTTTCCACTAATCTTGTGCGTTCTTCTTTAGACATTAGACGGTATAAATCACCAGCTTGTGTGTAATGGTCATGATGATCGTATGCGACACTATCTGCCACACCGGATACTGCAAATGCTGTTGTTCTATCTTCAGCAGATTCAGTTGGTCCACCAAAACTGTTTGGTTCATAATAGACTGAACCGCCTCCGTTGCCATCAAAACGCATTTGTCCATCACGTTGGTAATGGTTTACAGGGCATTTTGGACGATTGATTGGCAATGCTTGATGGTTAGCTCCGACTCTGTAGCGATGTGCATCACTGTATGCAAATAAGCGACCTTGCAGCATTTTATCTGGAGATGCCTCAACGCCAGGCACGAATGTTCCAGGTGAGAATGTAGCTTGTTCTACTTCTGCAAAATAGTTTTCAGGATTGCGGTCAAGAACCATGCGGCCAACTTCGATTAATGGATAGTCTTTTTGTGACCATACTTTTGTTACATCAAATGGGTCGAAACGATATGTGTTTGCATCTTCTAATGGCATGATTTGTACATATAGCGTCCAAGCAGGGAAATCTCCTTTTTCAATCGCATTAAATAAATCTTCTGTGTGGTAATCAGGATTTTCACCAGCAATTTTAGCAGCTGCATCTACCGCTAAGTTTTTAATGCCTTGGTCTGTTTTAAAATGATATTTAATCCAGACAGCGTCTCCTTCTTTGTTCACCCACTTAAATGTATGGCTGCCAAATCCATGCATATGTCTTAATGTTGCTGGAATACCGCGGTCAGACATAAGAATTGATACTTGATGTAAAGATTCTGGAGAATGAGACCAGAAATCCCATACGGCAGTTGGATTTTTTAAATGTGTTTTTGGATCTCTTTTTTGTGTATGGATGAAATCAGGGAATTTAATCGCATCGCGAATAAAGAATACAGGTGTATTATTTCCAACAATATCGTAGTTCCCTTCTTCTGTATAAAATTTCACCGCGAATCCTCGAGGATCACGAACCGTATCTGCAGATCCAAGTTCACCAGCAACTGTAGAAAAACGAATAAACAACGGTGTTCTTTTACCAACTTCTGATAAAAAGTTGGCTTTCGTATACTTTGTTAAATCATTTGTTACTTCAAAATAACCATGTGCACCAGCACCTTTAGCATGAACGACACGTTCTGGAACACGTTCTCTATTAAAATGAGCTAATTTTTCGAGTAAATGAACATCTTGAATTAATGTTGGTCCACGATGCCCTGCCGTCATGGAGTTTTGATTATCACCAACAGGAGCTCCCCAACTTGTTGTTAGTTTATTATTTGTCATTTAAAATCACCTCATAATTTTTAATAATTTCTTTGTCTTAAATAATAATAGCATTTATAATAAAAAAATCAATACTACTTTATAATTATTATAAATAAAGTTATCGTAAGCAATTTGTAAAGACAAATTCATAATGATCAATTAGATGAATTACAATAATTTTCCACGTATATATAGAATAATAGAAAAGTAATAAATTTACTAACAAAAAGAGTTTGAAGGGTTAAATTCAATTATGTACAATCACCCAATTGGAAGTGCCAACATACCTTTATAAAAGAAAAGTTTTTTAAGAAGATGGTTACCTTTATGAACACACATTTTAAAGGGGGGAATATGCTTGTATCCTTACAATTACTATAGGGAAACAAATTGGCAAGACATCTTAAATTTGCTGCAAAGAAGTTTATACGCTGAAGAAATGGTTTGTGCGATGAGCAGTGAGCTTTATCATATTCCGCAAGCGAAAGATATAAAAGGGAATAATGAAATGCATAATCATTTAGTTCCAGCATCTTACCATCGTGTGACAGCAGTTGGATCGGCTCAAAGACTAGCAACTGGCGAGCAGAGGCAATCAATCATCGATACGATGACAGCTTGTATAAAAAATGCTGAGAAACAGGATGTATCTGTAAAAAAATGGCTAGGTGTTATGGAGGGAAATGCCGGTTCTGAATTTAAACCATTTATCCAAATGATCATTCGCTGGCAAAATCAGACGGAATTTTATTTAAATCAAACGAAGTCTGAACTAAAAAAAATGGGAATTTCTATTCCAGCAGAAGCCGAACAGCAGGGCGGAGAGTATAATGGGTATTAACGTTCAGCTTCCATCAGAGAGAGAAAAATTCTTGCAAATGGAAGTTTTAACAAGGCTTGCATCAAGGTCTAGAGCCTTTCATCACTAAGTGTTTGAGGTAGACAAAAGGCTCTATTTCTTATTTTTCAGTTTGCTGAAACGATTTCGTCCAAATAGATAAGTAAGCCCCTATTGATTTCGAACATTTATCATAAAATCCATCGCCTAATAATCTTCTATGATTAAGAGGTTCGATGACGTATAATATAAGGAGAAAAAAACAACTTATTGGTAATAAATGTTAAAATGCAAGAAATAGGGGGCTTCACCTTGAATACACGCAGTGTTCCGCTTAAAGAAAAAAATATTATTTTTATTGGATTTATGGGAGTAGGGAAAACATCGATTGGAAAAGCCGTTGCGAAGAAGTTGTACCGAGACTTTCTCGATGTTGACCAAGTGATAGAAGAAGAATATGGAATGCCTGTTCCTGAAATTTTTAATAAGCTTGGAGAAAAGACATTTAGAGAGAAAGAGAAGGAAGTAATCATCAACCTTTGTCAGAAGAAGAAGCTTCATATTCTTTCGTTAGGTGGAGGTTCCTTTTTACAGGAAGAGATAAAAAAAGCTTGTTTAGAGCATTGTATCGTTATCCATTTAGATTTATCTTGGGATTCTTGGAAAGAAAGAATTAATCTTATAATCGATAGCAGGCCCGTTTTAAAAGGAAAATCAATGGAAGATATGGAAGAGCTGTTTAATAAAAGAAAAGCAATATACGCTGATCACCATTCCTCAGTGTTGACAGATAGCCAAGAAATTGAAGAAGTAGCAGATTATATTGTGAATTCATTAAAATGGGCTTGGGAGTTAAATGAACCACAATAAGGAGAATCAGCATAAAAACACTCGTTTTTTTGCTACCTAATAAGCTAGATTAAAACGTGCGTGTTTTTGCTGTCTGTTCTTTTTATCATGTAACTGGAGTGAACGTTTGATGGATCAAGTAGTTAAAGTGAAAAATATAGAAATAGGTGCAGGCATTCCGAAAATATGTGTATCTATGATTGGACAAACAGTGCAGCAGCTAAAAGAAGAGGCTGCCTATTTAAAAACATTAAATGTAGATGTGATCGAGTGGCGGGTTGATTACTTTGCACAAGCAGATGATGTAGAAAAAGTACTATCGGCATTAAGTGTCATTAGAAATGAACTGGCAGATCTTCCGCTTATTTTTACTTTTAGAAGTAAAAAGGAAGGGGGAGAAAAAGAACTTGATTCTTCCTTGTATTTTGCTTTAAACAAGGCAGCTTGTGAAGCTGGGATTGCCGATATTATTGATATAGAACTATTTAATGATGAAAAAGAAATACAAGAAATAGTAAACTATGCCCATAGTAAAAAGGTTGCTGTTATTATATCGAATCACGATTTTGAAAAAACTCCTTCCAAAGAGGAAATAATAGCTCGTCTATGTAAAGCGCAGCAATTGGGTGCAGACTTGCCAAAAATTGCTGTTATGCCTAACTGTGCTGCCGATGTTATTACTGTTTTAGATGCAACAAGCACGATGAAAGAACAATATGCAGACAGACCAATTATTGTGATGTCTATGGCTGGAAAAGGTGCAATCAGCCGAATGGCAGGAGAAGTATTTGGATCAGCATTGACATTTGCCGCAGCGAAAAAAGCATCCGCTCCAGGACAAATTCCTGTTGCAGAGTTAAGAACAGTTTTAAATATCGTACACAATGCCATAAAATTATAAGAGAAGAAAAAAGAAACCTGAACGAAAAACTGTTAAAAAGTTCTTCATTCAGGTTTTTTATATTTAATTCTTGTTATTAACTCTAGTTACGGAAGAAAGTATGATTTATAAATCACTTTTTTGTATTTTTTGATCTAATTTAGTGTAATATGGATAAATAAGAGCAAAAAATGCAAAGGAGGGACATTAATGGCAATTCATGGATTGAATTTATTACCTTTAGATGTAAAAAACAAAGACGCCATCAAAATCTTGAATGTTCTATCCCAGGCAAGTAATAAAATAGGTAGACTTGAAGAAAAGTTTAAACACTCTATTGTTAGTGAAGCATTAGTTCAAGTATTATCTCTAAGTGAATCCGTTGAGTCGACACGAATTGAAGGTACACAAGTTACATTTACTGATATGGTGGAAGAAAAAGATGATAAGAATCCTCGATGGGAAGTTATAGAAGTAAATAACTATCAACAAGCTCTGTTTGAAGGATTTGAGCGTATAAAAAATGGTTATCCAATAACTACAAGGCTCATCCAAGAATTACATCAGATTCTGATGAAAGGGGCGAGAGGTTCTGTTCAATCCAGTGGACAGTTCCGGAAAATCCAAAATTTTATTGGTCCCACGAATAAAATAGAAGATGCTTCTTATATTCCTATATCGGCTGAGAAAATTAGTGGCTATATGAATAATTTAGAAAACTTTATAAATGGCCATCCATATAATCAGAAATTATCAATAGAGCATTTGGGAAATTCTTTAGAGCGTTTTGTGTTTGACGAAGAGAGTGATCCCCTTATTAAATCAGCTATTATTCACGCGCAATTTGAATCCATTCATCCTTTCTTAGATGGAAATGGTCGATTAGGTAGGATTTTAATTGTACTATATCTTATGCAGTCTAAACTTGTAACGAAACCCATCTTTTTTGTAAGTGAAGAGTTAGAAAAAGAGAGAATGCGTTACTATGATTTATTAAATGGAGTACGAGGGCAAGATCCAGATTGGGGAAGTTGGATTTTATTCTTTTTAAATGCATGTAATCGAATGGCGGATAAAATTAATGATAAATTGGATAAAGCTGAAGAATTAGCAAGAGGTGGGTTACTGAAATGTGAAACTCCTTCTGATACAAAAGTATGGATATATACTTTTTCAAATCCTTTTACCGATGTAGCTTCTGTTGCAAAAGCATTAAATATATCGCCTAATACCGCGAGAAAATCACTCAATAATTTAGTGGAGAAAGACCTATTATTTACGGATCGCCATACAAAACGCAATAAAAAGTACCGAAATTATGAGTTAGTTCGTATTCTTACTTAAGAGAACCAAAATCGCTGCTAAGTATAGATTACATCAATAGAATTTAAAGTTATTATTATCAGAAATAAAACAAAAGTGAATCGATAAGAGTTGAGCGCTTTTGTTTTTTCTTATTCTTGTTAAGTTTTTTAATTGGGACGAAACAAATCACTTCAATTGAAAGGAAGAAAACGAAAATATATGGAACTAACTTCAAAAGATGTGGAGCAACTGATCAGCGGGCATCAACAATTCTTTTATACGAACGAATCGGCATCCATTGAATTTCGTTTACAGCAGCTGCAAAAGTTAAAAGCAGGAATCGAACAATTTAAACAAAAGATTATAGAAGCACTGCAAAAGGATCTAGGAAAGCATGCGTTTGAAGCGTATGCCTATGAAGTAGGTTTTGTGTTAAGTAGCATCAGGCATACGCTAAAGAATTTAAAAAAGTGGGCAAAGCGAAAAAAAGTAAAAAGTCCGCTTACGTTGTTTCCATCAAAAAGTTATGTACAGTATGAACCATATGGAACGGTGTTAATCATTGGGCCATTTAATTATCCTTTTCAGCTTGTAATGGAACCGTTAATTGGTGCGATTGCTGCTGGAAACTGTGTCGTATTAAAGCCTTCTGAATTGGTTCCATCTATATCAGCTGTTATTACGGAGATGATTTCGTCTATTTTTGATGAAAACTATATTCGTTCTGTTGAGGGTGGAGTTGCCACAAATACGGCATTAATACAGGCTTCTTTTGATTATATATTTTTTACAGGAAGTGTTTCTGTCGGAAAAATGGTCATGGAAGCAGCCGCTAAAAATCTTACACCTGTAACGTTAGAATTAGGCGGAAAAAGTCCAACATTTGTCGATGAGAGTGCCAATATTCCCATCGCTGCACAACGTATTTTATGGGGGAAAACAGTTAATGCTGGGCAAACATGCATTGCTCCCGATTATCTTGTAGTCCATGAATCAGTAAAAGAAGACTTGATTGTAGAATTGAAAAAAGCATTGCATACTTTTTTTGGATCGAATGTAGCAAGCAGTAAAGACTTTGGCAGGATAGTGAATGACAAACATTTTAACCGGCTAGCACAAATCCTTCAGCAAGAGGAAGAAAACATTCTTGTTGGAGGAAATAGCAATGCGAAAACAAGATTTATCGAGCCAACCTTACTGAAGGCTGATTGGAATTCTTTATCGATGAAAGAGGAAATATTTGGACCGATTCTTCCTATTATTACGTATTCTGACTTGGATGATGTCATACAGTCTGTCCAAAAACAGTCCAAACCACTGGCATTATATGTTTTTACAACAAATAGAGAGGTAGAAGAGAAAATTGTAAGCAGCATTTCTTCTGGGGGAGTGTGTATAAATGATACCATTACACATGCGGCAAACCCATATTTGCCATTTGGTGGTATTGGGAGTTCTGGAATGGGAATGTATCATGGCGTGTATAGCTTTTTTACTTTTTCACACAAAAGAAGTGTACTAAAGAAAAACAATAGATGGAATATTACGACTTTATTTCCTCCTTACACAGAAAAGAAAAGGAAATTAGTTCGTAAAGTTTTAAAGTAGGAAACCTGTGGGAAGAGGACTAGAGCTTTTATAGTCTGGAGAAAGTAGTTTACTTTTTCGTTTAAAATCTGCTGTGTTATGATAAAGCCAGTATTGCTAATAGGGAGGACTATTTTGCGTCGATCAATAGACATTCTACAAGAAGCAGCAGCATTTATTTATACTTGTTATCACGAATTAAACAAAAGTGCACAGCAAATAAAAGATAGAATAGATAAGATAAAAAAGGAAATAAACGAACAAGGCTACTATACACATACAAAGGAAGAGTTAGAGCATGGAGCAAAAATGGCATGGCGAAATAGTAATCGCTGTATCGGGAGGCTGTTTTGGGAAAGCTTGCATGTAATCGATAAAAGAGAAGTGAAGACTGAAGAGGAAATGCGGGATGCCTTGTTTGATCATATTTCGTATGCAACAAATGGTGGCCAAATACGACCAACTATCACGATATTCCAGCAAAAAACGGAAGAAACAACGATGCGAATATGGAATCATCAATTAATACGCTATGCAGGTTATGAAACAGAAGAGGGAGTAATAGGGGATCCAGATTCTCTGGCGTTTACTGAATGCTGTCAAAAATTAGGGTGGACCAGCAGCAAAACCGATTTTGATGTATTGCCATTAGTGGTACAAATCAATGACAATCATCCAAAGGTTTTTGATATTCCAGAAGAATTACTGCTTGAAGTACCTATTCGCCATCCCGAATTTAGACGGTTCGTTGATTTACAATTAAAGTGGTACGCTGTTCCGATTATTTCAAGCATGTGTTTAGAGATTGGCGGTATTACATATACAGCTGCACCATTTAATGGCTGGTATATGGGTACAGAAATAGGAGCCAGAAACTTGGCAGATGAAAATCGCTATAATATGCTGCCGAAAATAGGTATTTTAATGGAGTTGGATATGCACAAAAATATGTCTTTGTGGAAGGACAGGGCACTGGTGGAATTAAATATTGCTGTTTTACATTCTTTCCGTGAAGATGGAGTAATGATTGTTGATCATCATACAGCTGCACAGCAATTTAAAACATTTGAAAAGAAAGAGCAAGTGAAAGGAAGAGAAGTTACTGGGAATTGGGCATGGCTTATTCCGCCTTTATCACCAGCGACAACCCATATTTTTAATAAGCAATATGACAACGAAGTGAAAACACCAAATTATTTTGATCAAAAAAGACCGTATGAATAAATTATTTGCGGTCAATGGCGTAACTGAGTTTACTTAAATATTGCTACTGTCCTGTAAATTCAGTTACGCCAAATGTTTGATTATAATCATATCCATTAAATAAAATATCTAAATCGTGAAAGTAGCGATGAAGCAAACGCATCGCATCTCGATCATCCCCGTTTATGACTTGTTGTGCATGTTGTTGAATGCTTTCCAGATCATGTTTGATTTTTTTATTTTTTACCGATACATTCTCTAATTGCTGCAGGATGGAGGAAGCCGCTTCTTTTTGTTCGCTGTAACTAGCTGTCTCCATTTTTCCCCAACCGAGTGTCTCATTGTAAAAATTATGCCAGTCTGCAATAAAGGTATGGCCATTTGTTTCATCCGCTAGTGTTACGACATCTTCCTCGACAGGATCATTGACGGTTTTTTTAGTAAAATCCGCTGATTCTCCAACAGCTGCACTCTTCCCTGTTTGTTGTGCTTTTTCTTTTTCTAAAAAAAGCAGCAACCCAAAAGATACAGAGGCAATAAGCGCACCTCCGCCAATAATAATGCCGAAACACCATAAAAGAATTTTTTTCCAGTTCATGATAAACTAGGACACGCTCCTTTTAATTGAAAGATTAGCTGTTTAATAGTCTATCATTATGATTTTTACATTTCAAATTTTTACAAAGATGCCAACTTTTAAAAAAGAGAAAAAAGGAAAACAAAAAATTTTGTTTTCCCTTTCAATTAGAATTAATATGTATAAAGCTTTAAATCATTTTTATAATATTCGGCAAAAAAGACATCTTCTATTTTATAGCCTTTTTCTTCTAACATGGTATGCAGCCATTTTTCGTCTTTGCCGATATCCTCTAATCCTTCTTGATGAATATCTCCATCGGATATTAACATATAAGAATAATCTTCATCATCCATATGAATTACAGTTAATTGACCATTTTGTTCAATTTGGGCTTTTTTTAATGAGCCAATATAATGGATATCTTTTAACCGCAGCATCGTATGAAATGTTTTCGTTGATAACTTAGCTTTTTTAAAATTATCAATCAGCAAGACACCATCCTGCACAACGACAATTCTTTCCCCATCGATAAATTGTTTTACAAATCGATTTTTCAGTCTTAAAATCCGGATAATGTAGACTAAAAACCCCCATATCAATAAAACAATCAAAAACTGCATTATTGTGATTGCAGGACTGTAAATAATTCCTCCAACAATGCCCCCTAATACATAGTTTTGAATCTGATCAGCTGCAGTCATCGGTGCTAAGTTTCCTTTTCCAGACAAATTCATCAAGATAATTAAACAAAAAAATCCTATGGTTAATTTTATCGCAACCTCTACATATATAGTCATAAAATCGGACCTTTCTATATATACTTTACTGTTCATTACGATGGTATGAATGAAGACAATCAATGTTTATGTATTCTCGGCAATATCACGTTTATCATTGCCAATTTTATGTTTTGTATTCACTAATAACCTATAGTAAATATTATGCAAATTCGATATAATGATAGTATAATATTTAATTATCTAAAAATTTTTACTATTAAAAGAAAACGCATTCATATTTTTATCAATAAATGCAGCCTATATTCAGTATCAGTAGATGTTCAAAAAGCAGAGTAGATAAAGCCAAGGGCCTTGAAGTTACAAAGTCCGGAGCTACGTAATGATGGAAGTGAAGAAGTAAGGAAGAAATCCATGAGACGGCTCATGAAGGACAAAAGAAGGGAAAAAGAAGCAAGTTTTGTTCATGAGATGGTATATAAAGGAAAGTCCGCGGTTTTAACGAATTCATTAATAGTATTTGGATGTTTGGAGGGATTAAGATGAATCTGCAGCCAACTATTTTACAATATCAAAAAGCAGCGATGGTTTTAAATCACGAAATGCTTCAAACGATATCACTTTTAGCATATTCTACTGATGACTTGCTTGATTATATTCGTGAACAAGCAATGGAGAATCCGTTAATAGAATGTGAACAAAGTTTGCAGAATGCTGTGGCGCAAGGAGATGGCGATGAATTTCCTAGGAAAGAAAAAAGACAACAAAATACGAGTGAAAAAAACGACATCATTGAAAATTTAAAAGATACAAATGGTACAACATTAGCGGAGTTTCTTTTGGAGCAGGCAAGATTGTTAAAAATAAATGAAAACGATTACAAGAAGTTAGCATATTTTATTTATAGTCTTAATGAAAATGGTTATTTAACTACATCGTTAGAAGAAATTGCTGCTAATTTATCACTTACAGCAGAAGAAGGAAGAAATTATTTAACTTTATTGCAAAGCTTGGAACCGACTGGAGTTGGGGCAAGAAATCTGCAGGATTGTTTGCTGCTTCAGTTGAAAAAAAAATATCCGGAAGACAAATTGGCAGCTGCTATTGTAGCCGATTATTTTGTTCTTTTTGCAGAGAAAAAGTGGAAAAAGATTGCAAAAGAATTAAGTGTAGACGTATCTGCTATTCAAGAAGTGCAAATGAAGGTTCTAGAACTTCAGCCGAGACCTGGTCTATGCTTTCAGCAAGATTTGTCATTATATATCCGACCAGATGTTTCTGTTTATTGTGTAAATGGCAACTTCGAAATCCAGTTGAAAACTCAATTTTTTCCTAAGTTTACTATAAATGAAGATTATATGTTCCTTTTAAAAAATAAAAAAGGAAAGGAGTATGAGTATATACACAAGAAATATGCAGAATTTCAATCATTGCGAAACGGTTTAAAGCAAAGAGAGGCTATTTTACTTCAAGTTAGTACCATTATTGCACAACTGCAAAGCGATTTTTTTGATAAAGGTTCGAGTAAATTAAAGCCATTAACATTAAAACAAGTAGCAGATGCACTCGGTGTACATGAATCAACCATCAGCCGTGTAGTTGCCAATAAATATATGGAAACATCATTTGGAATAATTCCTTTAAAATCATTTTTTAGTCAAGGAATGAAAGGGGAAAATGAAAAGGAACTATCGTCTGCTGCTGTAAAAAAAGCAATGATTGATTTAATAAAGGAAGAAGATAAAAAGCATCCTATTTCTGATGAGAAAATAAAAAAATTATTAGAAACAAATCATAAAATGTTTGTGTCAAGACGTGTTATTACAAAGTATCGCGAAGAATTAAATATTCCTTCTTCTACAAGAAGAAAGCAGTTTTAAAAGGAAAGGGGCTGTTAAACTTGCCTGTTGATTTCCGCTCCAGGCGTTCGCTTTCCGCGGGCGGTCTGGGAGCATCCTCAGCGCTGTGCGGAGGCCACTGAAAAACTGATTATTTTTTAAAAAAACTTGAATTGTCATCTATATACAGATGACAAATGAGTTTATCATTCTATATATAGTAGGTTGTTCGTATCTTTTTCCTTTCCGATGGACTTTTTCAGTGGCCTTGCTGTGCGCCTGTGGGGTCTCCCTCTGACTCGCTTTTCCTGCAGGAGTCTCACACCTTCCGCTCCAATCAACATAGTGCCAAAATCAACAATGAGCTTAAACATAGCCAAAGAAAAAAATCTCCTTTTTCTACTTGAAAGGAGATTTTTTTCCTTTTGATATAAGTGTTTTTTTGTTAATTTATTGAAAAACAAGTGTTTATCACTTGTAATTACTTACATAAATACTTATAATTACTTATATAAAGGAGGTTAATATGTATCAAGAAGAACGACTTGTTAAAATACTTGAAATATTAAATAAACAACATAGCATGGCTGTTCAAGAAATTTGTGAGCGCTTTAATATTTCTCGAGATACGGCAAGAAGGGATATAGTAAAGCTGGTAGAGCAAGGTGCGGCAATCCGAACACATGGCGGAATTTCTCTGCCTGCGATAAAGGAGACGATTTTAGCTTATAGAGAAAGAGTTCAATCGTTTTCAAATGAAAAAAGAAGAATCGGCAAGTATGCTTCAGGCTTTTTGGATAAAGATGGAGTTTATTTCTTTGATGTTTCAACAACGGTTTGTTGCTTGGCAGAACAAGTAAATAAGCAGATGCAAGTATTTACTCATTCTTTAGATATTGCAGAAGTGCTGGCTAATCAATCATATGCTTCCCTTTTTCTTTTCGGGGGAAAATTAAATGAACAAAATCGTTTTTTCTTTGATATCGAAAGTATCAATCAACTAGATAAAATCAAATTTGATGCTGCTTTTCTAGGGGCAGCTGCGGTTATGGAAGATGGCATTTACTTTGAAGATAAAGAAGATGCTTCCATTAAAAACATGGTTGTTCATAAAAGTTCTAAAAATATTATTCTGGCTGATTTTAATAAATTTTCTTCAAATAGTTACTATAAAGGGATGAACTGGGAGAACATACATGTTCTTATTACAGATCAGTCGCCTCCGCCCGTATTTTGCGACATTATTTCTGCTCATAACATAATGCTTTGTATTGCTGATTAAAGAATAATCAGTAGATTGGGAGATGATAAGGGTGTATAAACTTATTTTCAGTGATATTGATGGAACATTGTTAAATTCTAATCACCAAATTAGTGAAGAAACACAAAACTCCTTAAAATTTTTACAGCATAAAGGGATTCCTTTTGCTCTCGTTTCAGCAAGAATGCCAGAAGGGATCTTTCCGCTGCTGAAATCTTGTCAACTAAATGAACCGATTATTTGTTTTAGTGGAGCACTATTATTAGGAAAAGAACAAATAAATGGGGAAAGAGAGATATTGTATAAAGCGACAATGAAGGAAAAAGATGTTGAAGAAATTTACAAGTTAGTTTCTTTACAGTTTCCATCAGTTTGTTTCACCATGTACAGTAAAGACAATTGGTTTGTGGAATCTCTGAAGGATGAATGGGTAGAACAGGAGCAAGAAATAACCAGCATTATCCCAAAAATTTTTGTTTTTCATTCGTCATCTTATCCATCTGTTTACAAAATTTTATGTATGGGTACACCTGAGCATATTACTTCACTTGAAAAGGAGCTAAAGAAGGATTATCCCAAACTCTCTATCTATAAATCTAAAGCAACTTATTTGGAGATAATGGCAGAAGGTGTTAAAAAATCTAATGCCATTTGTATTCTTGCAAATCAATTAGGAATTTATCAAGATGAAATAATGGCATTCGGTGATAATTATAATGATATCGATATGCTGAAGTATGCTGGATTAGGGGTAGCAATGGGGAATGCACCACAGATTGTAAAAGATGCTGCAGATTTAATTACAAGCAGTAATGATGAAGACGGGATTGTAAAAGTAATCGATCAATACTTTAGTAATAAAGAACAGTAATTAACCGAAAAGGGATTCTATTTCCTCAAGAAACAACGAAGAAATCAGAATCCCTTAATCATGCAAATATTTAATGGCTATACAGCAATCCTAAGCGAATTACGCTAAAATTTTTGCCCAGTAGCCTAAAATACCGATGACAAAAATCGATAAGATTAATATCAATGGATTTACTTTTTTCTTTAATAGTTTAGCAACTAAGAAGGTTAATAATAATGGAACTAATCCTGGCATTAATTGATCCAGTACACTTTGAATTGTTGTAACGGTTGTATTGCCTGCTTGGTCAGTTAACTCTGCAATTTTAACAGGAATATTGATACTGGTCCACTTACATACTAGCGCACCCATTACGAAGAGACCCAGAATGGAGGCGCCTTCTGTTAATTTTTGCAGTCTGTTTCCTGCAAGGTCGGAGATGATTTCCATCCCTTTACTGTAGCCGTAGCGTACACCATACCATACAACACCTAAACGGATCACATTAAATACCAGGAAGAAAATAAGCGGTCCAATAATGCTTCCAGTTAATGCAATAGATGCCCCAAGTGCACCAAGTACAGGGCGCAGCGTACCCCAGAAAATAGGATCCCCGACACCAGCAAGTGGTCCCATTAGACCGACTTTTACACCAGCAATAGAACTATCTTCAATTTCTGCACCATTTGCTTTTTTCTCTTCCATCGCAGCGTTAACGCCAATGATTGGTGCGGCTAAAAACGGCTGTGTATTAAAAAACTCTAAACCGCGTTTCAGTGCTTTGTTGCGATCTTCTCCTTTTTTATACAGTCTTTTAATGGCTGGGATCATGGAATAGCAATATCCAATTGCCTGCATTCTCTCAAAGTTAAAGGATCCTAATAATAGATTTGTCCGGAAAAACATTTTCGTTAAATCTTTTTTTGTTAATTTTACTTCTTCTGTTTGTATTTCCGTTTCGATAGATGTTTTCTTTAATGATTCACCCATATTGATTGCCTCCTTTTTGTTAAAAAGATAAAAAAGTATACTATTCAACCCAGATGAACAAGGCGCTTCCGCTTTTCTTAACTGTCTAAATCATCATCTAAATCATCGTCAAAACTTGCATTGGTTGGTGAAGCAGCTGCGACAGCTTGGTTTTTCGCAACGTTATATTTTGGATGCAATTGAATATAAACAATTGCAGCAACTATTCCTATGACACCAAATGCCACTAGGTTAAAGTTTAAAAATGCTGCGAATACAAATCCAAGGAAGAAAAATGGCATTAAATATTTAGCGCCCATCATGTTAATAATCATGGCATAACCGACAATAACGACAATTCCGCCTCCAATTTGCAGTCCTTTTGTAATCACTTCTGGAATGCTGTTCAACATAGCTTCGAAAGAATGAACGCTGATTAAACTTACGATTAAAGTTGGAATAACAACGCGCAGCGCTTGGATGGCGAGACCGAAATAATGCATTCGATCAATACCATTAAAATTGCCTTCTTCTGCATATTTATCGGCACGATGCTGTAATCCGATTGTTAACGTTCTTGCGAAGATTGTCAGTACTTGGCCGGCGGCAGCTAAAGCTACTGCAACGGCAATCCCTTTTCCGATGCTTTGGTTTGCTGTAATAACAAGAATAGTAGATATAACACTGGCCATCGCCGTATCTGGTGCCATTGCTGCACCGATATTCATCCAGCCAAGGGCCATCATTTCTAATGTACCGCCAAGAATAATCCCTGTTTTAAGGTCTCCAAGTACAAGACCGATTAATGTACAAGCAACGATTGGACGATGTGTTTGAAAGGCATCTAATACACTGCCCATCCCTGTGATCGCAGCGATTATAAGAATTAAAACAATTTGTAAAGTCGTCACGATTATTCACCTCTCAAAAAGTATAATTTTATTAATATAAAAAGCTATTAGGACAAGGTATGCACTTACAATCTAGTCATTAAATCAACTTTTGGATCTGTAATTGCATGTCTTATTTCTAATTTAATATGATAGCTATCAAGTTTTTTAAAGGCTTCTATATCTTTTTCGTCAACATTGATCGCGTTGGCAAGCGGTCTTTTTCCTTCTTTAAAGCTCATCCCGCCGACGTTTACTTTATCAATTTTCACTCCACCCTCCACTACTCTTACAATATCAGTTGGGTTAGTGAAAAGAAGCAAAGTTTTAACGCCTTCATATTTAGGATTACTATAGGCTCTGAGCATTTTATCGATTGGAACTACACTTGCTTTAATCCCTGGAGGGGATACAGAAATCAACAGTGTTTTTCTTAATGTATCTTTTGCCACCTCATCAGATACGACAATAATACGTTCACAATCTGCTTCTTTTGACCAAGCTGTAGCAACCTGACCATGAATTAAACGATCATCAATTCGAACTAATGTAATATTCATAATAAATCATCCTCTCCGCTAGCGTCACTGTATGCCAAACTTTGTTTTAGAGACTTAACGCCATCTGCTGCTGTTTGACTAACGGCCTGAATTAGATCATGAAGATTATTTCTTTGCCGCTTATCCAGTCCTTCAATTAACATTGGTAAATTAACTCCAGCAATTACATCCATATCTTCCTTATCCGCAGCAATTAATGCTGCAGCATTATATGGGCTTCCTCCAAAGAGGTCTACCATAAATAGTGTTCCTTTACTACTATCTAATTCCTGTAATGCTTGGTGATACTTTTTTTGTAGATCCTCAGGTCCTTCTCCTGGAGAAAATGTTACATATGCTATATTTTCTTGTTTGCCGAAAATCATTTCAGCTGATTTGATGATTTCTCTGGAGAATTCCCCGTGAGTCGCAATAATAAATGCAACCATCTGATGCACCTCCTAATTTTTTTTGCCTTACACTAATATATAAAGCAAGAACCGTGCCAACTTTTCGGAAGTGAGCGATTGTTTTTTGCAAAAATAGAAAAAAATATTGATATTAAAGCGTTTTCATTCTTTGTGAAAAAATAATGTTTTTTTTAATTCGTTGTTTTTTGGGGTGGTTTTTCCGTATTTAATACACTAAAAAATAAGAAGCACTCAAAAATGCTTCAAATGCTTCTTATTTTGATACACTATTCTTTTTTTTTTGAGGAATTGATACACTAAAAAGGAGCGGCAGCATGTTAATAAAACACTTTATCGATAATATTTTATTATCTTTTTCTCAAACATTTTTCTTTTATTTCTTCAGAAAGTAACTCGACAATATAATAAAACTCATCATCTGATAACATAATATTTAATTGTTCATTAATTGTACTGAAGCAGCTTTTGATTGTTTTCATCCTATTAGTTATTTCTTCCGTTATTCCTTCATGATAAACTAATTCGGTTTTCATAATGGCTCTTTCCATCGCAAAGGCAGTATGCATGACAATCTTGATAACGGTCGTATTTTTAAAATGCATATCCCACTCTTTTTCTAATTGTTGACAAAATAACAATAGGCTGGATGTGGCACGATATGGATTTAAGTAGATTAATGTTTTTTTCATGCCATCTTCACATAAACTGCGGAGAATAACATCTGAGTGGCTGTTTTTTATGGTAATAGCATGGTTATTAATCACCTGTTCGATTATTCGTTCCCCTTTTCCTTCAATAAAATCTTCTAAAGAAATAAAAGGAGCATTAATACGTGGATTTTTCACCCCAATGGAAACGATAATGCTGTATTTTTTTTGTATTTCTTCGATAGATTCTTTTAAACCTGCTGTTGAAATAGGAATAACATCGATAGGTTCATCTGCGATTTCTGCAATATAAGACTTTACCATTTCTTTTAAGCGCAAAGCAGTACCTTTTCCTGTAGAACATATTGTGATAATGGCTTTTTTTTCGACTGTTTTTTTTGGAGCAGGTTCTATAATAACTTCGCTGTCATTATGATATCGAAGCGATGAATAGATGGTATTTAAATCCATTTCTAAAAAATTCGCTTTTCTGACGGCATCGAGTACTAGTGGAGTAGAGACCATATCAATCGTTTTTACGGTTATTCCGGATTTTTCAATTATTTTTTCCTCGAAATAAAATAAAGATCCCATATCTACAAGCATTAATACGCCTTCGCCTCGGTCCGTTTCTTTCACAGCATGCACAATCGTATCAAAAACATCGTGGAAGCTAACGTCAAGAGGCATATCAACTGCTCTTATATTATGCTCCCCTAATAGCTCTTGTGTAACGTTTACGATAGAGCTTGCTGTAGATACTCCATGTGCTGCAACAACAATACCGACTTTACCTTTATTATTCCATTCATCGGCTGAAAGAAGGAGCAGTGCTAAATACATCACTTCTAGCTCAGGAAGTACAATATTTAATGTAGCTTCAATTAATTCTTTCATTTTAAGGGCAACTTTATATTCGTTTTGATTCTGCTGCATCGTTTCATATATATCTTGAAGCATAGGATTATCTTTTTTTAACCGGTTCTTTCTATTTAATAATCCTTCCAAATGCAAACTGATAAAATAAATAAATTTATCATTAAAATGTCGCTGCAGTATGCTTTGTGATAAAGAACGCAGCTCTTCTGCAAGCAAAAGCACTTTTTTATCTACTAAATTGGCTAGTTTTGAAAAGTTTTGTTTTGTCACTTGCTGATAAAAGCTTTTGATATGAACTTTAATATCGGTTGTTACAAATTTATTGATTTCGTCTTTATCAATTCCTTCATCTTTTAAGAGTCGGGCTTTATCTTCAATAATTTTATACATGTCAAATGGCAGCTCATATACATCATCCTCTAATAAATCTTCATTTCCTTCCCCTGTAATATTAATGATTGGATCGACGAACTTTGCGATTTCTTCATTTTCTTGACGGTTTCGAGGAAGAAGACTCAGCCTTTCCTTCATTTCAGGAGGAAGAGTTTTAGCATATAAATAAACGGCAGACTCTTGAATACTCTCTAGAAAACCGTGGGCACAAACGAGTTGAATATTGGATTTAAGCTGACCGATATTTCCAAATGTTACACTTCCGATTAATGCTCGCATTACATCCTCATGAACACGAATACTTTTCTGAATACGCACCGCTTCTTTTCCAAGCAAAAACTTTGTTAGTTCAATTTTTTCTTTTACTTGCCGTTCATGAAAAGATGGCATCGTGATGGTAATCGGTATTCTTCGTAAAAAAGTGTTGAGAAAAGAAGAAGAAGGATCTTCTGTTGTAGCGCTGATAATTAATACTTTTGCTTTCCGGTTTCTTTCTGTTTCTCCTAATCGATTAAACAGACCATTATCCATAAAATAAAAAATCATTTCTTGTCCTTCTGGGGGAAGGCGATGTACTTCGTCTAAAAACAAAATCCCTCCATCTGCTTTTTCTACCATACCTTGTTTATCGGAAGTGGCACCAGTAAAGGCGCCTTTTATATGTCCAAATAATTGAGAAAGAAGCAATTGGGGGTTATGATAATAATCGGCACAATTAAATACAACAAAGGCAGACTTTTCATCCATCGATTCTGCAAACTTTGCGTAATTATGCATCATATGAGCAAATAATGTTTTACCGGAACCAGTAGGACCGAGTATTAATGTATGCAGCCCCTTAGGAGGATACACAATGGCTGCCTTTGCCTGTTCCACTTGTTTTTTTAAACTGCCTTCTACGCCAATCAAAAGGCGGAATGGATTTTGATCATATGATTGTTGTCCCTTTTTTTTCTTTTCATATAATTCCTTTAACGATGGAATTTCTAAGATGCTGCGATCGATAATATTCCCGAAATGATGTTTGATAACGTCACGTGGGAGATATAGTACAGGTCGTTTTTTGATTTTTACAACCTTCCCTAATCGCACAAGATTATTTAATTCTAAGCTTACATTATTTCTTAACATCGCTAAGTCTTCTACTAATTCATTTGCAGAAAAACCTTCTTTTACTATTAGTTCATCTTTTGATAATTTTTCGCACTTATCAACTAATAATTGAAAGATACGTTCCATTCTTTTCATTGAATCACCTCATATTGTGAAAAGCACTTTTAAACTCCCAAATTAGGAGCAAGCAAGTACTGCTAATGATGATTATATGTTTGTAAACCTTTTCATAGAAGTTTGACAACGGAAATATAGATGTTCTTATTATTTATTTTAAGGGATAAACGGAAAAAAAGCTTTAAAAAAAGGAGAATAATTGTGTGGAATTAGTGTCAGTTGGAATGAATGAAAAAAGAAGGGATAGTATACGATGTAATGATTTACAAGGAATAAAAATCTGTCAAATTAATGGTATACTAAAGATATTCGTTAACAATCTATTTTCCCTTTTATGTTTTGGCTCTTTTCGTATAGATTGTTGTTATTTAACCCGAAGCGTGTGGTAAGCCTCGGAAAACCGAACGAAAACCTCTTCGTTGCTTGGATTGTCACTACATATATTTTATTGCATTCACTTTTTCAGTGGCCTCGCTATGCTCCTGTGGGGTCTCATCTTTCTCGCTTTTCCCGCACGCAGGAGTCTACGTGTATTCAGGCTACTCTGTATGTCAAAAATGTTTTTATTTATTCAAAAACTACAGACTTTTAGAAAACAGCCTATGTTTTACTAGTTTTCATTTAAGGGAGAAAGGACAAATGATGCAAGAGTTAGAGAAAACGAAAGATTCACAATATATTCAGCAGCATTTGGCAAATGAGCGTACGTACCTTGCGTGGATAAGAACTAGTGTTACGATTATTGGTGTAGGTTTTTTAATAACCAATCTTCACTTTTCTACGCATAAAACAAATATAAAAATAGCCAATTTGTTAGCTGAAATAGTTGGGTTATCATCTATTCTGGTAGGAATCGTTATTATCCTGATGAGCACTTATTCTTATTTTCATAAAGGGAAAGACATTAATCAGCAGTCTTTTCTATTTCCCAAGATATTAATTATTGTTTTATCTTTATTGATTATCATTATATTTATCGTCTTTGCTGTCTATTACTTGTTTGTTTGGGGCTTGTTAGGAAAGTAAAAAAAGCATCTAACGATAACTATACTGTTAACGTAGATGCTTTTTTATTTTGGCTGTTTTCGTATAGATTGTTGCTTTTAAACCCGCAGCCTGAATACACTTCGTCCGTTTAGCGAGCGTCCTCGTCTTTCTCGCATTCCCACAGGAGTCTACGTGTATTCAGTCTGCTAAGAAACACTTTTCCAAATGTATTATGTAAAAAACAACAAACTTTGAGAAAACAGCCTTTATTTTGGTTAAGCCTTAGCCAATGTATGTATCACTAAATCCGCAACCGGCTCACCGTTAATAAAATGTTCTTCTGTAATTCTCTCCACATCATCTTCTGTAACGTTGTAATACCAAACTCCATCAGGATAAACAAGGACAAAGGGACCATTTCCACACATTCCTAAACAGCCTGTTTTCGTTATTTTAATCTCTTTATAAATGCCATGTTCAACAAATTGCTCTTTAAAAGCATCCATTACACTGTCAGCATCTGATTCACAATGTTGGCTTCCGCAATACAAAATATGTTTTTTTATTAAATTTAAACGACTCATTCACATCACTCTTTTCATAATAATGGAAGTTAACGTTAACATGTCTCCATTATATAGTGTAATGAATAGAAAATGAGCGTAAATGACATATTGTCGAAAAGTTGTCAATTATCTGAAAAAAGAAAAGAATTCCTTTCTTTTGATAATGTATCTCATCTGTAAAGAATTTTTAAGCGAAATGACTTTTTAGTTTAATTGGATTGTAACTTATTGGCACCTTTCTTATGGTATAACAATAGGGAAAGGGGTTTTATGATGCGTTCCTTAAAAAAAATGATGGTCATCGCACTGACAAGTATGTTTTTCCTGTCAACAGCAATAATGGCTCAAGCAGAAACGAATCAAGAATCACTGAAGAAAAATCAACGTGTAATGGACGAAAAAGTAGCAGAACAACAAAAAGTATTAAAAGAACTGGAAGCTGTACATAAAGATTTAGCAAATTTTAATAACGAATTGGAAAAAAATAAGAAAAGTATAGCTGCGTTGAAACAAGATATTGCAAATTCTCAAAAAAGGATAGAAGAGAAGAAAAAAGACATTGTGAAATTAGAAGATAAAGTACTTTCAAGAAAAAAAATCATGAAAGATCGCCTTGTCTCTCTGCAGCATAATAATCAAACGAATGTAGTTATTGAAGTTCTTGTTAATGCGAAGAACCTTTCCGATTTTTTAGATCGAGCAACGGCAGTTACAGTTATTTATAATATGGATAAAGAGATATTAGAGCAACAAAAAACAGATTTAGAAGAAATGGAAAAAGAAAAGCAAGAAATTGCAGAGGAAGAGAAAGAGCTGCAAAAGCAATTTCAATCATTGGCTGCCAATCAAGTAAATTTAGAAAAGAATTTGCAACAAAAACAAGAAGCGCTTGCTTCTGTTCAAAAAAAATATAAAACAATATCCAATGAGGTAAATCTTGCTAAAAAGGAAAAAGAAGCGATTCAATTGGAAATCAATCAGCAGCAAGATGATTTAAAGAAAGAGCAGCAAGAAGCGAAGACTAATAAAAAAACATTTACACAGCAAAAGCAAACAATAAAAAAAGCAGCAGCTGTTTCCAATACAAAAAAAGACAATGAAAGCGGAGAAGAAATATATGTGACAGCAACAGCCTATAGTCATGAAAGTGTAAGTTCGGAATTCACAGCGGTAGGGATTAATATTAAAAAGAATCCGAATATGAAATTAATCGCCGTTGATCCTTCTGTTATTCCATTAGGAACAAAAGTATGGGTGGAAGGCTATGGAGAAGCCATTGCCGGAGACACAGGCGGAGCAATAAATGGTCACAAAATCGATGTGCTAATGCCATCCAACAGCAAAGCAAGATCATGGGGGCGTCAAACAGTTAAAGTAGTGATTTTAGATTAAATTAAGAAAATATGGATTAATAGCTCTGCGGAAGTTCGCTTCTGCAGAGCTATTTGCTTTAAACGAATAGGACTTTTAAAATAGAGGCAGCCCGAATACACTTCGTCCGTTTAGCGACATACGCTCCTGTGTGGTCTCGTCTTTCTCGCATTTCTACAGGAGTCTATGTGTATTCAGTCTGCTGAGTACTTCTTCTCCCATTTTTTTACGTAAAAAACAACTAACTTTGAGAAAACAGCCAATTAAAAAAAGAAAATGCCGATATGCTTTCGACATTTTCTTTTCCTTAATATTATAAGGTTTTTTATTATTTAATTGTTAATTGGCCTTGTTCAAGAATGCTGTCTTTTACAACAGATGTTTTTGAACCTTTGATTTTCACTAAGAAACTTGGTGCGAAAGTAGCTTTATGATCTGCAAAGTAGCCTCTGTTTGTCATGTAGCTTGTGATTACTACATTATCACCTTTAACTTGTGGAATTGCAAAGTGAGCATAAGTCCAAGTGATGTCATATGGATTTAAGTCTTGATGCAATACTAGTCCAGTTCCGTTTAATGGTTTGTATGGTCCAGTGATTGAATCTGCTACATATCCTAACATGTAGATGTCTTCTTTATCAATTCCGTCAACGAACATTTTAGATCCACGTGTATCTGTGAATAAGTACCATTTTCCATCTTTTTCGAAAATGTTAGCACGTTCAATTTCATCTGTTACTATATTAGATGCAATAAGCGGCTTCATTACTTTTTTCAATGAATAATCATCATTTAATTCAACGATACCAAGTGCACCATTTGCTAATGAAGTGTAATATTTGCTTGGGCTTTGAAGCAATTTAGCTCTTTCTGCTTCGAAGAACTTTTTGCTGCCGCCATAGTATGCTCTATTATTGAACTGCTCTTCACCTTGATAGCCAGTTTCTGTTCCTGTGTTTGCTTCAAATACAAGGTATTTTTTACCGTTGTCTTCTACATAATGAGGATCTCTTAATGTATGGTTGTCATCAAAGTTGCCATTTCCGAAAGCTTGGTTCATAGTTTGGTAGTTTTTGCCGTCACCATCAAAAATCGATTTGAAATCTTCCACGCCATCCACTTTAAGCGTGTTGCCGTCTGGTTGAGATACGTTGATTTGAGCTGTTGTTAATGTTTGTTTACCAAAATATCCTTTTGATGCATCCCAGATTGAGCGATTTGTATAGAACAAGCGAACTTTTCCATCAGAAGTAAAAGTTGCAGATCCAGACCATTCTTCTGCTTGATTATGAAGAATAGGATCATTTGTATTAAATTTATCGCTGTCTTTAAATACTCTACCAGCAGATTTCCAAGCGTCAATTGAATTATCGCCTATTTTTTTATAGAACAAGTAAACAAATGTGTCCCATCCTCTTTTAGGATCTCCTGCTAAACCAAATGTGATTTCGTAGCCATTATAGTTTGCTACTGTTCCATCTGCGTTTTGCAGCGGCCAAGTATCCCAAACATCTAAATTAATAAGGTTTCCAAACTCATCGAAGCCTTTTGCTGATTCAACGTTTTTAATAGTCGATGCATCAAATTGAGGCACTTTAAATTGCTCGTTTGTTTGTTGCGCAGGAATTTTCAACGCATCAAAACGTGTAATGTGGGAAAAACCATAATCTTCTTTGAAACTCGTGCTTTCTTTTGCAGATGCTAGAGATGCACCACCTAACAGTAATGCTGTAGTAAAGGATACTGCTGTTGCTTTTTTAGCAATCTTTTTGATGTTCATGCTTTTTTTTCCCTCTCTTTTATATATGTATCTAAAAAGTTGGAAAACGATGTTAACCTGCTTTTTAGACCAAGAAATTGCCTCTGTGTTATTTATTTAGAATAGGTTGGATGCTAAATTAATATGATTCATAGTTTTGATTTGAAAACAATCGTTCAAACCAATAAATTATGTACAGTGTAACTTCGTAACATTGTCTACCTTTTTTTGATATGGAACGTAAATCTAATATTAACTTGTTTATATATAGCTATTTAATCGATTACCTTCATAACTTATTCAATACACAATGTACAAATATGAATATGAAACTATTAATGATTAGCCTCTATGAAGTCGGGCAAAATATTCTAAAAAAAATAACAAGATTTAATTTCAACACAAGATTACTTTGATAAGAAAGTTCAGTCAATTCGACCAAATGTAACAAACTTCTACATACAATCGTTATATGATAAAATATTACCAGGACGAAAATAATAAGTTTTTTCCATTTTATTAAAACAAGCTGGACGCAAAAAAATAATCCTATTTTTTCTTTTTTAAGAAAATATTTACTCTTTCTAATCAATGTTTATATGTTAACTTTTTATAAAAAATCTTTGCACAGCATACATTCCAAAGTTATTAAAATTAACTTTTATCGTTTCAACTCTACTATTTATTTTAATTAGGAATAGAATAGCAGAAGGTGTTGGATTTTAATCAATTACATTAATATTTTCTATTGTAAATATACTATTAACAGATCTGGGACAAAAGGATGAGATGGACTTTTAAACGAAATTAGGACCTTTAACATAAATTGTTTTTGGGAAAGCTGCTGTCACTCCCCTGAAAATATTAAAATTTGGTAAAAAATGATAGAGATATTATATAAAAGATAACTATCGTCCTCAATAGAATATACTGTATTTTCCAAATGTTATACTCTCTTATAGAACTATCCAGTACGTTCGAATAAAAATCTTAAATAAAAAGATGATTAAATAAATGAAATAAGAGCATGTTTTGAGTGATTTCAAAACATGCTTATTGATTTTTATACAGTTGGAAAGAGCGCATTTTTTACATCACAGAATTTTAGGCAAAGGAAGCCCATTCCTTCAGGTGTGGAGGAATGGGCTTTTTTTGAACATTTTGTTAAAAGGTACATTTGTTCCTTTTTGTTTGTTATAATTATTATACAAACAAACGTTCGTAAAGGGGGTTTTTGTAATGGCAAAGGAGACAACGCCTTCCTATGTAATAACGATGGAATTATGGACAAATCCTTCTATTATAAAAGATATTGAAAGCGATTTAGAAGTGAGTCGCGTCATTTATAATTCGTGTCTTGGAGAACTATTAAAACGTGAAAAACAAATGAAACGGACAAAGAAATATAAAAAATTAAGAAGATGCTGTTTCTAAAAAACTCTCCTATTATGAAACACAAAGAAACAAAGAGAACATACAATTCTATCAAAACGAGAAAAAGCAAATTATGAGGAAAATATTGGATATACAAGAACAATTGGAGTTAACGGAGTATGCTATGCACGATTATCTTAAAACCATTCGGAGCCATTTTGGAAATACATTAAATGTAGATATTGCTCAAAAGGCAGCTACTCGTGCTTGGAATACGTTTCATAAAAAATTGAAGGGTGAATCCAAGAAAGTAAACTTTATTAAACGCGGAGAAATGTTTAGTTTTGAAGGGAAGAAAAACAATATCGGCTGGTTTTATCGAAATGGAGCCATTGTTTTTAGAAAAACAAATATACATTTAATCATGAAAAAAAATGATTTGTACATGCAGGAAGCGTTGTCTAACATCGAAAACAACGTTGAATTTGAATACAAAACGAAAAAAGGCATGCTAAAAGAAGCTTTCCATAAAGTGAAATATGTTCGTATTGTAAAACGTGTAATACGAGGGGAAACTCGTTATTTTGCACAATTGATTGTTCAAGGATTTCCTCCAGCGAAACGAAATAAAGATGGATCATTCAAGCATCAAATTGGAAAAGGTCGTGTTGGCGGAGACTTAGGAACTTCTTCTATTGCAGTCGTTGGAGAGAATAACGTTCTCTTAACGAATTTAGCTGAGATTGTGATGAATCAATCAAGAAAAATTCGATTGATTCAAAGAAAAATGGATCGTTCAAAACGAGCTATAAATCCGAAAAATTATCATCAAGACGGAACCATTAAAAAAGGAAAAAAGACGTGGATTTACTCCAATCGTTATTTGAAGTTGAAAGCCAAAATAATAGAATTATACCGTAAACAAGCTGATAACAGAAAACAATCTCATCGTACATTAGTTAATAGACTGCTCTCTTTCGGAGATGAACATTACTGGGAAGAAATGAACATAAAGAGTTTGCAAAAGCGTTCTAAGAAAACAGAAATCAATGAAAAAACAGGAAAATATAAACGTAAAAAGCGTTTTGGGAATAGCATTGGACATCGAGCTCCTGCGATGTTTATAAGCATACTTGAACATAAAGTAAAAGCTCAAGGCGGAATGTTTAAGAAAGTGAATACAAGAACATTCAAAGCTAGTCAGTATAATCATAAGACAAATGATTATACGAAAAAAGAATTGAAAGAAAGGTGGCACATCTTTGATAATGGGACAAGCATTCAGCGAGATTTATATTCGGCGTTTCTGTTGATGAATTCCAATCAGACAGGAACAAAAACTAATAGAAAACGTTGCAAAGAGACGTTTGAGCTGTTTCGATCTTTACATGATAAAGAAATAGAAAGAATAGAGAAACAAGGTATGTTGGTGTTAAATTCAGGTATTCGATTAAAAAACAAAAAAACTGCTGCAGCAGTTTAAAATATAATGGCGGTGTGACCTACCGAGTCTGTGAGGACCATAGATGCAGTCGCAAATGGCAACAGAGGTTGCTTTGGCTGTGAAAGTTCTGAATAAACCTTTTAAACATAATGTTTATTAATGTCAGTGCTTCATTCCCAAGCCGTCTACTTGTAAGAGTGTGGAGTGTGTGAATGTACTTGTACATGTATGAATGAAGAGAAGCAAGAGTTTTTCAGAACCCCATTGCTTTAGCGGTGGGAGTGTCAGATTAATGAAATAACAATAAATAGTATAAATATGGTAATATAAAAAATAAAGCTGTTTTCGTATAGATTGTTGCTTTTAAACGCGCAGCCTGAATACACTTCGTCTGTTTAGCGAGCGTCGAGTCTCCTCGTCGCATACGCTCTGCTTAAGTCTCGTCTTTCCCGCATTCCTACAGGAGTCTACGTGTATTCAGTCTGCTGAGTACTGCTTTTCCCATTTTTTTATGTAAAAAACAACAAACTTTGAGAAAACAGCCAAAAATAAAAAAGCAGGTAACTATTTTGGAATTTATCACTGAAAAACTATTGTTCATCTCTTTATTTATTTTGATCATTCATTCAATCGAAACACTTGCGTATGCAGTTCGATTATCTGGTGCAAGGGTAAAACTATTAGCCTCTGCTTTATCTTTATTTAACGTAATGGTTGTATTTTCTCGTTTTTCGAATATGATGCAGCAGCCTTTTACAGGGAGTTTAATAGACAATGCTCCTAAAGAACATAAGCTGGAATTTGTAGAAAATCAATTTAGAGTTATTATTGGTGCTGCATCATTAGGCACAATTTTAGGAATTCTCTTGCTTCCTACTTTTATTGCTCTTTTTTCTAGAGCCATCATTCATTTGTCGGAAGGGGAAGGTTCTGTTCCTTCCTTATTGAAAAAAGGTTTTACTTTAGAATTCATTAAGCGGGGCTTAAAACATATACACCTACCAAGGCTTTCTTATATAAAGGATATTCAGTTGAAAAATATCCCAGTTAAATTATTTCTTATTAATATGGTCGTAACAGCAGTCTATACCATTGGAGTGATTGCTGCTTTATATGCGTCGTTATTGGCTCCTGAAAGAGACTCAACAGCAATAATGGCATCAGGACTTATTAATGGAATAGCCACTATTTTACTTACTATTTTTATTGATCCGAAAATATCTATCCTTGCTGATGGTGTCATTAATCAAAAGGGAAGCTACCTTCAATTAAAAAGTATGTCGATCATGATGATTACTTCTCGCGTAGCAGGAACGCTGCTTGCTCAACTTTTGTTGATTCCAGGAGCTGAATACATTGCTTGGCTTACTAAGTTTATTGCATAGTTTGATTGGTTTTGTCATTCGATAGAGTGATGATCAAAGAGAATCTTGTCATGGATAGAAATAATCGTTTCTGTCCATGACAAGATGTATTAATCAGCTTAATAAAATAGTTTTTTGTGCAGTATTTCTAAGGCTCGGTCCATCTCCTCTAATTCTTCTTTTGAAGCATCTTGTATTCGATTTAGGAAACCCGTTTCTACATATTTAAAGGCTTCGTTCATCATTGTTTTCCCATTATTTGAAAGACGGATAAATTGTTTTCTTCGATCCTCCATATCTTCCAATTTTTCAATTAATTTTTTTTCGCTTAATTTTTTCAGCTCACGACTTGTATTCGGCATGGACATGTGCTGACAATCACTAATTTCACTAATGGTAACGGGCTGATTTACATATATATATTTAAGAATATTAAATTGAACCGGAGTAACGGTATCCAGTTTAGCGTTTTTTGTTAATTCATGTGTCACTTGATGAACAGAAGTTGTAAACACGATAAATTTCTGAAAAAAATCTTTCTTGTCCAAAATTATCACCTCGTATTAACAAGATAGCAAAATAATTATCAAAAAACAATTATCATTTGACAATTAAAAGAGATAGGATTATTATTTAGTTATCAAATGATAATTAAAGGGGAATGGCGATATGAACATGCTTGTTATTTATACACATCCTAATCACAAGAGTTTAAGTTATGCATTTTTGCAAAAAGTTATCAAAGGAAGTAGTGAGAACTCCAATATTAAAGAAGTTCAGGTATTAGATTTGTATGAAGAAGGGTTTGATCCGAGGCTTGTATTTAATGAGACAAAACGAAGACGTGATATGCATAGTGACCCGAACTTAGAAAAATATAGAAAACAAATTAGTTGGGCCGACAAGATTGTTTTGATCTATCCGATCTGGTGGGGAAGACCTCCTGCCATGCTCTTAGGATATATTGATCAACTATTTGCTTCTGGCTTTGCCTATAACGATAAAGGGGGACTTTTACCAGAGGGACTCTTGAAAGGAAAGTCTGTCGTGTGTATTTCCGCCATGAAGGGGCCAACACATTATCCATTGTTTTTCTTAAATAATGCGCATAAAATGTTAATGAAAAAAGCCCTTTTTAATTTTGTAGGCATCAAAAAAGTGAAATTTTTTGAATTTGGCAATATGGAAAGTCCAAAAGGAAAACAAGCGGAAAAATTGGATAAAATCTATCGTTATTTTAAAAACATAGATCGTTAAGGGGAAATGACAAGGAGTGAGGATTGTATAAATACTTTCATACTTTATTATAAAATGTACGAAAACAAAGTAGAGGCTATCGATTATATAGATTGGACAATTGCTATGTTGAAAAGCGGTTATTCGAGTGACTCTCTCCTTATTTTAAGTTCCTTGCAAGAGCCTCTGAATTTATTTGAGGTAGAGGATTATTTTAAAAGATCAGTGAAGGAACTGAATATTTATAAACCGTCATATGAGGAATGTGCAAGAAGCTTTATTGTCCACTTATCGGAAATGATATTGGCTGGCGGTAATAACATGGTTGAAGTTGCCAATGAGATATATAGCGTAGTGAGGAGTTTGGAATATCCTGAGGATCTAATAGAGTGGTATAAGATAACTGAATGGATGGATGATTTTCGTTATGGCGACAATATATCCAATATAAGTGAGCAAACATTGACCGAAATGATAATCAAAATAGCAAAGAATCAAATAGGACGTTATGTATCCAAGTAAGTTAGAAAGGGTACATAACACTTTTTTATTATGAAAGGCTGTTTTCGTATAGATTGATGCTTTTAAACTCGCAGACTGAATACACTTCGCTTTCCGTGGGCGAGCGTCGAGCCTCCTCGTCGCATACGCTCCTGTGGGGTCTCGTCTTTCTCGCATTCCCACAGGAGTCTACGTGTATTCAGTCTGCTGAGTATTTCTTCTCCCACTTTTTTTACTTGAAAAACAACAAACTTTGAGCAAACAGCCTTAGACAAAGAAGTAATTGAAGTACAAGTATTTCAGTCTTTATTGTTAAATTGGGTACTGTAGCTTATATTACATCGTTGTCATAGGACCATTTAACGTCAAGTAATAATGTATTAATTAGCTCGGATAAACAAACTGATGTCTTTTGATAAAATGGATGTGTCCCAGGGATGCCAAAAGTATGTTTTTCCGTCAAATTGTAGGTTGAAATGATATGCAATTGGTTCATCCATATAAAAAATCATTTCATAATAAGTGGGGTCTTTCTCCGACGTATCAGGTTGAAAATTCGGGCTATTTTTACTATGCTTTAATATTTTTAGGAAGGTATTGATTTCTTTTTGGCTATTCAATTTATTCACAAGTTTTGTACCGTCTGGCGTATTCATTTGATAAATTTCCACTTTAGTTACTTTTTCGGTGGGCATATCTTTATAATGCCATTTATATTTACTATCTTCAGTTGAATAGTAAACTTGATAGCCGTTTATTGTATTTAGAGATTCAACGGCAATTAAATTTGAGTGACCCTTTAAAGAAAAGATAGTCGTACCTTTTTCGTAAAATGCCGCATCTCCGTCTTTTATTTTGTAATGAGGGTTTGTGACATTATCAGCGACTTTAAATTTAACAGTTCCGATTTTTTTACCAATTAACTTTTTATCAGCTAAAACGCCAGTATATACTCCATCATATGTTTTTCCATCCCATTTAATAAAATCAACCCAATCGATTTCGATTTCGGAATGACCATCAAATGGTGTTGATCTACAACCTGTTAAAATGATGATAAGTAAAATAAATAGACTCCATTTTTTCATAAACATCGCCCCTTTTTACGTTAGACGAAAATTTAGTGCCATTCGTTCCATATCATTTATCTAAATATAGGTTGTTTTATATGTATTTCTTCATTTGTTGTAAATAGTATTAGAAATCAAAAAAAGGATATAGAATCCTTCTTCAGAAGAGAGTTCCATATCCCTTTATATTAAGAGAATTACATGTTCATTTCTCCACTATCATGGTTGAATTGCCAATGAATTCCGAACTTATCTGTTACTTGTCCGTAAAGTTTACTCCAAAATGTTTCTTGAAGGTCCATGCCTACCGTGCCGCCTTCTTTTAGTTTATTAAAAAGAGAGATCATTTCTTCCATATTACTATTTACAACTGCAAGGGTGATGTTGTTTCCTTCAATAAAAGGCATTCCAGGGAAGACATCTGAAAACATAACAGGGCTTCCATCAATGATAAGCATTGTGTGCATGACTAAATTTTTTGCTTCATCTGGTAGAGGGTAGTCTGGATGAGGTGGTGTTTCTCCAAAGGTCATAATTTGTGTCATTTCTGTTCCAAAAACCTCTGCGTAAAACTCTACTGCTTCTCGACAGTTCCCATTAAAATTAATATAAGCATTAACAGACATTTGTTTCACCTCTAAGTAAGATTTTGTCAAACATTGTAAACCACGTACACATCTATTCTACCATGTATATATACATAATGAAAATTTCAGCTAGAACACTGAATGAAAAATTAGTAGAAATTCTACGCTATTTATAAAAAAATCGGGTTTATCCTACTATTGAAAAATTGCTGAAAATTGGCAGGGAATATAAGGGTTGTATTGTTATCTTCTACTATCATCTTAAGATCTAACCAATAAAGCGTTATGAGCACCTCATTTTTCAAAATATACCCTCTTGTTGGATGAATAGCATTGATAGTTTGTGGATTAATTGAGGGATCTTTTATACAAAAGTGGCCCGATTAAAGTGATGATTCTTGAGTTTATAAATTCTGTTTATTGCTTAGTTGTAGGTGTGATTATGTGACATATCTGAAAAAAAGAAAATGCCGATATAATTTGGCATTTTCTTTTTTAGATATTATAGGATACTTTTAGTATCCTATAATATGTTAATACACTATTTTTGCTTATATGAAGTAAGCGAAAACTCTTTGTTATCTAGTATTTTCAGTTGTTAATTGACCTTGTTCAAGGATGCTGTCTTTTACGACAGAAGTTTTTGAACCTTTAATTTTCATTAAGAAACTTGGTGCAAAAGTAGATTTATGATCTTCAAAGTAACCTCTGTTTGTCATGTAGCTTGAGACTACCACTTTATTACCTTTAACTTGTGGTATTGCAAAGTGAGCGTAAGTCCAAGTAATGTCATATGGGTTAAGATCTTGATGCAATACAAGTCCTGTTCCGTTTAATGGTTTGAATGGTCCAGTGATTGAATCTGCTACATATCCTAACATGTAAATGTCTTCTTTATCAATTCCGTCAATGAACATTTTAGATCCTCTTGAACTAGTAAACAAATACCATTTTCCATTCATTTCAAATAAGTTAGCTCTTTCAATTTCATCTGTTACTGTATTGGATGCAATTAATGGCTTCATCACTTTTTTCAACGTATAGTTATCATTTAATTCAATGATACCAAGTGCACCATTTGCTAAAGAAGAGTAATATTTACTCGGACTTTGAAGCAATCTAGCTTTTTCTCGTTGGAAGAATTTGTTGTTCGCAGCATAGAAAGCTTTTTCCAATAATTTATTATTTCCGCCATCGAAAGATTTGTTGAAGAATTTATTATTTCCGCCATAGAAAGCTCTATTATAGAAAGATTCTTTTCCTTGATAGCCAGTTTCTGTTCCTGTATTTGCCTCAAATACAAGGTATTTATGTCCTTGTTCATCTTCTACATAATGAGGATCTCTTAATGTGTGGTTATCATCAAAGTTTCTGTTACCAAATGCTTGGTCAACAGTTTGATAATTCTTACCGTCTCCATCAAAGATTGATTTAAAATCATTCACGCCATCTACTTTAAGTGTACTATTGTTTGGTTGAGATACATTAACTTGAGCTGTTGTTAATGTTTGTTTACCAAACATTCCTTTTGATTCATCCCAGTATTGGCGATTTGTATAGAATAAGCGAATTTTTCCATTAGAAGTTAAAGTCGCAGATCCAGACCATTCTTCTGCTTGAGTGTGTAGAATAGGATCATTTGTATTATATTTATCACTGTCCTTAAATACTCTTCCAGCACATTTCCAACTGTCAATAGAATCTTCGCCTACTTTTTTATAGAACAAGTAAATAAATGTGTCCCATGGTCTTTTTGGGTCTCCAGCTAAACCAAATACGATTTCATAGCCTTTGTAATTTGCTACTGTTCCATCTGCGTTTTGCAGCGGCCATGAATCCCAAACATCCAAATTAATAAGGTTTCCAAACTCATCATAACCTTTTGCAGATTTAATGTTTTTAATAGAGGATGCATCGAATTGAGGCACCTTAAATTGCTCGTCTGTTTGTTGCAGAGGAATTTGCAACGCATCATAACGTGTAATGTGGGAAAAGCCATAATCTTTTATGTAATCCATACTGTCTTTTCCTTTTGCAGAAGCTAGCGATCCTCCTCCCGCAAGTAATGCTGTCGTTAAGGTTAGTACTGTTGCTCTTTTGGCAATGTTTTTAATTTTCATAAACTTCCCCTCTTCTTTTAACCTATGTATCTAAAAAGTTAGATTGATATATCATATTGTTTTCTCACTTTTTAGACCAAGAAACTGCCTCTCTATTATTTATTTAGATATTTTTGTATTGCTAAACTAATAAAGTTCATAAAGTATATGCACAATGTGCAAGTTTATATATGAATTTCTATAATTTAAGCATCTATGTAGTTGAGAGAAATTTCTAAATAGAATAACAAGATTTAGTTTCAACACAAGATTACTCTGATAAGGAGGTGTGGTCAATTCGACCAAATGTAACAAATTTCAAAACGTATTTATTGCTTGGTAAAAAATAACTAGGATAAAACTAACAATTTTTCCTGATTTTAAAGCAAGCAGAACACAAAATTTTTATCATCTTTTTCGATTCTTTTCTTTTATGAGAGAATGTATTATTTTTTCTCTAATCACTATCTATTAGTCTTTTATGAATAAGAAATCCATGCATAATATACATGTTCAAAGCCTATGAATATTAACTTTTTCACGTTCTATCTCTATTTTTTATTTCAAAAAGGAATAGAGTAGCGGGACAGATAAATACATCATTTTTTTCATTCATATGGAATGAAAGTAACTATTTCTTAATTTTTTATATTTTTTAGATGTAAAATAATGTTAAATGTTACTGACAATAGAAGGGGATGGGCTTTAGTATAAATCGGTACTTTTATCATAAAAAAATTTCTTTATATCCCCTTAGATAGAAATATTTGGTCATAAAATGATAAAAATAATGAATTGATAATATAAAAAGCCCTGTATATTGTTTAAACACAGTAAAAAAATCGTGTATTTTTAGTGTCTAGTAGATGGAATCGACAAATAAAGAATATCAAATGGGGGATACTAATAATATCGAGGAATTGGGAGGAAAAAATCATGACTACAGAAAAATTATCGATATTTGCTTTAGGTGGCATAAATGAAATTGGAAAAAACATGTATGTTATTCAATATGAAGACGATATTGTCATTATTGACTGTGGAGGAAAATTTCCCGATGAGAGTTTATTAGGCATTGATTTAATTATCCCTGATATTAGTTACTTAGAAGAAAATAAGGATAATATTCGGGCATTGCTTGTTACACATGGTCATGAAGATCATATTGGCGGAATTCCCTACTTATTAAGAAAACTAAATATACCTGTTTATGCTACACGCTTTACATTAGGGGTAATTGAATTAAAATTAGACGAACATAGGCTAAAAAGAGATGCGAAGCTAGTTCAGATTGATTCGAATTCAGAACTTGATTTTGGAAAAATAAAAGCATCCTTTTTTAAAACTAGCCATAGTATTCCTGATTGTCTAGGCATGGTTTTTCATACTCCAGAAGGAAATGTTGTTCATACAGGTGATTTTAAATTTGATTTAACCCCAATGAATAATCAATATGCTGATATTCATAAAATGGCCGAGATTGGCAAACAAGGTGTTTTGCTTCTAATATCTGAAAGTACAAATGCAGAACGAACTGGCTTAACTCCATCGGAAAAAATGGTAGAAGGCCATATGTATGAAGCTTTTACGAAAGCAGCCGGGAAAATTTTTGTTTCTACTTTTGCTTCCAATGTGAACCGTGTTCAGCAAGTAGTTCAAGCTGCCATCAAAACGAATCGAAAGCTTGCGCTGCTTGGACGAAGTATGGTTAATATTGTGTCTGTAGCAATGGAGCGTGGCTACTTATCCATTCCTGATGGGATGCTGATTGAGGCAAATGAAGTAGATAAACTCCCCTCTGAAAAAGTAGTTATCCTGTGTACAGGAAGTCAGGGAGAACCAAATGCTGCTCTTGCCCGACTATCAACTGGAAACTATCGGGATATTTCTATTTATCCTGGCGACACGGTTATTTTAGCTGCATCTCCAATACCCGGAAATGAACGGGATGTTTCTCGAATAATCGACAACTTATTTCAGCTTGGCGCCAATGTTATTTATGGATCCGGCAGTACAACAGGCATGCATGTTACTGGGCATGGCTACCAGGAAGATCTTAAGCTCATGATTACTTTAATGAAGCCAACGTATTTTATTCCCATTCATGGTGAGTTTAGAATGCTTTATCATCACCGGCAGCTGGCTGAATCTGTAGGAGTAAAGGAAGGAAACACCTTTATTATCAAAAATGGGGATGTCGTTGATATTGAAAACAAAATTGCCCGTCAAACAAGGAAGATTCCATCAGGAGATACATATATTGATGGAATCGGGGTTGGTGATGTTGGGGATATTGTCTTAAGAGATCGAAAACAGCTTTCGGAAGATGGAATGTTAGTGATTGTGATAACTATTAGTAAAGAAGAAAGAAAGATCATTTCAGGACCTGACACCATCACTCGTGGGTTTGTATATGCCAGAAATGCAGATGATCTTCTAAGCGAAGTGAACCATCTTGTGACAAGAACGGTTAATGACTTGCAATCCGAGAATATCCGACAATGGAAAGCAATAAAACAAAATATTAAAAAATCAGTAGGACAATATTTATTCACACAAACGAAGAGAAAACCAATGATTTTGCCGATTATTATTGAAATTTAAGACTAAATTGCCTCTCCTAATAGGGGGGCAATTTTTGTGAAATTTATATAAAAATTTTATGAGTTTTTTAGTAGTAATATTAAAAAGCAGTATAATAAAAACATTATATTTTCTTTTTTTAAGGCTTTGAGGTGGATGTATTTTCTCTTTGCTGTCATTATTTTTTAAGAGTTATGAAATATCTTATATGAAAAAGAATGGGGGATATAGTTAATGAAACGTTGGGCATTTGTATCTGATTTTGACGGAACTATTTCAAAAAAAGACTTTTATTGGCTTGTTATTGAGCAATATTATCCAGAAGGGAATGATGTTTATAAAGAATGGAAAAAAGGGAAGGTGAAAGATATTGATTTTTTGCGGACTGTATTTAAAGCGATTCACCAAGACGAAGAACAAATTATTAAAGATGTTCACGGTATTCCAATTGATGAATATGTGCCAGAATTTATTAAGCTTGTACAAAAAAATGGCGGAGATTTTTATATTTTAAGTGCCGGTACGGATTATTATATCAAGCATCTTATTAATAAGTACAAGATTGAAAATGTAAAAATATTCTCAAACGAAGGCGTATTTCGTGAAAGAAATATTCATCTGAATGTTGATGTTAATGACTGGAAGTATTCTGAACGCTATGGCATAGATAAAGCGATAGTCATCAAAAAACTAAAGGAAGAATATAATTTGGTTTATTACGCAGGAGACAGTGAGCCTGATTCACACCCAGCTGTTTTTGCAGATTTAACATTTGCAAAGGATTTTTTAAAAGATTTACTGAAAGAAAAAGGGGTGCCATTTATTGCTTTTGAGGACTTTATGGAAATAGAAAAATATCTAGTAGATAAAGGTTTGATTTTGAAATGATGAATCAAGGAAGAAGTTTTAATGCACCTGCGATATTAGAAATTGGTGAAGGAGTTATTCAGGAATTAGAAGTTCATTTAAAGAAATACGAGTTTATGAAAATTATTCTTTTTTTAGATGATTATACGAACAAACATTTTGCACCAGGCATTTTAGAATCTTTTATTACAGTCAAAATTGAAACGGAAGTTCTTCCTGCTAAAATGGATATTCATGAGCTTATTTCGATAGCGTTTAAAATGAGCAACTATGATGCAATCCTTGCCTTGGGGGGAGGAGCGATTATTGATTTTGGAAAATATATTGCATTTACTAGAAAGATACCGTTCATTAGCATCCCAACATCTGCTTCTAATGATGGCTTTGCAAGCAGCAGTTGTTCCCTGCAAGTAAATAATAAAAAAACAACAGTTCCTACGAAAATTCCTTTCGGCATTATAGTAGATTTAGACATTATTCGAACAGCTACAAAACATTTAATTCTTGCTGGAGTTGGGGATTTAATGTCCAATATTACAGCATTATATGACTGGAGCTTTGAAGAAAAACACGGAGTTGCTAATGTAGATGCATTTGCGGCCATGCTTAGTAAAAAAGGAGTAAACAGCTTTGTACGAACCCCAATGTCAGATGTGGAACAACCTATATTTCTAAAAGAATTAGTAAGCTCTATGACAATGGGAGGAATTGCGACCGAAATTAGCGGGACGAGCGCACCGATTAGTGGATCAGAGCATCTTATTTCTCATGCATTAGACAAGATTTCAAAAAAACCACAAATGCATGGTGTACAAGTAGGGATTTCCACCTATTTAATGGCTCTAGTACAGGAGCATCGATATGAAAGGGTGGGAAAGGTTTTTCAAAGAACCGGCTTTTTCGATTATGTAAAAAAATTAGGTTTAGATAAAGAAGAATATAAGCAGGCCATTGACTTATCTCCTGAAATAAAGCCTAACCGCTATACATATCTTCATGAAAAATCATACCGTGATATAGCGAAGAAGCTGCTTGATGAAGATCCAATTTTAAGAGAAATATTTGAAAAATAAATGAATACAAAAGAAATTAGGCAGTTTTTGTTCAACATATATCGAGCAAAAACTGCCTAACTATATAAGTTCTTCCTTCGTAGTAATCAACTATTAATGTTTTCTGTATATTGAAGGGTGATTATGTTTAGGTTACATTTAACCATCTATTTACTATGAGAAGCTACTTTTCAGATAGGTAATAAACTAAAGGTTTATTATCGATTTTTAATTTACAATAACTTATCAAAAAATCCATTGTAATTACTATATAATCAAATTAATATATAAGTAAGTTTTTATATAATAAAATAATCATAAGGAGGAGTTCTAGAAAATAAACGGTAATTTAAGTTTATTATATAAGCACATTATTATGTAATGATATTTATTTGGGTATTGGGAGGTGTTGTTTTGAAAGTATCAACTGTTGAAATCGAAAAAGCTGCGACAATCTTAAAGCTATTAGGGGATAAAACCCGTTTAACAATGGTGAAGATTTTAGAGTTGCATGACTGTTGTGTTTGCGAATTTGTGGAAATATTTAAAACGAGTCAGCCTGCTATTAGTCAACACGTACGCAAATTAAAAGATGTTGGAATTGTAAGAGAAACGAGAAGAGGGCAATGGATTATCTATTCATTGAACAAAGAAAGTGAGTATTATCCATTTGTTCAAAACTTGCTTCAACAACTGCCAAATCAAGATTTCAAACTACAAGAATTAGAAGAACAAGGATTACGTATATCGTGTGAGTAAATAGGAGGCTAGTACATTGACTTCGGTAGTTTTAGCATTAGTGATTTTTTTAGTAACACTTATTTTAGTTATATGGCAGCCAAAAGGGTTATCAATCGGCTGGTCAGCCTGCGGGGGAGCCATTCTTGCATTAATCATAGGAGTAGTAGATTTTAAAGATGTAATAGCCGTTACTTCTATCGTATGGAACGCTACATTAGCTTTTATAGCAATTATTATTATTTCTCTTATCTTAGATGAAATTGGTTTCTTTGAGTGGTCAGCCTTACATATGGCGAGAGCTGCACGGGGAAACGGGGTTCGAATGTTTGTCTACGCGGCGATTCTTGGAGCACTGGTAGCTGCCTTTTTCGCAAACGATGGTGCAGCTCTAATTTTAACTCCTATTGTTTTGGCAATGGTCCGAAATTTAAAGTTTAATGAAAAGATGGTATTTCCTTTTATTATTGCGAGCGGTTTTATTGCGGATACGACATCTCTTCCGTTAGTTGTTAGTAATTTAGTTAATATTGTTTCAGCGGACTTTTTTTGGATTAAATTTACTGAGTTTGCTTCAAGAATGATTATTCCAAACCTCTTTTCCTTGATTGCAAGCATTTTGGTTTTATATCTCTTTTTCCGTAAAAGCATACCGAAAAATTATGATCTGTCTCAACTTCAGCAGCCAGTCGAAGCGATTCAAGATAAAAAAATGTTTCGATTATCTTGGCTTGTGCTAGGAATCCTTTTAATTGGATATTTCGCAAGTGAATTAACTGGAATTCCTGTTTCTATTATCGCGGGTGTTGTCGCTATTTTTTTCCTTGCTATGGCTAGAAGAAGCCCAGCTGTTCATACTCGAGCTATCATTAAAGGTGCACCTTGGGCAATTGTCTTTTTTTCAATTGGAATGTATGTGGTAGTTTATGGATTAAGAAATGAAGGATTAACAAATATATTAGCTGATCTTATTCAAATGACCGCCGATCAAGGCTTATTTGCTGCAACGATAGGAATGGGATTCATAGCTGCTATTCTTTCATCCATTATGAATAACATGCCTACTGTTATGATTGACGCACTAGCTATTGCAGATACAACGACAAGTGGTCCAATAAGAGAAGCGCTCATTTATGCTAATGTCATCGGCTCAGATTTAGGTCCTAAAATCACGCCAATCGGTTCCCTTGCAACCTTATTATGGTTGCATGTCTTATCGCAAAAAGGGGTTAAGATATCCTGGGGAACTTATTTTAAAACAGGAATCATTCTAACCATTCCAGTATTGTTTATTACTTTAGTTGGTTTATATATATGGTTGATCACTATTCATTAATTATTAAAGGAGAAATACAACATGACTAAAAAAATAATCTATTTCTTATGTACAGGCAACTCTTGCAGAAGCCAAATGGCAGAAGGCTGGGCAAAAAAATACTTAGGTGGGAAGTGGGAAGTGAAAAGTGCAGGACTTGAAGCACATGGACTAAACCCAAATGCAGTAAAAGCAATGAAAGAAGCAGGAATCGATATTTCGAATCAAACATCTGATGTGATTGATCCAGAAATATTAAATAATGCTGATTTAATTGTAACACTTTGCGGTCACGCAGCAGACAATTGTCCTGTAACTCCCACGCATATCAAACGTGTACACTGGGGCTTTGATGATCCTGCAAAAGCTACAGGGACAGAAGAAGAAAAATGGGCTTTCTTCCAACGTGTTCGTGATGAAATTGGCGACAGAATTGAACGTTTCGCGAAAACTGGTGAGTAGATACTAAATGAAGAGTTGCAAATTTCTATCGGTTAGAAATCAAGCTTAACGATTTAAACTTCGATAAAGAGAACATTCAATGAGTTTGTTGTTAAAAAAGAGGTCTTTTAATTGCGACCTCTTTTTTTATAGAATAAATATAAAAACTAAAAATAGAAACGTCTAAATGAAAAGGACTTTTAAAATTTTTGACTTCTTCTCTCCATGAATAAAACATCTCTCCAAATACCTTTATGTTTTCCTATCTTTTCTCTTATGCCAACTTCCCGAAAACCACAACTTTTGTGAGTATGAATACTCGCTTTGTTTTCAGGAAATATCCCAGACTGTAAGGTCCAGTATCCTTTTTTCTCAGAGTGATCAATTAAAGTTTCTAACAGTTTTTTCCCTAACCCTTTCCCATGATAATCGGGGTGAAGATAAATGCTGACGTCTCCAACTCCCTTATAGACACATCGGCTTGATACCTTGCTTATAGAAGCCCAACCAATGGTTTGAAGTGGATGGGTTTTCATTAGAACAAGGCTACAAGATAGATCACGATTGTTTTTCCAACTTTCCCAGCCAGGTGTAGTGGTCTCGAATGTGGAGTTTCCTGTTTCAATCCCAAGACGATAGATTGTTTCTATTTGTTCCCAATGATCCTTCGTTAATAAATCAATTTGAACGTTCATCGTCATCTTCCTTTTCTTTAAGTTTTTCTACTTTTTGGGAGCAAGATTCATCTTCTTTTTTATCAACTTCTTCAACAATAATATTGTAGCAATCATTTTTCTTGTTTGTTTTGAATAATTTTTGAAATAAACTCAATGATATCCCTCCTAGATAAAGTAAAATAAGAATCCTGAAATCGTCGACATACTGATAACGGAAAGAATAAAGGCAAAGACTAATTTCTTTTTAAAAATGCTGTTGAGCAAGGTTACTTCTGGCAGACTGGCCCCAGCAGAACTAATCATAAGTGCCATAACTGGAGCTAACGCCATTCCTTTTGCTATCATAATCTGGGAGATTGGAATCATCGTTGATAATCGGATATATAGGGGGATTCCTACAATAGCTGCAATAGGAACAAGCCACCAATTATCTCCTCCGAAATATTGAGCAATAAATTCAGTTGGAACAGCTCCGTGGATAATAGATCCAATGGCAGCTCCTATTAGGAGATATGGATACACCGTTTTTATGAGTATTATGGTTTCTGAAAAGGCGTTTTTTAAATTAAATCCTTTTGTTTCTGGTACAAAATTTTTGACTAATACGTTTTTTACTTCTTTTTCAAAACCATGCTTTTCAAGAGTGAATCCAATAATGATGGAAAGTATGGTTGTGATCAGAGTGTAATAAAGAGCTACTTTCCACCCAAGCATTGCAGTCATAATTGTTAAAATCGTTGGATCTAAGACAGGCGATGAAAAAAGAAAGATCATCACAACGCCAAACCGAATTCGATTGTTTAATAGATTTACGACAACAGGTATCGTGGAGCATGAACAAAATGGAGTGACAAATGCGAAAAATACAGCAATTAATGCACTAATGATTGAATGACTCTTCTCCATAAGTAGTTCCATTTTTTCATAAGGAACAAATGCTTGAATGATGTTAATAATAAATGAAATCCCGATAAATAAAGCGGTTAATTCTTTGCAATCCATAGAAAACTCTTGAAAACTTCGAACCACATTGTAAGTCCTCCTTTATTTAGTTGCAAAATGCAAGTTTATGTTTATTTGAAAAGCAAGTAGATACTTGTTTATTGAACAGGTTTACAGCACATTTTACTTTTAGCCATGGATTTATTAAGTAAGATTAAGGAACGAATAACCGTTTCTTTTTCAAAATCAGTCATGTAGGAAAATACTTCATCTAGGTACTGGTTCATTTGCGAATCAATTGATGCAGCGATTATTCTCCCTTGAGTGGTTAAATGGAGTTCATAAACCCTCTTGTCTTGAAGGGACTGTCTTTTCTCCACCAATTCCAATTTAATTAAGGTTTGAATTTGTCTGCTGAAAGTTGTAAGATCAATGCCTAATATTTCTGATACTTCCTGCATGGAGGGGTGATGCCTTTTATCAATTTCGTATAAGATGTGACTCTGAACAAGGGATATTTCAGTAGTTCCTATAGAACAGCAGTTTTTATCTAGCAATCCAAATCCTCTCATTGTTTTCTGTAAAATTTCTCGTAGATTCTCCATTTTAATAACCTCATTTCATACTTTACTTATTATTTACCAATTGTTTGTAGGCAACCTGAAAATTACGTTTTGTTTTTTCTCCCCTAGAACATAATTCTCCTTGGAAGAATTGAGTTATGATATAATATTTTACTTCTTCAATTTCCATTTCAAATGTATTCATGATTAATTGAAAGTAAGAATGAAAATATTCAACCGATAAATTCCCGGAGTTATTAATAATCATGATAATCACTTTCCTTACTCCAAATACTGTTAATTTAATATTATTATATTTTATTATTTGCAAAACGCAAGTATTTTTAATGTTAAAGGAGCTAATTCAATCGAAAAAGCCGATTTTCCTTACAATGATCCTTTTACGATTAAAAACGCCTTAAAAATAAAATCAAGCGTTAATTATTATGGTGAATATTATCAAATGAAAAGGTATGATAAAAAATGAAGAATATAAGGTTACTAAATATTCCTATATATCCATATAGTAGTTTTTTTGGTAACTTTAAAATAAAATACAATAATAAAGGAGAGTTCAATGAAAAAAATTGCAGGGCTTTTAATGGTATTATTATTTACAATTGTATTAGCAGGGTGTGGTGATGAAACTGTTAGTGGAAAGGTAAATGAGAAATTAAAGTATGAAGAAAATGCATTGACAGTAAAAGGAACAAAGATATATAACAAATTATTGTTGGTGGAAAATGGAGAGAATATGGATTTAACCTTTGATGAAGGACATAAAGCTATATTAGTAGATATATCTATGAATACAGGGTCTAATAAAGTAGACCATACTAACTTTGTTATTGAAAGCGAAACAGATAGTGATATAACTCCATATGAGGCATTGCCTTCAGATGTTGAGTACCATAAAAAGCAGAATATAATAAATTTTAATCATTCTAATAAAGGAAAGATAGAAGGGAATCTAGTTTTTTCTTTCAGTGAAAAAGAAATTAAAAATAACAAAAATACTTTAGTAATAACATTAGATGGTGTAGTATTTAAAGTTCCTTTAAACTTAAATTAAAATATATAACAACGAAAGCTGGTTAGGCTCTTTCTTTGGAATTTTAGTTCCATTTCATTTAAACAGAAAAATCCTTTCCTTTTAAGTACAGATCAAGTTAAATCTGCAAACTTTTCAGGCTGATTCAAGGTAAGTTTGTTGACAGCCTGAGAGTTGCAGTGCTTATAAACTTTTAATCAACTTATATCTTATCTTTATAAATCACTTTATCCACATCATGTCTTACCGTTTGATGACCAGCTTTAATCCCTTTCCCAATAGCGATAAGCATAACGTCTAAATACCTTTCCGAAATATTTAAGGCCGCTCTTAGTTGGTTAGAATCATAACCGGACATAGTGATTGTTTCAAAACCTGCTTCATTTGCTAATAAAATTAATGACATGGAAGCGAGACTGACGTCTCTAGTTAATTCAAGCTTTAAATCATCCTTTGATTTAGCTGCATAGTAATTGATTGCAGCATTCGTTAGAAAATCTTTTAATGATTCATCAAAAAAACCTGCTTGAAACTCTTGCTCATGTATTGTAATAATATTATCTTCATTAAAAGCTTGATAATCACCCAGCATAACGATTAAAGTAGAAGCTTCTACAACTTGCTGCTGATTAAAAGCGATAGGCAATAATAATTCTCGTAAAGTTGGATCTTCAATGATTAAGTATCGAGTTGCTTGAATATTATTTCCATTAGGCGACTTGCTTGCACTTTCAATTAAGGATGTTAGAATTTCCGAACTAATTTTATAATTTGGGTCATAATGTCTAACGGAACGTCTTTTTTCTAAAATGTTTTTTACACTCATGATATCCACTCCCAAGGTTTTATTTGTTGCACCTAAAAGTATAGTAGGCAATAATTAATAAGAAAATAACGCACAATAATGTGGTATAACCACTTTTAGGTGCCTATTTAGGAGGAACAGGATATGGTTAGTCATAATACTGGCATCAATATTTTCATGAATATTGTAGGTGGAAAGTGGAAATGTTTAATCCTTTATTTCTTGAGTCAAAAATCAATCAGGACAAAAGAATTTTATGAATTAATACCGGGAATTACCCAAAAAGTCTTAACAGATCAACTAAAGCAGTTGGAAAGAGATGGTCTTGTCCGAAGAGAGGTATTTAACGAAGTGCCGCCAAAAGTAGAATACAGTTTAACGGAGTTAGGCAAATCATTCGTACCAGTCTTAAACACAATGTGTCAGTGGGGTAATGAATATGCGGTTGTGAGGGACATTGATAGAGATAAACAGATTTGTTGTCAGCATAAATAAATATACTCTTCCTAGAGTTAACTCTTTGCAAAAAGTGTCTATTCTATAAGCTTTTTAAGAAACTTATAGAACAGGCACTTTTTTTGTATGCCGCTTCCTTTTTTAGAAAAAACGACAATCATTTCATATCTTGCATTTCAAAAAATATATCGTCATGTATAGGGTCATATTTAATATCTAATGATTTTTCTTGAAAAATGGCATCATCGGAAATCTCAATATAAAAAGGATGCCGTCTTTCTTAAAATGTGTAACAAGAAGGTTGGGCACTTCTACAAGAAATTTTAACGAAAAACCGGGGTAATAGGATCTGTTTATTGCTTCTTCTTCATAGCTGATCATTAAACGGACAGTTTCGCCTTTTTTCAATTCAGCCACTTCCTTAAACCATTGTACTGCATTTTCTTCAATCTTTAAATTCAAGCTAATCTCCTCCAACAACTATAGATACTTTTTAGTTCCTATACTACTAAAAAGTACGTACTTTTCTTTTTGTTTTGTATGCGACATAATAACATTCATAAAGGCAGTGTGATGAAAATTTGAACGGCGCCTGATCACGTTGTCCATGAATAATTATTTACTATTACAAGGCGGAGTTTGATGGACTCAATTGCTATAGATTCAAGAGAGAAAAAAGGAGGAACACCAGCCCTTGGAAAAACGAAACCTGAATTAAAGGAGCTTTTAAATGAACAATCGTGAAGAAATGCTAGAAATGATGAAAAAACAATCGCTAAATAAAAATAAATTAATTTTATCATTAGTTGTTACAATTGGTTCTTTTTTAGGTGCATTAATAGCGCTTAAACAAAGAAGAAGGGAGTGGAAGAAATGAATTTTTTACAAGAACACCGAGCATTCAATCGAATGTATAAAGAAGCTGAGCTAACACTTGGCTTGCATATACCGTTAGAGAATTATCAATTTCAAACGCCTACCATGGAGAAGCAGGTCGAACTAGCACAACTTGCAGAAAACTATGGCTTCTCAAGTCTTTGGTTCCGTGATGTTCTGCTGCAAGATCCCTCTTTTGGGGATCCGGCAACAGGACAAATATATGATATGCTTATTTATTTAACGTATCTTGCAAGCAAGACGAAAGAAATTGCATTAGGAACATCCGCTGTTGTGCTGTCACTTCGTCATCCTTTGCGTGTAGCAAAAGAGATAGCTACGATAGAAAATTTGTTTCCGGAAAGACTCATTATGGGTGTATCGTCTGGTGATCGAAGAGCAGATTTTTTAGGACTAGGGATCTCTCACGAAAATAGAGGAAAAAGATTCGTTGAAGCTTTTGAATACCTCAATCAGCTCTTATACAAAGAATTTCCTATGATTACTTCATCATTAGGAGGAGTTGCAGGTGCAAATCTAGTACCTAAGCCAACGAAAAAAATTCCTACAATGATTACTGGGTACAGTCAGCAAGATATGAGTTGGTTTGCTGAAAATGGAGATGGCTGGATGTATTATCCTCGGAGTCCGCATCTACAAGCAGAATCGATCAAAAAGTGGAGACAGTTAGTAGATCATTATCATCCAGGCGTGTTTAAGCCATTCACGCAGCCAATGCATTTAGATTTATCGGAAGATCCAAACGAAGGACCAACTCCTATACGACTTGGATTCCGGGTTGGGAGAAACGCTTTAATTGATCTATTAAATATCTATAAGGAAATAGGCGTAAATCATCTATTCTTCGCATTATTCGATAGCAATAGACCTGCGGAAGAAGTAATTCATGAATTAGGGCAAGAAGTTTTACCATATTTTTCAACACAAGACAGCAACTAGAATTCTAGTAATTTTCAATAAAAAGACATATAGCCTTCTTTTCTTAAAAAGAATGCTTATATGTCCTTTTTTTATTAGCCTGTTTACGGATTCGTTGACCACATACCAGCAGTTTTAATAAAGACGCGTGGATTTAATTTTAATTGTGCGACCATTAATTCTGCTAAGTCTTCTGGCTGCATAACTTTCTCAGGATTGCCGTCTGTTAAATTTATATCGATAGCCATATCTGTAGCAACTGTACTTGGTGTTAACGCAGTTACACGTATATTATGTTTTCTCACTTCTAACATAAGCGATTCGGTTAATCCTAGTACAGCAAATTTAGAGGCGCTGTACGCACTAGTTACAGGCGCACCTTTTTGTCCTGCAGTAGAGGAAATATTAATGATATCTCCCGCTTTTCTTTCGATCATGCCTGGTAAAACGGCTTTTGTCACATAGTATGTACCAAGAAGATTCACTTTGATAATATTTTCCCATTCTTCTGTAGCAAGATCTAGGAAACCGCCGAATTTCGCAATACCAGCACTGTTGATTAATATATCAATTTGTTTTAATTCAGAGGTAATATGGTTTACAGCATCTATAACAGAAGCATTGTCTGCTACATCTGCAGTTGCAATCGAAACAGAAACGCCATATTGTTTCACTTCTTCTGCCACTTTTTCTAAATTAGATAAAGTTAAACCAACTAAACCAAGATTAACACCTTCCTGTGCAAGTGCGATGGCAGTTGCACGGCCGATGCCTCTGCCTGCGCCAGTAATAAGCGCTGTTTTTCCTTTTAGTGATGCCAATGAGAGCACTTCCTTTCTAAAAAACTATAAACAAAATATAATTGAATATCATGCCTTATGTCTACTTTTATGCATGACGAAAAGAAAAAGAAAACCTTGTTTGAATAGTGAATAATAGACACCAGCATATTGTTCATTTAATAGACCTGTGGTATTATTTTTTATATCGTTAAGTGCAATCGTTTGCACTGGTGTTTGAAAACATATAACAAAATAATAGGAAACATCCCTTTTATATGAATTATAGGAAGGTTTAACAACATTTTCATTTAGTGATAACGAAAGGAAGAGGGGCGTTTTGGCAATTACAATCAAAGATGTTGGCAAAGAGGCGAATGTGTCTCCATCAACTGTTTCCAGAGTACTTGCTAACCATCCAAAAATAAGTGAAGAAACAAAAAGAAAAGTTCGGGAAGCGATGGAAAAATTGGGGTACCATCCGAACTTGCAAGCAAGAAGTCTCGTTGTGAAATCAGCGAATGCCATTGGGATTGTGATGCCTCACTCTGCTGAATCGATGCTTGAAAATCCTTTTTTTCCAGAAGTAATTCGAGGAATTAGTTTAAAAGCCCGTGAGAATAAGTATGGAATTTATTTAACAACAGGCGCAGAAGAAGAGGAGATTTATCAAGAAGTTGTGCAAATGGTACAAGGTAAGAGAGTGGATGGCATTATCCTTTTGTACAGTAAAAAGAATGATAAAGTAATGGATTATTTAGTAAAAGTGAAATTTCCCTTTGCGGTGATAGGAAGACCATATAGCAATGCAGAACAAATCACCTATGTCGACAACGATAATATTTCCATTACAAAACAAATTACGGAATACTTAATTAATATGGGGCATCAACATATTGCATTTGTAGGGGCTAATATGGAAATGGTGTTTACAATTGACCGTTTAGAAGGGTATAGACAAGCACTAGAGCAGGCAAATATTCCATTTGATGAATCGATTATTATTTATGATAAAGAGATGAAAGTGAATGCTAAAAAGCAATTTCAGCAGCTGCTGCAAAAAGATGTGCCTCCAACAGCACTAGTAGTTGCAGACGATTTTGTAGCAATTGAGCTGATTAGCTATGCAGAGGAATGGAATATATCTGTTCCTGAAGATATATCAATTGTTGGGTTTAATAATATTATTGTCGCTAAGCATATAAAGCCTTCTTTAACTTCCATCGATATAAATATTTATCAGCTTGGTATAGAAGCAGCTGATTGCTTAATAGATAATATGAAAAATTCTGATTCTCTGCCTAAAAAAATGATTATCCCTGCAAAAATGGTGGAAAGAAAATCTTGTTCCCCTATTCCAAATATTTTATGAGAAGTAAAATCTTGAGAAAATAGAGGAGGAAATCTTGAATGGAAACACAAAAATGGTGGAAAGAAGCAGTTGCTTATCAAATTTATCCAAGAAGTTTTATGGATTCGAATGGAGACGGAATCGGTGATTTACAAGGTATCATTTCAAAATTAGATTATTTAAAGGAATTAGGAATTGATTGTATTTGGATTTGTCCAATGTATAAATCTCCAAATGATGATAATGGCTATGATATTAGCGACTATCAAGATATAATGCCAGACTTCGGAACAATGGAGGATTTTGATCAATTGCTGAATGAAGTTCATCAAAGAGGGATGAAGCTGATTATTGATTTAGTAATTAATCATACGAGTGATGAACATCCTTGGTTTATTGAATCCCGTTCTTCCAAAGAAAATGCAAAAAGAGATTGGTACATATGGAGAGACGGAAAAAATGGCAAAGAGCCAAACAATTGGGAAAGTATTTTTGGCGGATCCGCATGGAAATACGATGAAAAAACGGAGCAATACTTTTTACATATTTTTTCGAAAAAACAGCCGGATTTAAATTGGGAAAATGAAGAGGTCAGAAAAGCGTTATATACAATGATTAATTGGTGGCTGGATAAAGGTATCGATGGCTTTAGAGTTGATGCCATCAGTCATATTAAAAAAGAAGATGGACTCGAAGATATGGAAAATCCAGAAGAACTAGAGTATGTCCCCTCCTTTGATAAACATATGAATGTAGAGGGAATTCAGCCATATTTGGAAGAGTTGAAAAAGGAAACATTCGCTAAATATGACATTATGACTGTCGGGGAAGCCAACGGTGTAAAAGTCGAAGAAGCAGAATTATGGGTAGGTGAAACAAAAGGGAAATTTAATATGGCTTTCCAATTTGAACACCTATATTTATGGGATGCAGATAAAAAGAAAAAAGTAGATGTATTAAAATTAAAAAAAGTCTTAAATAAATGGCAAAAGGGTCTTGAGAATAAAGGATGGAATGCCCTGTTTATTGAAAACCATGACCAAACTCGAAGCGTATCCACATGGGGAGATGATAAAGAGTATTGGAAAGAAAGTGCAAAAGCTTTAGCAACGATGTACTTTTTTATGCAAGGAACTCCTTTTATTTATCAAGGACAGGAAATCGGCATGACAAATGTCCAGTTTCCGACAATTGAAGAATATGATGATGTAGCAACAAAAAATTTATATCAACTAAAACAAAAAGAAGGACTTTCTCACCAAGAAATAATGGAAATTATTTGGTCTTCCAGCCGTGATAATTCGCGTACACCGATGCAGTGGTCAAGTGAGCCGTATGCTGGTTTTTCTACGGTTGCTCCATGGATGGGGGTAAATCCAAATTATATAGACATAAATGTAGAAAATCAAAAACAGAATCCTTATTCCATTTATCATTATTTTAAAAAGATGATCGAATTAAAGAAATCTGGACCAATTTTAACGTATGGAACATTTGATTTAATCGATGAAGAAAATGAGGAAGTATTTTCCTATACAAGAACATTAGATGATGAAAAAATCGTAGTAATAGTGAATATGACTTCATCTGAGGCCGTATTTAATAGTCAGGAAGTAGAGCTGCATTCAAGAAATTTATTGCTTGCAAACTATGAGGTAGAGGAGCATCCTGCTGTTAATAGTTTGTCATTAAAGCCATATGAAGCAAGGGTTTACAGTAGTAATTAAGAAGAAAACTAGGGAAGAGGCTGTCTCAAAAGGTCGTTAATAACGACTTTTTAGAGTCAGCTTTTTCTTTTCCTTCTACTAAATGAAACCCCTTCTATTGGACAGTTTCCAGTCACTTACGCTTTTATGCTCACCTAGACCAATGTGTTGGGCGAGAAAGCAAGTGCGGTAATTTTATGCGTGCATCGCCCTTTGCTGAGTTAATTTGAACTTGGGTGAGAAAAATACTCTCAGTGAGATCCGCTCCCCTTAAGTCTGCGTCTCGGAAATCAGCCCCAATAAGATCGGCCATTCTCAAATCTGCGTCTCGGAGGTCTGCTGCAATAAGATATGCTCCTCTTAAGTTAGCTCCTTTAAGGTTCGCCCCTTTAAGATTTTTCCCGATAAGATCCGCTCCTCTATGGTCCGTTTTTTTGCTTTTTTTATAACTATTATTTTGGCGATGGGACTCGGCCCGTACAAGTTCACTTGTTTTTAAAAGCAGAGCATTTACCTCTGCACGATGTGATGGAACATTTAATTCCATGAGAGAATCGGGACTAAGTTGAGTAAGTCGTTCTGTCTCGTCAAGTACGAAGCTAAGTTCTTTATGAATGGAACGAGATGCTTTTAAAGTTAGTGCTTCGGCAAGATACCAGAGCATCTCATGAAGTTGTTGCATAATGGGGAACAGATCAAACATTTTTTTTGCCGTTTCTGCACTTTCCCTCCAGTCAACTCCTTCGAAAGTAACTTTAGAAACCTTTTGACCTGCACCGAAACAGTCGAAAACTGTACAACCTTTATAACCTTGCTGTCTGAGGCTTTTGTGAATGCCGCACCGGAAATCTAATTGTAAATTGGGACAAGGTTTGCAAGCGTCTTTATCGATTGCAAAATCTGCAGAAGCGGCGAAGGGCAGTGCAACACAGCATAAGCCGAAGCAGTTCTCACAATCAGCACGCAGACTGCTGCGACGCATGTCGCTTTTTAGATTTTGATCATCACGATTTTCAAACAATACGTACACGTCCTTTGCTTCTGTTAGGTAATAAATGAACAAAATTTGTTTGCTAGACTTTTTCCTCCTGAAGGAAGTTTCATTTTATTTTCTCTTCGTGACAACTGCAATCGTACAGCGAGAAATGCTGATTAATTTTTCATCTTCATCAATAATTTTCGTTTCATATACCATACTAGTTCTGCCTTGATGAATAACCGTTGCAATGGCTGTCACCATTCCGTCTTTTTTGGAAGCAATATGATTAGCGTTAATTTCTTGACCGAAAACAGCCTGTGTCTGTAAATCTACCAGACTAGCAGCACCAAGGCTTGCAACTGTTTCTGCCAACGCAACAGATGCTCCTCCATGCAAATAGCCAAAAGGCTGTTTCGTGCGAGAGTCAACCGGCATGGTAGCAATACATGTACCATCCTTTTTTACTTCTTTAATTTCAATTCCTAAGGCTTCCATTAAAGTATTTTTCATTTCAAATTTCTCCATAATTCCTCCAAAATATCCTGTTTTTCCCCATTATAGCATAGACATGATAGTAGAAAACGTTTTCCTATTGTAGTGAAACGACAATCTTTATTCATCTTTTCGATTCCTTTTTATATATGCTTAGTATAAAAGATACATATCGATTTATGACAAATAAGTGAAAAAATGAATTTATAATTGACAGTAAAAAGGAAAAAAGTTAAAATCAGAAAATTAAAGATAATAGTAGATCGTTATGAATATATTAAATTTTTGTTAATAGGAAACTGGAAAACCTGATTAGATTGGAAACTGGTGATATTTTAAGTTCGTTATAAAGAACGAGTGTAGTCTATTTAACGATTACAGAGAAAGGATATTCTGTTTTTAAAAAGATGGAAGAAAGAATACATCGTTATAAGAATCCATTACTAATCCATTCGATGAAACAGAATTAACATTTTTTTAACTACCTATGAGGATAAATTAATTGTAGAAAACTAAGAAATAGTAGAGGAGGAGACAGAGTGAATACTATTTTAAAAGGGAGATGGTTTATTCCCTTTGCATGGCTTGTTGTTATTATAGGTTTATTTTTTCTAGCGCCAAATATTGCTGATTTAGTAAGAGAAAAAGGACAATTAAGTATTCCTAATAATTATAGTTCTGCACAAGCAAGAAACATAATAAAGGAAATACAAAAGCAAAAGAATATTGGTGATCAATCAACAGTCGCCCTTGTTTTTCAAGATGATAAAAAGTTAACGAACAAGGAAATAGCTGAGGCGAAAAAGGCGTTACATAAATTAGAAGGTGATAAAAAACAATTAGGCATTACAGAAATACATTCCCATTTCATAGATGAAAATTTAAAAGATCAGCTTTTTTCAAAAGATGGAAAAACAATCTTAGTATTGCTGTCCTTTAGTTGGAATGATAGAGATCGAGATGAAGTAAGTGATGCATTATATGCTGCAATTAAAGGTTACGATGTGGAACATTACTATACGAGTAATTGGATGATTAATCGCGATATAACCAAAGGCTTCCAAGAAGGGTTAAAGAAAACGGAAGGTATTACGGTTATATTTATTCTAGCGGTATTATTGATCATTTTCCGGTCTATTATTGCACCGCTTATACCATTAATTACCGTTGGTGTTTCTTATTTAGCATCTCAATCGATTGTTGCTATTCTTGTCGATAAATGTAATTTTCCCATTTCAAATTATACACAAATATTTTTAGTAGCAGTGTTATTTGGAATTGGAACAGATTATTGTATTCTTTTATTATCCCGTTTTAAAGAAGAATTTTCCCATCGAGAAAGTATAGTTGAAGCAATATTGGAAACATACAAAACCGCTGGTCGAACGGTTTTTTTCAGCAGCATGGCCGTTATGATTGGATTTGCAGCTATCGGATTTTCAAAATTTAAGCTATACCAGTCTGCTTCTGCTGTTGCTGTCGGGGTAGCGTTATTATTAATCGCCTTGTTTACATTGGTGCCGTTTTTTATGTTTGTTCTTGGTCCGAACATATTTTGGCCGTCTAAGTCCAGTACAAAACATGAGGACAGTAAAATCTGGGCAATCACAGGAAAATTTTCCTTAACTAGACCGCTTCTTACTTTACTGATTGTGGCGGTAATTTGTGTACCTTTTCTCATGACATATGATGGAAAACTTTCTTTCAACTCATTGGATGAAATTAGTGATAAAGTTTCTTCTATTAATGCATTTAATGCAATAGCAGATAGCTTTGGACCTGGAAAATCGAACCCTTCCACAATTGTAATAAAAAATGATGAAAAAATGGATTCAATAGAATACATAGGATTAGCTGAAAATTTAAACAAAGAATTAGCAAAGTTAGAGCATGTAGATAAAGTGCGTTCTGTTACACATCCTACAGGAGAACCAATTGAAAAATTATATGTAGGAACACAAGCACAAAGTTTAGAAGAAGGGCTTGAGAAAGGAAAACAAGGATTAGATAAAATTAGTAATGGCCTTCATTATTCAGGCAGTGAGCTCTCTAAATTTGAACCCAAATTAACTAATACTTCAAAAGGCATAAATGATTTAATAAGCGGTACTTCCGGCATTCAATCAGGTTTAACAGAAATTCAAACCAATTTAATGAAAATTGAAGATGGAATCCGTCAAGGTTCAGCTAAATCTGAACAGATTATTCAAGTGTTAGAAGATGCAAAAACTGGCGCTGAAAAATTATTGGCAACACATCAAAACTTGCAGCCAGGCTATGAGGAAATCGATACAAATTTATTCAACATTATAACTCAGAATCAAAAAATAGGAGCGAAATTAGAAGAACTGTCGGGTGACATCAATCAAATACCAAGCGAATCTTTTGGCTACTTAGAACAAAAATATAATGGACTCGATGAGGAACAGGCATATCAAGTAATAAAAAATGCATTGTTAACCACACAACCTCAATTGCCACAAGTGGTACAGGGTATTACAGGGTTAAATACTAGTTTATCTCAATTGCAAAATCAATTGCAAACAGGAATAAAGCAGGGAAATAGCATATACGCTGAAGTAGTGAAAAATCAAGCATTACTCGGAACCGGATTAGAACAATTAATCGAAGGAATTGAAGCACAGCAAAAAGGATTAAACCAACTAGCAGATGGTCAAGGTAAAATTGTTTCCATTATGCCCAAATTAACCAATGGTTTAAGCAGCATTAATGATGGTCAAAAACAATTATTAAATGGATTTAGTAATATAGACGGTCAAATCAAGCAATTATCTGATGGACTGAATCAAAGTGTGGAAGGTTTAGATAAAGTATCGGGAGGAATAGGTTCGGCAACAAATTATTTATCTGGTTTATCTCAGCATAATAAAGACAGCTTTTATATACCACAGGAAGTACTGGAAAGCAACGATTTTGCCGAATCTATCAATACGTATATGTCTAAAGATCGTAAAATAATGACTTTGGATGTTATCTTTGCTGCTAATCCTTATTCAAATGAAGCAATTAATCAGGTAGATGAATTAAAAGATGCAGTGAGCAGAGTGACAAAAGGAACGAAATTGGAAAATGCAGAGGTGGCGATTGGTGGCATAACGAGTACAAATGCTGATTTACGGACAATTTCGCATGAAGACTATTCTCGTACAGTTGTCTTCATGCTGCTGGGGATTTCTGTTATACTGGTCTTTTTATTCCGTTCGATTATTATGCCTGCATATATAATTGGATCTTTGATCCTATCCTTTTATACTGCAATGGGAATAAATGAAGCAATCTATGTCAAACTATTAGGATATTCAGGGATTAGTTGGGTTGTTCCTTTCTTTGGATTTGTAATATTAGTAGCATTAGGCGTTGATTACAGCATCTTTTTAATGGATCGTTTTAATGAGTATCGTGGTCTATCAGTTGCAGAGGCAATGTTAGAAGCGATGAAAAAAATGGGCACCGTCATTATTTCTGCTGCAATCATTTTAGGCGGTACATTTGGAGCAATGATGCCATCTGGTATGCTGTCCTTACTGCAAATCGCCAGCATTGTTTTAGCAGGGTTAGCATTGTACGCTTTTGTCATTTTGCCTTTGTTTATACCAGTAATGGTGAAGAATTTTGGAGAAGCCAACTGGTGGCCGTATAAAAGACCAAATTAATTGGAAATTTATAGAGGGAAAAAGAGTTTGTAAATATTGTAGCTAAAGAAATAAAGCAATGAGGGGAATTTCCTAAGCTCATCTTTAACAAAGGTTGTTTTCTAAAAGTTTGTTGTTTTTGAATAAAATAATAATAAACATGGCTGCGGGTTAAATAACACAATCTATACAAAAAAAGCGTTAACAAAAGAAACCTAAAACGATGGAGATTCTTTTCTAATCGCTTTAGGTTTTTCCCTTATTAAAACATCGATAATTTAATAAATATTTATCAAATGTTTATAATGTATGTTACAATAATCCCCGATAATGAAGAAAATTCCAACTGGCAACTTTTTGTTGAAGGCTGTTTTCTAAAAGTTTGTTGCTTTTTAATAAGTTGAAAAACCTTATAGAATTACTGAGCAGCCTGAATACACGTAGACTCCTGCGGGATTAGCGAGACAGGCGAGAAGAAAGCAGGAGTGAAACGACGAAGCGGCTCGGCGCTCGCCCCGCGGAAAGCGAAGTGTATTCAGGCTGTGGGTTAAATAACAACAATCTATACAAAAAGAGTCTTGTTGAAAAATAAACCATTAAGTGAAAAACTTGGAAAATTCTTTAATACAAGTTGTTATGGAAGAAATAGTAGATCCTATAGTTAGTTATGTTTTTCCGAGATAAAATACATGTATTTAGTTAGAAGAGGGTAGGTCTTTAATATGAATGAAACAGTTTTAACGATTGCAGTACCATGCTATAACGAAGAAGAAGTATTTGACACCACGTATGCTCATTTAAAGGATGTGCTGCATAACTTAATCGACGAAGATTTAGTTAGTGAAAAAAGCCAGTTATTATTTATTGATGACGGCAGCAAAGATTCCACATGGGAAAAAATTGAAGCGGCTTGTCGCTTAGATTCTTATGTAAGTGGGATAAAGCTTTCCAGAAATTTTGGGCATCAAAAAGCACTGTTATCCGGTTTGGAAGAAGCTGCAAAATTTTCTGATTGTGTGATTAGCATTGATGCGGACCTTCAAGATGATACAACCGTAATAAAAGAGTTTGTAATACAATATTTGAACGGTTTTGATGTGGTGTATGGAGTAAGAAGCAAACGAGAAACCGATAGTTTTTTCAAAAGAACCACTGCCGAAGGCTTTTACAAGCTGATGGGCAAGTTAGGCTTGTCACTTGTTTACAATCATGCTGATTATCGTTTATTAAGTAAACGTGCTTTAACGGAAATGCTGCGTTTTCAAGAAACGAATCTATTTTTAAGAGGCATAGTTCCTTTATTAGGGTTTAAATCGACAAAAGTTTATTATGAACGAAAAGCACGTGAAGCAGGCGAATCCAAATATCCACTGGCGAAAATGCTTGCGTTTGCATTTGACGGTTTAACTTCTTTTAGTGTGAAACCAATCCGTTTTATCACCATTATTGGATTTTTATCTTTTTTTATTAGTTTTATTGCTGGGGCTTATGTTCTGATTGAAAAATTTATGGGCGATACAGAATCTGGATGGGCTTCATTAATGATTTCCATTTGGTTGATCGGAGGCCTTTTATTAATGAGTATTGGCCTAATAGGAGAATATATTGGAAAAATATATGAAGAAGTAAAGCAACGTCCTCGCTATATTATTGAACATAATTTATGTCCTAAACGCACCGAAGAAAAACCTAAGACAAAGGTACATGCATAATGTTGCAGCATCCTTTTATTAAATTTCTTTTTATTGGTGTCATAAATACTTTAGTTGGCTTATCGATTACGTATACTTGTTTAAGCTTCTTACAATTAAACTACTGGACTTCTACGATTATTGGAAATTGTCTTGGAGCCTGCGTGAGTTATTTTTTAAATAAACGATTTACCTTTCAAAGCAAAGCTCCCTTTATGGGGAGCAGTATTCGTTTTGCCATTGTGATTATTCTATCCTATATCTCTGCTTATAAAATTGGTTTAGAAATAGTAGAAGAAATAGTGAAAATGCTTGCAATACCAGCGGGTTATACAGAAGAAATTGCGGTATTATTTGGAAGTGGATTATATACCATTCTTAACTATTTAGGACAAAAATATATTGTATTTCCACATAAATACAAGCAAGAACCAAGGAGTTAATAATGATTGATCAACAAGGAAAAAAAGAAAAAATTTATATAATTAGTGCACTTATTATTATTTCATTATGGGTAGCCCCCTATTTTTTGTTAAATGAACATGCTCATATGCGAATGCATGATAATTTAGATTCTAACTTAGGCTGGTATCAAGTTTTAAAGGACAGCGGCCAGTTATTTGCACCTTTAAATACACCAATGGAACAAATTATGAACGGCAACTTTTCGAGAGATACTTTTTATTCTGAGTATTATGCGATGGTTTTTTTATTTCAACTATTTCCGCCTGTCATTGCATATGGTATCAGTCAAGCAATCACAAGATTTATTGCTTTTTTAGGAATGTATTTCCTTTTGAAAAAATATGTGGTAAAAGAGAAGGGGTTTTCTTTTATTATAATTGGGGCAGCCCTTACTTTTGCATTAACTCCTTATTGGCCGTCAGGCATGTTAAGTATTCTTGGAATGCCATTGGCACTTTGGAGTTTCCTTAATATTCGCAACGGGGATCGGCATTGGAAAAATTACATCGTATTAACTGTTTTGCCTTTTTTCTCGACATTTGTCATCGGATTCTTTTATTTTCTTGCCGCAATTGGATGTGTATGGCTATATGATGTAATCAAAACAAAAAAATGGAATATGGCTTTTTTCTTATCCATTTTATATATGCTGCTTATTTATTTATTAATTGATTACCGATTAGTAGCATCGATGATTACACCAGCCCAAGAATTAACCAACCGAAATGTTTTTTACCAGTCGAAACTAACGTTGTGGGAGACAATTAGATTGATTGGAAAAAACTATGTGATTAGTCATAATCAAGATAGAACGATTCATACGTATATCATTCTCCCGCTAACTCTTTTCTGCTTCGTTATCGTGTTATGGAAAAAAACATGGAAGGAGCATAAGCTATTTCTTTGGCTTCATCTACTCAACATTCTGCTATCCACTTGGTATGCATTTTGGTTTTTTGAAGGCTGGCAGCCATTAAAAGAGCGAATTAGTATTTTAACAACCTTTAATTTTGCTAGATTTCACTATTTAAGACCGATGATCATTTATGTTTTATTTGCGCTGTCTTTAAAAATGATATGGAAGATGGGGAGTCTAGGAAAAAAAGTCGTCTATGTACTTGTTTTTCTTCAGTTGCTCGTATTAGTGCCAAATAACGAAGAAGTGAAATACAGCAAACAGCCAAGCTATGGTCAATACTTTGCAAAAGAAGAATTTACGCAAATAAAAAACTATATTGGTCTTCCAATGGATCAATATCGAGTAGTCAGCATTGGCATGCATCCTGATGTCGCCCAATATAATGGCTTTTATACAATTGATTCTTACAGCAATATGTATCCTTTGCGGTATAAACTGGAGTTCCGAAAAATAATCGAGCCTGAATTAAACAAAAATAAAGCGCTTCGTGAATACTTCGATTATTGGGGAGGAAGATGTTATATCTTTGTCGATGAATTAGGAAAACATTATCAATTCTCCAAAAACTCAAAGAAAGTTATTCACGACTTAAATCTAAATACAGATCAGCTGAAAAAAATGGGAGGACGTTTTGTACTGTCAGCTGTTCCGATTGAAAATGCGAAGGAAACGAATTTAGAGTTTCGTAAAACATTTGAAACAAAAAAAGGATATTGGCGTGTATATTTATATGAAGTGAAGTAAAAAAAAGCATCCGCTCCAAAACTTATTTGGAGACGTGATGCCTTTTTTATAGGATAAGGATAGAATTTAATAAAATATATCTTGTTATTTTTTCCATATTCGTAAATAATGGTAGTAAAAGGATTATAAATGGAACACACATAACAGAAGAAGCTATTCACCAATGGTCAGGAGTCTTTTAAATGGATTATTTTTCTAGGTTTGTGCTTAACAAGGATTTGAAACGGTTTCTAATTCTTGTTTTATTTGCATTTACGCTTTATGCCGTACAAGATATGATTAATCTTATTTTATTTACCGTGATTTTTTCTTTTTTAATGGATCGATTTGTGACTATTTTCGCAAGTAGAATTCCAATCAAACGTTCTATCATCGCTATCCTTTTATATTTGCTTGTTATAGGAATATTAATTGTTGGAATCAGTTTGTATTTACCGATTATATTGACCGAAATTATACAGCTTATTAAACAAATCATTGATTTTTATACGAATACGCATGAAAATATTGTCTTTAATTATCTCGTACATATCATTCGAAACTATCATATCTCTACTTATTTACAACAAGGCTTTTCTTTTTTATTCCAATATTTTACAGGGGTAGGGGAAATAAGTTTGCAGTTTTTTTTGGCAATGGTATTAAGTTTTATTTTTATATTGGAAAAGGAAAAGTTAAAACGGTTTTCTCATCATTTTAGCAATAGTAGAATTGCGGTGATTTATGATGAATTTATGTATTTTGGAAAAAAGTTTGTGGGAACTTTCGGAAAAGTAATAGAGGCGCAATTTATTATTGCTCTATTTAATTGTACTTTTACTACTTTGGCATTGTATTTTTTGGGGTTTCCACAATTATTTGGGATTGCTATTATGATTTTTTTTCTTGGGCTTATTCCAGTTGCAGGGGTTATCCTTTCTTTAATTCCATTAGCTACAATTGCTTATACAGTAGGTGGAATAACACAAGTAATGACGATTGTTATTCTTATTATGATCATTCACGGGATAGAAGCGTATATATTAAATCCAAAACTAATGTCTTCTAAGACAGATTTGCCAGTATTTTTTACGTTTATTGTCCTTATTTTTTCAGAACATTTTTTTGGTATATGGGGATTAATCGTCGGTATACCAGTTTTTATTTTCCTGCTAGATATACTCCAAGTGAAAAATGGTCCTCAAAGGAGAATAGGAAAAAATAATAATAGCTAGGAATTACATTCCTAAAATTATTTATTGTAAATAATTTGTTGATATTGGTTAAGATAATAATCTAGTTTTTGGCTCAGTTGAATCGTTTCTCTACTTGTAAGCCCATGATCTAAGCCAACTTCAATTAAATCTTGTCGTAATGTATTAATATAAGTTAATAAAGTATCAGAATCATTGTTTTCTAGTACAACAGTCATTTTTGTTAACTCCTTGCATTTTTGCTACTTTAAGGATGTTACCAAAATAATGTTATTATGGGAAGAAAATTCTTGTTCATTTTTCTAATATTTTCAAAATGAGTCTTTATAACTATGCAAAATATCGATAAATAAAAAGCCATCCCTTTATGTAAATAGGATGACTTTTTTCAAAAGATAAGAAAGTATAAGTTTTCTGAAGTCTGATGGGTGTCTAGCCCCAGCGCCCTATCGACTTCAACGCTTCCCTCACCTCGTCTACGATAAGTCAACATCGAATCGCTAAGCTCTTCGTGTTTCCTTTATCTCTGAAAGGTACACAATCTAAAACCGCCACGTCCTGTGGCAACGATTGTGTAATCCACATCCTGTGGACCTCAGCTTTTTCTGTCGATGAGCAAGGGCGCTTCCGCTTTTCTTATAAGATAAGAAAGTATAAAATTTCGAACCTAGTTTAGTGTTTAGCTCCAGCGCCTAGCTCTTGTGAAAAATAACCCCATGCCTCTAAAAGTAAAAAGCACTTTTTGAGTCATGTGAACATTTTTCTTCAGAGCTGATCAAGGCGCTTCCGCTTTTCTTATTAGTATAGAAATTAAAAAAAGACAAGAATAATGATAACAGCTAGTACAATTCGATAAATCGCAAATGGGAATAATTTGATTTTGTCTATTAGTTTCAGAAAGAAACGAATAGAGATGATGGCAAAGATAAAAGCACTGATAAAGCCTGCAATAAAAAATGGCAGTGTATCCATTGTGATAGATTCCCAGTGTTTCAGTAATGATATAAAGCTTGCTCCAGCCATAATCGGAACTGCCATAATAAACGTAAAGTCAGCAGCGGCACGGTGGCTTAACCCTAGTAATACCCCGCCAGAAATAGTGGACCCGGAGCGGGAAAATCCTGGCCATAAGGCAATACACTGGAAAAGTCCGATTAAAAATGCTTGTTTATTGGTGATTTTGTCGACTGTTTCAACAGATGCTACTCTTCTTTTTTGTGCAAAATCAGCGATAATCATTAAAATAGCGCCGCCAATTAACGCATATACGACTGTATGTATCGTAAATAGATGTTCATCAATATAGTCTTCAAATAAGACACCTAGTATCCCAGCTGGAAGCAAGCCAATAAAGATTTGCACTAAGCTTAATTTATGTCCTATTATTTTTTGTCCATTAATGTCTTTTTTCAGGCCTAAAAGATTTAAAAAACGGTCTTTAAATAAAATAACAACGGCTAAAATAGAGCCCAGCTGAATGACTACTTTAAATGTATTGGCTACTTCTTCCGAAAAAATTTCTTTTGATTTTAATAATAAGTCATCGACAATAATCATATGACCTGTCGAGGAAACTGGGGCAAACTCTGTCAGCCCTTCTACAATACCTAAAATAATGGCAACAATGATATTCCATAAATCGTTCAATCTATTCACTCCTATTGATTCTCTTATAGTTTTTATTATTTATATTTACTGTTTCGTGCAGATATGTCCTACCATATCATAACAAATTTAATTCAAAAGAAACACTCCCATTTTTTTTTTAAAAGTGAATAAAAAAGGCTCTTTTCGTATAGATTGTTGTTATTTACCCCGCAGCCTGAATACACTTCGCTTTCCGCGGACGAGTGCCGAGCCTCCTCGTCGCATACGCTCCTGTGGGGTCTCGTCTTTCTCGCATTCCCCGCAGGAGTCTACATGTATTCAGGCTGCTCAGTGCTTCAACCATGTTTATTGTTTTATTCAAAAACAACAAACTTTTAGAAAACAGCCATAAAAAATTATTAGATACAGTACATACCTTCTAACGGAAAAATTGGTTGGAAAGTTTCAAGAAATAATAATTGGTAAAAAGATGGTTTGGTAAATAAGAGGAGATTTTAGTATGATAGTTTCATAGAAAATATGATAAAGGAAGATACTATTGAAAAAACAGGGAATTGTTTCATTAGGAGATGCATTTATTGATTATATCTCCACAAATAGGAATAATGATGAATTTAAAAAGAAACTAGGTGGTGCGTCGGTTAATGTTGCGGTGCATGTAAGCCGTTTAGGAATCCAAAGTTATTATGTAACGAAATTAGGCAAATATGAAGATAGTCTTTTTGTCCAACAAGAAATGGAAAAAGAATCGATACATTTAAAGTATAGTGTTTTTTCTTCTGAAAAAGAAATATGTGGTGTTTATGTTCATTTAGATGATAAAGGAGAGCGACATTTCCATTCCTATATAAATAATACACCTGATGATGTAGTTAAAGAGGAAGATATTGTCGTAGAAGCATTTCAAAATAAAAAGATTTTTTATTTTGGATCGGGTACACTCTTTCATCTGCAAGCACGAAAAGCAACAGAAAAAGCAATAAAATTTGCAAAGGCCAATCAACTTATCGTAAGTTTTGATGCAAATATACGATTACAAAGATGGAAAAGTGAGCAAGAATGCAGAAATACAATAAAACAGTTTTTCCATGCATTGGATGTATTAAAACTATCAGAAGAAGAATTATTATTTTTATTTGAAGTGCAAACAGTAGAAGAGGGACTAAAAGCGCTGGAGCAATATAATATCCCTGTTATTTTCATTACAATGGGAGAAAAAGGGGCCTATGGGCTGCTTTCTCATCAAGCTATAAAAGTAAATGGAGAGACGATTGAAGCAAAAGATACGAATGGGGCTGGCGATGCTTTTATGGCCGCCATTCTTTATAATATTTATGAACAAGGATTGCCAACTTCCCTGGAAGAATTAAAAAGATATGTTCAACTTGGAAATTTATTAGGTGGAATGGTCGCAACAAAGATTGGGGCTTTACCTTCTAAGGTAAACTATAATAGTATCGTTTCTTGTGAACAGGATTATCAATAAATGATGGATTAATAAAAACATAGTGAAAAAATCAATTCCTAATAGAAACGGTGCTGTCCAAAAACAAAAATTCTACCTGATGGTAAATATTGGATGATGGACAGCGCTACTATTTTTATGCCGATTGATTAAAAGGATATATCGACTCCGACTACTCCACCAACTTCTCCTTTTTTTGTAATTGGGAAAGAAATAGTGATGCATGGTCGTTTTGTTAATACAGATGTATAGGCTTTTGTAATAAACGATTTTCCTTTGCTTGCTTCAATAAACCATTGGCGGATGCTTGCATTAATCAGCATTGCTTTTGGTTTACTGTGTATGAAGCTTCCATCCAGTCTGTTTGACCATATTGCATCTAATTCTGTATGTTCCTTTAAAACGTTATTCAACCATTTGATATGATAAGAATCATTCATTTCTGAGAGAGTAGATTTCGTTATTTTATCTTGAATTTGCGTTTGAATGGAATGAATGAGCTCTTTTTGTTCTGTTGTTAAAGAAATCGAATCTGTAACGGTTGTAATATTTTGTAATTCTTTAGAAGTTATGTGTAATAATTCATTGATTTCTATTATTTCTTCCACATTGTTATGTTGTTGCCCCATATCTTCTAACACTTAAGATACATATTCTTTATTATGAATAGTCATTTTAGAGATTTCTTCTAAAAGATTGGCAATCTCTTTCACACTTGTAGATTGAGCATTCACTTCTTGGGTTGAATTTGAAACCATGGAAGTAATATTATTTAAGTTATTTTTAAAATGATCTAATAAGTTTCCAATATGCTGCAGTTCTCCTGAACCAGTTTCTATTTGTTCTGTTTCTGTTCGAACCATATCGGTAGTAATAGAAATTTCTTCTTGTACTTGTAAAATATTATTTCTTGTTTGTTCCACAGCATCATTCGTTTGATTAGCAAGTTTTCCTACTTCGCTGGCAACTACCGCAAAACCTTTGCCGTGTTCTCCTGCCCTCGCGGCTTCAATCGTTGCATTTAAAGATAGGATGCTCGTTTGTTGGGAAATAGAGCCAATGCTCAAAAGAATGTCATTAATATTATTTGAGTGATTTACTAAGCTTTCCATCTGCTTTAATAAAGAATAGTGATTGGATAATAAAGAATCATATTTTTCCTGCAGTGCAGCTAATGAAGATAAAGAATGCATCAACTCTTCGTATGAAGCTTCGCTGTTTTCATGAATGATAGTTGATACTTTTGAAATTTCACTGGCAGATACTTCAATTATTCGCATTTTCTCCGATACTTGCAGGGTGTATTCGACGGTTTTTTCGCTTTGGTTCATTAATTCCAACGTACTATTTTTACTTGATTCAGAAGTACTATTTAATGAATTTGCAGCAAGCTTCATTTGTTCGATCACGCCATTTAGTTGATCTGCTGCAACTTGTATTTTTCCATTCAATTCTAATGCTTCGTCGTCTTTTATTTGTAAAGGGATATGTTTTGTTTTGCTTTTTACTTTCCAAATAGACATTTTACCTCTCCTTATGTCATTATTCCTGTCATTTATTGTAACATAATGAACGGGAGAAAAGTTTGGGAATTTTAGAATATATAGATCGAATTTACTATAGAAAGTGGAAAAATGGATTGTTCTTTTTAGTTTACCGTAAAAATAATATGATTTTTTTGAAAATTATAATGATTGTTGTGAGATATTCGATCATAATAAATAAAAAAGGATTTTTAGACCATAGCGGGAGGAATACATAAATGACAAAAGTTTTATTATCTTTAAGTGATGGATTTGAAACAGAAAATAAAAAAATTACGGAGGAGCTAGAGAAATTAGGGGCAGAGGTTACTTCAATTGTGACAAAAAAAGCTTCTATTTTAGACTATGTACAAGATGCGGAAGTGATTGTAACTGGTGTCGAAAAAATAAATGGTACGGTAATGGAGGCTGCTCCGAAGTTAAAATACATATCAAAGTTTGGAACAGGTGTAGATAGCATTGATTTAGAGGAAGCAGAAAAACGGGAAATTATCGTCACAAATACACCAGGACAAAATGCTTCCTCTGTAGCAGATTTAGCTTTCGGTTTACTATTATGTATTGCTAGGAATTTAGCAAAATCAAATGAAATTGTAAAAAACGGCGGATGGAAGCTGTTAATGGGAAATGATGTAGAAGGGAAAAGGATAGGCATCATTGGTTTTGGAGAAATCGGCAAAAAAGTAGCAAAAAGAGCAACTGGATTTGAGATGGATATCGTTGCATATGGCAATTATAAAGATGAAGCAACAGCGTCCAAGCTAGGTGTGCAATTTATTGAATTGGAAGAGCTGTTAAGTACATCTGATTATGTTGTTATTTGTACAAGCCTTAAAAAATCTACTTACCATCTACTAAATAAACAAAAGTTAGCGCTTATGAAAAAAAGTGCGTATTTAGTTAATATATCTAGAGGAGATTTAATTGATGAAGCGGCCCTAATCGAATGTTTAAAAGAGAATCAAATAAAGGGTGCTGCACTTGATGTATTTAGCAAAGAGCCTCCAAACCTTGAATTAGCACAGCTAGACAATGTCATTTGCGCAAGCCATATTGGCGGTGCAACAGAAGAATGTGCGGAAAGAATAGGAGACGTAATTATTGATAATTTAAAAAATTATATACAAAAACAGCCATTAACACATATTGTCATGTGATTGTGGTAATGATGTTTTTTTAGGATTGTTTTGCCCGGAATTTTGGGTGAAACAGTCTTTTTTATTTGACAAGAAATTTTAACAACTTATATACTTAGGTTACTTACCTAATTATATAGCTGTGTAAAAGCTAATTGTTGATTTTGATACTTTGTTGATTGGAGTGGAAGGCGTGAGACTCCTGCGGGATTAGCGAGAAAGACGAGACCCCACAGGAGCAAAGCGACGAGGAGGCTTGGTGCTCGCCCCGCGGAAAGCGTGTGGTAAGCCTCGGAAAACCGAACGAAAACCTCTAAAAGCTTGATTTTCACTATCTATATTTCATAGCATCCACTTTTTCAGTGACCTCCGCACAGCGCCAAGGAGGCTCTCGGATCGCCCGTGGAAAGCGAATGCCTTACGCTGCAATCAACAGGCAAGTTTAACAGAGCCACCCATGCTAATAAAAATTCGCACCAAGGGGGATGAAAATAAGTAGTGTTCATTCAGCGTGAAGATAGAAGGAGTTAGAGCTAAGAATGATGTTGGTTTTCCGAAGCTTATTTTCAGGGTAGCCAAATATATAAACAGAGGAGAGGAAAGAATGGAGGAATTAGCCCATCAACTTTTGCATTCATTTAGACAATTTCACAAGCTGAAGGATATGAATCAATCTTTTCATGGTTTTAAAAGAAGCGAGATCATGATGTTATTTGTCATTGGCTGTAGGAATGATCAGAATGAAAAAGCAATAACGATATCAGAAATTAGTTCCATATTGCAAATAACTTCGCCATCTGTCACACAAGTGATTAATGTTTTAGCGAAAGAGGGATTAGTGGAAAGAATCAACGATCAAAAGGACGGAAGAGTTGTTCGAATTACATTAACTGAAAAGGGAAAATCAGTTACAAAGGAAATTCATCAGAAAATCATCGAGAAGTATAAACAGCTGGTAGAGTATCTCGGAGAAGAAAAGAGCAAGGAACTAATAAGCTTATTGACAGATGTAAATGAGTTTTTTTCAAAAGGGAAAACATGTAATGATAAATAAAATAGACTGGAGTAAAGTAGAATGAGCAAATTATTACGAGAAATGAATAAGTATCGCGTAGGTATTTTGATTGTTCTTTTATTTACTTTGTTTCGAGCATTTTCAGAGCTTTATTTGCCAACGATTATGTCAGATATTGTGGACGTAGGGATTGTGCAAAATAATAAAACCTATATGATGCAGCTAGGCGGGTGGATGCTGCTTATTACTGCTTTTGGGACTGTATGTGCTGTCTTTACCAGCTATTATTCAGCAAAAATTGCATCAGGTTTTAGCAGAGATATCAGGGGAAAAATGTTTTATAAAGTAGAAAGCTTTGCATTAGAAGAAGTAAATAATGTCGGAACGTCTTCGTTAATCAATCGTACGACAAATGATATTAACCAAGTGCAGCAGGTCACTATTATGCTGTTAAGATTGGTTGTTTTTGCACCAATGCTGTGCATTGGCGGAATTATTATGGCTGTAGCAAAAAATGCAAAACTATCCCTTATTTTTCTTGTAGCTATTCCGATGCTTGCACTCGTTATTTTTTTGGTTATAAAAAAAGGTATTCCACTATTTAAAGTATTACAGAATAAACTGGATCATTTAAGCAGTATTTTTAGAGAAAATTTAACTGGGATGCGAGTTATTCGAGCTTTTAATAATGAAAAATATGAGCAAAAGCGTTTTTATCATGCAAATAATGATTTAACGGAAACAGCGCTGAAAGTAAATAAAATGATGGCTGTAACAATGCCGATTATGATGGTAGTTTTAAATGTATCAACGTTGGCAATTGTGTGGTTTGGCGGAATTCAAGTCGATGAAGGGAGTATGCAAGTTGGCGATATCATGGCATTTATTCAATATGGAATGCAAATCATGTTTTCTTTAATGATGGTCAGTATGATTTTTATGATGATGCCAAGAGCATCGGCTTCTGCAGACAGAATTAATGAAGTGTTGGCTATGCAGGTCAGCATAAAGGATTCTGGTGAAGAAAAAAAGGGCAGCAAACCTGAAAAAGGAGAGATTGAGTTTCGCGATGTTGTTTTTTCGTATCCCGGAGCAGAAAAACCGGTGCTGCAAAATGTATCGTTCCGGATAAAACCTGGTAAAGTAACAGCTATAATTGGCGGCACAGGGTCTGGAAAATCGACAATTCTCCATTTGCTGACGAGATTTTATGATATAAACAGCGGTGAGATAATAATAGACGGAATAAATATTCAGGATTACCGACAAAGTGATCTTAGAAAAGAAATTGGTTTTGTACCACAAAAAGCAGTTCTTTTTTCAGGAACAATTGCGGATAATATTCGTTTTGGCAAAGAAGACGCCTCTGAACAGGACATTGAAAAAGCCTTAGAGATTTCTCAAGCAAAGGAATTTGTCGAGAAAATGGATAAAGGGATACATGCTTCTATTACGCAAGGCGGAACAAATGTATCAGGCGGTCAAAAGCAGCGTTTATCTATTGCCCGTGCACTAGTAAGAAAACCGTTAATCTCTCTTTTTGATGATAGTTTTTCTGCATTAGATTACCGAACAGATGCTTATTTAAGAAAAGCATTAAAACAGGAAATGGAACATAAGACGATGGTCATTGTTGCCCAAAGAGTTAGTACGATAAAAGATGCGGATCATATTATTGTGTTGGATGATGGGAAAATTGCAGGTGCTGGCACACATCATGAACTTTTAGAAACATGTGATGTATATAAAGAAATCGTATATTCACAAGGGGTTATGGAGGAGAGTGTATGAGTGAAAATACAGGAAATAAAGGAAACTCCAGCTTCCCTTCAAGAGGTCCAGGCATGCCTATGCATATGCAAATGCCTGGGCAAAAAGCGAAAGATGCAAAAGGGACATTAAAAAGGCTATTGGTTTATTTAGGAAAGTATAAATTGCAGCTTGTATTTGTTTTATTATCTGCTATTTTAAGCACTGTTTTTTCTATCTTAAGTCCAAAAATAATGGCAAAAGCAATCGATCATATATTTGAAGGTTTTGTCGGCAAAATGAAAGGAGTTCCGGAAGCGGGGATTGATTTTTCTGTCGTTGGGAAAATTATACTGTTGTTAATAGTGCTATATATAATCAGCTCTTTGTTTACTTACATTCAACAAATTATTATGGTGAATATTTCACAAAAAACCATTTTTGAACTACGGCAGGATGTTCAGAATAAAATAGAAAAAATGCCATTAAAGTATTTTGATCGAACTCCGTATGGTGAAACATTAAGCAGAGCAATAAATGATATTGACAATATAAACAATACAATGCAGCAAACTGTTACGCAATTAATTACGTCTATTGTTACTTTTTTTGGTGTTATTATCATGATGTTAACGATAAGTCCGATTTTAGCGATCATTTGTTTTCTAACGATTCCATTAAGTATTTTTGTGACAATCAAAATTGCAAAACGTTCCCAAGTTCAATTTAAAAATCAACAGGCATCTCTTGGGAAAATAAATAGTCATGTCGAAGAAATATTTACAGGACACAGTATCGTTAAAGCGTTTGGTCATGAACAAAAGGCGATCGAAAAATTTAACCGCATCAATAATAACTTATATGAATCAAGCTGGAAATCACAATTTGTTTCCGGATTGATTATGCCGCTAATGATATTTATTAATAACTTAGGGTACGTGTTTGTAGTAGTCATTGGCGCCATCTTTGTATCCACTGGGAGAATTACAGTTGGTGATGTGCAAGCATTTATTCAATATGCACGCCAATTTTCACAGCCGATTACACAGCTCTCTAATATATCTAATATTATTCAGTCTACACTAGCTTCAGCAGAAAGAGTATTTGAACTGTTGGATGAAGAAGAGGAATCAACAGCCGTCAAAGAGGAAAAAACAATCGCTTTTCCTAAAGGTGCTGTTGCATTTGATTCGGTTTATTTCCGTTATAAAAAAGAGGAAGAGTTAATAAAAGATTTATCAATTCTTATTAAGCCGGGGCAAAAGGTAGCCATTGTTGGTCCAACCGGAGCCGGGAAAACGACATTAGTTAATCTGTTAATGCGTTTTTATGAAATAGACACCGGTTCGATTACCATTGATGGCATCGATATACGTGATATGAATCGAGGAAATTTACGAAGCCTATTTGGCATGGTGCTGCAAGATACATGGTTATTTAAAGGAACGATACGGGAGAATATTGCTTACGGAAAACAAGGTGCAACAGAAGAAGAGATTGTGCAAGCGGCGGTTTCCGCAAATGCTGACCATTTTATTCGAACATTGCCAAACGGCTATGATACGGTAATAAATGAAGAAGGCACAAATATTTCTCAAGGACAAAAACAATTGCTTACGATTGCCAGAGCTTTATTAGCTGACCCTGTTTTGCTCATTCTTGATGAAGCGACAAGCAGTGTCGATACAAGAACAGAAGCACATATTCAGGCAGCGATGGTGCTGTTAATGAAAAATAGAACGAGCTTCGTTATTGCTCACCGTCTTTCTACCATCAAAGATGCAGATATAATATTAGTAATGAAAGATGGCAGTGTAATAGAGCAAGGAAATCATGAAGAATTAGTAAGAAAACATGGATTTTATGCAGAATTATACAATAGTCAATTTGCAGACGCAGCAGGTAATTGAGTTTGGCAGATAACTATTTTTAGTAGAGGTAGTTTTTGATAAAGGCCAAAGTTTGTTGTTAATGAATAAAATAATAAACATGGCTGAAGCACTGAGCAGCCTGAATACACGTAGACTCCTGCTTAGAAAAGCGAGAAAGACGGAGACCCCGCAGGAGCATAGCGACGAGGAGGCTCGGCACTCGTCCGCAGAAAGCGAAGTGTATTCAGGCTGCGGGTTAAATAACTACAATCTATACGAAAAGAGCGTTGATAAAAAAAGACTCTGTTAACGATAATGTTGTTTATAGGAAGGGAGTGGATTCCCTAACCATTTGATAATCAACAATGGAATTTAACAGAGCCATAAAAAAAGAGGCTGTTAGTCATTCTTTAGGGGGAATGTTTACTAACGCCTCTTCAACAAAAGGGGGAATTACACTTTGTAGTAACATTGTGGTCCCTTTTTTGATTTTTTATACATAAAAATTTAAAAAATTCGTGCCTTTCATCAGGAAAGAAAGTATAAACTTTCTGAAGTTATACTGGTTTCTATATCCAGCGCCTAGCCACTGTGAAAGATAACCTCTTGTCTCTAAAAGTAAGGCTCTGTTAAACTTGCCTGTTGATTTCCGTTCCAGGCGTTCGCTTTTCTTAATCACCGCGGATTTTCTCGTGAATCACTTCATCTTCCAATAAATTTAATAACGAAAGAATAATGCCAGCTGCTAATGCTGCAATCGTATAAACAGAAATTCCTGTTGCAAGGAAGCAAAAAAAAGTGCTGATAAATGTCCAAAGCATACAATACTGTACGGCAGATAATTTAAAGATTTTTTCCATAAAACTACCTTCTTTCCTACTTTATCCTACGTTTAATGGGCAGTAAGACCCCCACTGATGGAAGTATCACTTTATCTATTGTTAACATATGTTCAATCGCAATAAATTAGAAGGTATGAATTGAGTTCAGATCATTTCTGTATCCAGCTATTTTGCCCTTTTTTAACAATAAAGGGATAAGCCCACACTTTTCTTTGTAAAATACATATCTTTTAAGTATAAAGGATAGCTTGTATTATCTTCTCGGAAGCTAATATCAATGCTTTCCCTTTATACCGTAACCCCATAACCTCCTCTCATTTAAGGCATAGTAGCAATACTATGTCTCTTTTTTTTTGGAAGTCAGTTTTCTAAAAGTTGTTGTTTTTGAATAAAAAAATAAGCATGGCTGAAGCACGGAGCAGTCTGAATACACTAGACTCCTGCGGGAAAAGCGAGAAAGACGAGACCCCACAGGAGCATAGCGACGAGGAGGCTCGGCACTCGTCCGCGGAAAGCGAAGTGTATTCAGGCTGCGGGTTAACTAACAACAATCTATATGAAAAGAGCCTTTTGGAAAAATAAGTTGTTTGGAATTAATCGTCATGTATTCTACAGATTAGAAAACGGAACAGCACTGATAAAAGGAATGGAAAAATATCAGATAAATAAATTTTATTAATTCATCTTCATAATAAGTGATCTATGCCGATAGAACTATTAGAAAGCAATGGTTAAAAAAATGTTCTTTTCGAAGATTATTAGGTATAATATCCTAAAAAATATAAAAATGTTAGGAAGGTACATGATATGAAAAAAAGGCTTCAGTTTCGCAGCTTAAGAGCTAAAATGATTATGGTAATTGTTTTTGCAACGATTATTAGTACCCCGATTTCGATTTTGTTAAATGACACGATAAGAAAAACAGGTGTACTGCCTCCTGAATTTGGAATTGTCATTAATACATTTATTAATCTTTTCATTACTACGCTTATTTCTGCAATTTTTATAAGTTGGCTTGTTATTAAGCCGATTAAAACATTATTAAAATTTACAAAAGAAATTCAAGCTGGAAATTTAAAGATGAGTATTCAGAAAAAATCTAATGATGAAATTGGTTTATTAACGGATGAGTTTATTCTATTAAAAGATGCGATTAAAAATCTGGTTGTAAAAGTAAATGAAACGTCTGTACATATTAATTCCTCTGCTGAAGTTTTAACAACAAACACAGTTGGCACAAGTCATGTTTCCGAACAAATATCAAACGCGATTCAAAGTGTAGCAGCAGGTTCTGAAGAGCAAACAAAAGGAATGGAAACGATTGTCGAATCGGTGGCAGTCGTAAATAGTGAATTAAAAGATATTGCCATACATATAGACGAAATGGCAAAATCATCAAATGATACAATAATAAAAGCAAAAGAAGGGCAAGGCGTAGTAGAGAAAACCGTTGAACAAATGAGTTTAATTCAAAATTCTGTAAAAGAATCGAATGACTCGATTGGGCTTTTACAAGAACGTTCTCAAGAGATAGGGCAATTTTTAAATGTTATAACGGAAATCGCAGATCAGACGAATCTATTAGCGTTAAATGCTGCAATAGAGGCTGCTAGAGCAGGAGAAGCTGGAAAAGGATTTGCAGTCGTTGCAGAAGAAGTCAGGAAACTGGCAGAACAATCCAATCAGTCTGCTAAGCAAATAGCTGTGCTAGTGAATGAAATCCAAAAAGATACGCTAAGTTCTGTTAAAACGATGAGAAGAGTAACAGATGAAGTAAAAGAAGGAATCAGCATTACAAATAATACAAAAGAAAAGTTTAATTTAATTTCTGATTCCATGTCTAATATGGGAAATCAAATGCAAAGAGTGTTGGAGGCAGGTAACAATATAACTGCAAATGTAGCAGAAGTTGCCGCATCTGTTGACCAAGTAACAAGTATTGCGAAAGAAAATAGTCAAAACTCAATGAATGTCTCTGCTTCTTCTCAGGAACAACTAGCGGCAATAGAAGAAATAGCTCATTCAACGAAAAAGCTTGCCAACATTGCAGATGATTTAGTTATGTTAACAAAAGGTTTTAACTTATAGAGGATGTTCACACGCACTTATAGTTTCTAAAAGACATTTTACCAAGAAGCCTGAGCAAGGTTTCTTTTTTTTTCATTTTGCTAAAAGAAAGATTAAATTTTGATTAATTCATTTTCGAAAGTTGTTATTTATCTGAATTACAAATATAATGAAGTGTTGTATGAACTTTTTTTATGGAAAAGGGGACGGAGCTCCTCCTAGTCAAAAATTGTAGAAAAAATATTCTGCTTAGTATCTTGTTTTTTATCAGTAAATAGTAAAAGTGCTCCGCTCACGCCGTTTTTACGAAATTATAGGGGAATTCATGTAAGTTTCTATAATGAACACAACAAATTTTTACTTAATATTGTGGTTTTATCGAGGAGTTATGAATAAATGTCGAGAATGAAAAATACTTCTAAAATAGATTTTAATCTTGTCCTTATATTAATGCTGCTTTGTATTGCGAGTTGTGTGGCAATATATAGTGCACAAAGTACGGGACAGTATAATCAAAACTTTTTAGTGAAACAAATTTTCTGGTACGCGGTTGGAATAGCTATAGTTGCTGGAGTTATTACGCTAGATTCAGACCAACTAAAGAAAATTTCATGGTATTCATATGGATTTGGCATTGTATTGCTTTTATTATTAATTGTTGCACCAGAAAGTATTGCAAGAAAAGTAAATGGTGCAAAAAGTTGGTTCCAGCTGCCTGGTATTTCTTTGCAGCCATCGGAATTTGTTAAAATATTTATCGTTTTAACGCTCTCAAGAATTATTGTCGAGCATCAGGAAAAGTATATCGTAAAGACATTGCGTTCTGATTTTTGGTTATTAATAAAAATCGGCTTAATAACCTTTTTTCCACTTGTTCTAGTGATGCAGCAGCCCGATTTAGGAACATCTCTTGTGTTTCTTGCAATTATGCTTGGAATGATTTTTATATCTGGGATAACTTGGAGAATTTTAACACCTATTTTTCTATCTGGCATGGCACTTGCAACCGGGGTTTTATATTTAGTATTATGGCATCCAGATTGGTTAGAAAAATATTTAGGTGTGCAAGAATATCAGTTTGGCAGAATTTATTCTTGGTTGGATCCTTATAATTATCAAAGTACGACCGGTTATCATTTAACGCAATCTTTATTGGCTATTGGATCAGGTGAAACAGCGGGAAAAGGTATTGGGACAAGAGATGTTTATTTACCTGAAAGTCATTCAGATTTTATTTTTAGTGTGGTGGGAGAAGAGTTTGGATTTATTGGTGCAAGCGTGCTAGTAAGTTTGTTCTTTTTACTCATCTACCACATTACAAAAGTTGCATTGGAAACAAAAAATCCTTTTTATACATGCATCTGTGTGGGGATAATAAGCATTATTACTTTTCATGTATTCCAAAATATTGGAATGACCATTGGGATTCTGCCAATTACGGGAATACCATTGCCGTTTATTAGTTATGGCGGTAGTTCACTAATGGGAAATATGCTTGCAATGGGGTTAATATTTTCTATCCGTTATCATTATAAAAAATACATGTTTTCTAATGATGAATAAGGAATAGAGATAAACAGAATCTGTTATTATACTTAAAGGTTTTATATATAACGTTACACCTTTTAGAGAACGTGGATCACGTTCTCTTTTTGTTGTATAGGAAATTATAAACGAAATGGGATTGTGGATAACTTGGCGGCTGTGTCCGTATCCAGCTTCGACGTACAGGACGTACTAGTGCCAATGTTGCCACAGGACGTGGCGCCTTTAATCGGCCAGCGCCTAGCTCTTGTGAAAAATAACCCCATGCCTCTAAAAGTAAAAAGCACTTTTTGAGTCATGTGAACATTTTCTTCAGAGCTGTTCAAGGCGCTTGCGCTTTTGTTCTTGTTGTGGCAGTTTTTTCGATTACGGTACCAAAATAAAGGTAGATGCTTTGAAAAACACTGCAATTAATAAGGTAAAACAATAATAGCATTAACTCGTTTTATAACTGTTTTTAAAATCCGCCATTCTATTGATGAACTCGTCCAATTGATTTTTCCATGTTTGAATATACTGTTAGCAACAATATGAAAGGGGGGAGAATACATGAGCACACCATGGTTTCCAAATAATGAAGATAGAAATAATAGCAAAAGCCGTTCAAAGGCAAACAGTGATTCAAAAGCAAAGGCAGATGTTGATTTCGATTTTGACAACGATATAGATACGGATATTGATAATGATAACAAATTAAAAAACACAGACAAAAATATCAACGATTCAAGAGCAAATGCTAAAGTTTTTAACAGTGGGAATTCTAAAGTTGATCTTGATATTGATGTAGATTCTGACTCTAAAGCACGAGTTCGTTCACGTGCTGAATCTGACCAGGACCAAGATCAGGAACAAGACCAAGACTAAGGTTTTTAAAGCGTAAATTTAAATGATTGATTTAAAGGGGTATTCTAATAAATAGTAATACTCCTTTAAATTAACTAGTTTACGAGAAGAGGATAATTGATGGAAAAACAGAGCAAAAAACGATCATTGCAACATTTTGATCAATTAATGAGAACAAAGGAAAGTTCTTTTAACGATATTCGATCTAACCTCTCTTCTTCTGTTAATCAGAGTGGAAATTCAGACGTAGATGTTAATGTAAATATTCAAATTGATACTATGCCAATTGCACTCTCATTGCTATGTTTATCATTCGCAAATAAACAATTGACGCGTCAAGAATTTGAATCGGCTGTTAATGAACTAGTTGAGATGACAAATCGCTACAAAGAATCTGAAGGAAAAATAAAGGGAGATTCGACCGTAAAATTATTTAATGAAAACAAGAGTAATAGGATATGGGGAAAATTTTAAATGAAATATCTTCTCCCTATTATATCCACCCTTTTAATAAATGTTCCCGACAGAGGGTATAGGGAGGTATAGCATTGTCTTGTTAAAAGAGTATATATCCTTTGCAAAGATAGTTTAGCAAAACGCCAAACCCATAAGTTAAGGGATTGGCGTTTGTTCATTTTTTCGGTTTGTGGGATAGGATCAACTTTTGACGTAAAAATTACGTGAATACAATGAATGGAAGTGACAGGTAGGTTTTTCTTACGCTATATAAGGAAAGGCTATTTTCTAAAAGTTTGTTGTTTTTGAATAGAAAAATAAACATGGCTAAAGCACTGAGCAGCCTGAATACACGTAGACTCCTGCGGGGTAAATAACAACAATCTATCCGAAAAGAGAGTAAGGAAAAGAAAAAGTTTAATTTTTTATACTTAAGTTATTTATCAACTAGCTTCCTTTTGGGTGAGGGGGAAAAGGAAGCAGTGATAAATATAGATGGAAAGAACAATCGAAATTGATAATCATTATCAATTGATTTGATTTTATCATAAAATATAATATTGACAATGTCAATATTTAGTTTAGATTATTTTGTTTTTTAGAAGATTGAGGAATTTACTAATAACAAAGCTCATATGAATAAATCGATGCCCGAACTAAGCATGGGAATGTAGAATTTCTCAAACAGCAAAAAAGAAATGAATTTAAAAAACAAATTAATAAATAAAACATATGCTATTAAGAGTGGCCTACCTAGGAAACTCTGCAGGGATGCCACTCTTAATTATTGTTGCATATCCTGTCTTTCTTCTATTGAAGAGTGGAACCGCCATAAGGGAATTGTGTATTATATCCTTTAAATTGTTGATACGATTGTTGTAATTTTTGTTGTTCAGCAGCTTCTAGTTTATACCAGCCATTTTGGAACATAACGGTATAGAGCTCGCGCTGCATATTTTGTGTTTCAGTAAAAATCGCTAATAAATCTTGATACAATGCTTGATGACTAGCTTCATTTAATGCTGTGGAATAAGAGTCTGTCATATATTTTTCTGTTGCTAATAAATCATTAATAAAATCTCTGTCATTCATTTGTGGTGTTTTTGGTACTTGTGTTTCTTGGTTTTGAATAGTCTGTTGGTTCATTTTCTTTCCTCCCTTAAATAAACGTAAAAATATAAATGATCCAAGATTATTGTTGCTGATAATTACTCATTGATTGAGATGGTTGAGAATCTAAATGGGACAATATTTTTTCATAATGCTTTTGATGCATTTGTCCACATTTCTCCAGACTAGATTTAATGCTTTGATTTTGTGTTGCTTCTGCAAAAAAATGGGCTTTTTTCATAACGAGTAAATTCCATGAAAGCATATCGGTTAAATAAAGAGAATCCTTTACGGTAAGAGTAGCTGGCGGCTGCATCATCATATTCGTATTTTGCATGGTATTAGTAGGCTGTTGCTGTATCATTTTTTTTCCTCCATTCATTGAAACTAACATAGATTTAATTTTTCAATTATTGTTTTTTGTATTGATTATTTTGGCTGTTTACTTTACCTCCACCATCCATTTCATTAGTAGGACCTGCATTTCCTTTTACACTGGCTGCACTAACTCCCGCTTTAGAAGGCTCTTTTTTAAGTCTAGGCATGATTGTCACCTCCTTCAATACGTACACTTAGTAGAATTTCCTAAACAAAATGATTTAATGAATGAACAAAATTGCCATTTTTTTAAAAGGTAAGAAAGCTAAATTTTCTGAAACTCGACGGGTGTCTAGTACGCAGCAGCCTGAATACACGTAGACTCCTGCGGGTTAATTAACAACAATCTATCCGAAAAGAGCGAAGACAAAAAATAACAAGAATTTTTAAGGGGAAATTCCGCTCTTGTTGATTGTGCTTCCTTATTTTTTATTTTATCGTTAAGGAAGTAATGGGTTTAAGTGGAAGAAATTCATAGGAGGGGTAAAATGGCTAGCGAAATAAAGTATGCAGTAGTAATTGGTTCAGGAATTATGGGATCTGCTATTGCTGCGCAATTAGTAAATGTTAATATTCCGACATTGCTTCTTGATATCGTTCCAAATCAATTGTTACCGGAGGAACATGCTCAACAGCTAACATTACAGCATCAACAAGTTAGAAATCGTTATGCAAATATGGCTAAAAAGAATTTAACAAACATAAAACCTAGTCCAATTGTTTCCTTGCAAAAGCTTTCGTTGTTAGAAACAGGGAATATAGAGGATGATTTACATCTAATATCAAAAGCAGATTGGATTATTGAAGTAATAATAGAGGATATAAAGGTAAAAAAATCATTATTTCAAAATATAGATAAATGGAGAAAACCAGGATCTGTTATAAGCAGTAATACTTCTGGAATATCTATTGAAAAAATGATGGAAGATTGTTCAGAGGATTTTCAAACACATTTTTTTGGTACACATTTTTTTAATCCACCTCGTTATATCCACCTTTTAGAAATGATTCCTAGTACTAAAACAGCCCCAACCATACTAAAAACATTTAAAGGTTTTGCGGAAGAAACATTAGGTAAAGTGGTAATTGAAGCAAAAGATACTCCAAATTTTATTGCAAATCGTCTTGGCGGATATGCATTTTTAACCATTATTAAAGAGATGGTTTTATCGCAACGGAGCATTTATGAAGTAGATCAATTGACTGGTCCAATAATTGGGAGTACTAAAAGCGCTACATTTCAAACATTGGATATGGTTGGTTTAGACACATTGTTTTATTCTTTTCAAAATATAAAAAGCCGAATTACTTCTCAAGAAGAAAAGGATTATTACACATTGCCCCCTTTCTTGCAAAAGATGATCAACAACAACATGTTAGGAAGAAAAACTGGTGGTGGATTTTATAAAAAAACAAACAAAGGTTTACAAGTTTTGGATTATAACAGCATGCAATATATAGATGTAAAAAAAGAAAAAAAACTTGTGCCGAAATTGAAGGGGATAATCTACGAAAATCATTCAGATGCCATTTTTATTTGGAAATGTATTACTCCCTTATTATTGTATTCTGCAGCTTTGGTAGGGGAAATTTCCGATACCATTTATGAAATAGATGAAGCGATAAAATCAGGATTTCATTGGGAAAAAGGACCTTTTGAAATATGGGATACGATGGGTTTACCTGATACCATTAAAAGATTTAATCAAGAAAAAGTTGCTGTGCCAAGTTGGATTACAGCAATGCTAGACAATGGCTTTACCTCTTTTTATAAAGAAGAGCAAGGGGTAGTGCATTTCTATTATCAAGGAAAATATATGGCTGTTCCAAAGAATCCAAAAACTATTTCGGTAAAAGAAAAAAAAGAAAAAGGAGGATTGCTTCTCTCTAATTATGCTGCAAGCCTTGTAGATATTGGGGAAGGTGTTGCATTGCTGGAATTGCATACTTCTAATAATGCCATTGGTTTAGATGTTTTGGAAATGATCGAATCATCCATAGAAATAATCGAAAATAATAAGAAATACAAAGGTCTTGTTATTGGCAGCACGAGCAAAAATTTCAGTGTTGGAGCAAATATAGCACTATTATTATTAGAGGCGCAATCCGGAGATAATATAGAACTTTCCTTGGTGGTAGATCGATTTCAGCAAGCAATGAACAAAATTAAGTATTGTAACAAACCCGTTGTGGCAGCAGCTTGTAAACGAACCTTGGGCGGTGGTGCAGAAATTGGTTTAGCAGCAGCACGAATTCAAGCATTGCAAGAAACATATATAGGATTAGTAGAAACAGGAGTAGGGTTAATTCCTGGAGGAGGTGGTACGAAAGAGCTTTATTTAAATGGACTAAAACAAAAACAACAATATAGTGATAAGGAATTAATGGAGTTAGTAAAAAATGTACTTTATACGATCTTAACAGGCAAAGTATCAACATCTGCAGAAAATGGAAAGGAACTTGGCTTTCTAGAAAGCAACGATAAAATAACGATAAATGAACGCTACTTATTAAATGATGCAAAACAAACAGTATTGCAGTTAGAGAAAGAAAATTACCTTCCCCCTCAAAAAAACAAAATTGTTGTTGCTGGGCAACCTGGCTATGAGATGATAATGAAAGAACTGAAAGGGTTAGCTCATATTGGAAAAATATCGGAATATGATCTTAGGATTGCCGAAAAGCTGGCCTTTGTTTTAACAGGAGGAAAGGTAGATTTTAAAACAGAGGTAGAAGAAGAATATTTATTAAAGTTAGAAAAAGAAGCATTCGTTTCTTTAATTCAGCAACAACCAACACAGGAGCGAATGATTCATCTCCTGCAAACAGGCAAAATAAAAAAGTAAAGGGGACAGTCGGAGAATGAAACAAGGCGGAAGTTTTATTATTGAAGAAACAAATTATGAAGATATTTTTACACCGGAAGATTTTGAAGAAGAACATGAAATGATTGCAGATATGACAACCGATTTTGTTGAAAATAAAGTACTGAAACATTTGCCTCTAATGGAACAGCATGATTTTAACATAACAAAACAACTGTTGAAGGAAGCTGGGGAGCTAGGGTTATTAAGTGCGGATATACCAGAAGAATACGGTGGATTAGGACTGGATAAAATCAGTTCATCCATTATCTCGGAAAAAATGGCTATTGCAGGTGGTTTTTCGATTACACATGGAGCTCATATAGGCATTGGTTCTCTCCCTCTTGTCTTATTTGGCAGCAAAGAGCAGAAGGAAAAATATTTACCTTCATTAGCTACAGGGGAAAAAATAGCTGCATATGCATTAACGGAGCCTTTAGCAGGTTCTGATGCATTGGGAATTAAAACAACAGCGACTTTAAATAAAGAAGGCACACATTATGTATTAAAAGGGGAAAAACAATGGATTACGAATGCAGGAATTGCTGATCTATTTACGGTATATGCAAAAGTAGATGGCAAAAAATATTCCGCATTTCTTGTAGAGCGTACTTTTGACGGAGTATCCATAGGTCAAGAAGAACATAAATTAGGCATTAAAAGTTCGTCCACTTGTACTCTTCGGCTAGATAATGTAGAGGTGCCAGTAGAAAATTTACTTGGCAAAATAGGCAGAGGCCATATTATTGCGTTTAATATATTAAACATCGGCCGTTTTAAATTAGGAATTGGATCAGTCGGAGCAAGTAAAGAAGCAATTAAACAAACCATTTCTTATACGAATAATCGCGTGCAATTTCATTCCCCAATTTCCCAATTTCCTTTATCAAAAGAGAAATTTGCTACTATGTCCTCCCATCTATATGCAGCTGAAAGTTCTGTTTATCGTACTGCTGGGTTGCTTGCAGAAATTATGGATCCATTAGAAGCTGATGCAGCATTTAAAGATGTTGCTACATCAACAAATGAATATGTGATTGAATGTAGTTTAAATAAAGTATTTGCCTCTGAAGTGCTCAATATGATTGTAGATGAATGTGTTCAATTACATGGAGGAAATGGCTTTATGGAAGATTACGACATTGTCAGAATGTATCGTGATGCGAGAATCAACCGAATATTTGAAGGAACAAATGAAATCAATCGTTTACTAGTTCCAGGCACGCTTTTAAGAAAAGGAATAAAAGGTGAACTCCCCATCCTGCAATCTGCGAAAATTTTACAAAAACAATTGCTGACAATGATACCCCATGATTTAGATAAAACATTGCTGGCACAAGAGAAAATGTTTATTGCAAACGGTAAAAAAATCGCGTTGCTTCTTTTAGGGTTGGCAGCAAAACATTATGAACATACGCTCGAAAAGGAACAAGAATTGCTTGCGAAAATTTCTAATATTATGTCGGCGGTATATGCAATGGAATCAGCCGTTTTAAGAACGGAAAAAGCAATCAATCATTCAACAAAAGAAAATAAACAAAAAAAATTATATACAGAGATTTATTGCCAAGAAGCATTTCAACAAATAGTTTTAGAAGCAACAGAATCGTTGGCATATATCGAAAGTGGCGATAATTTAAGAATGATGCTGGCCACTTTAAAAAAATTAACAAGATACACACCAAAGCCAATTATTCAATTAAAAAGAGAAGCAGCAGAGCAATTATTAGTAGATAATCAATATGTTGTTTAATATTGTACCTTTGTCGTTCCACTAATAGAGGGGAAATTTTTGTGAAAAAACCCTTAAATAGTAACTGTTTAAGGGTTTTTATAATTTGTATTTCCTTATACTAAATATTTTAATAGAATAAATATTATTTTTCATATTTTTATTATGATTTTGTGTAATATTGTGATAATATTCAATTATATGAAAAAAATAACTAGATAAAATAAGGTGATGGAATGAAAGTTACTTTTTTTTGGTATCCTAAATGCGGCACTTGCCGTAAAGCAAAAAAATGGCTTGATGAAAATCAAGTGCCTTATGAAGAAGTACATATTGTAGAAAATCCTCCTTCACGCTCCATGCTAGAAGATCTATATCATAAAAGTGGTTTAGAACTAAAGAAATTCTTTAATACTAGTGGTCAAAAGTATCGAGAACTCGGTTTAAAGGACAAAATAAAAGAGGCCTCTGATGATGAATTATTAGATTTATTGGCATCTGATGGAATGTTGATTAAACGTCCTTTGACTACTGGCAGTAACAAAGTAACAATTGGGTTTAAAGAAGAGGATTTTAAAGAAAGTTGGACATAAAAAGTATAAAATTTTTGAACTAGTGTCTAGCTCCAGCGCCTAGCCCCTGTGAAAAATAATTCCATGCCTTTAAAAGTAAAAAGCACTTTTTGAGTCATGTGAACATTTTTCTTCGGAGCTGAGCAAGGCGCTTGCGCTTTTCTTAAATATAATATAATTTGGAGGGATTTGTAGATGAGTACACCAAAAGAATTACGTTATTCAGAAGAACACGAGTGGGTAAAAGTTGAAGGGGAAAATGTTCGTATAGGTATTACATACTTTGCTCAATCTGAGCTAGGTGATATTGTTTTTGTTGAGTTGCCTGAGGTTGGAGACGAAATAGTTGCGGACGAGCCTTTTGGCAGTGTTGAATCTGTTAAAACAGTGTCTGAATTATATGCGCCAATCAGCGGAAAAGTTGTCGAAATAAATGAAGATTTAGATGATAGCCCTGAATTTGTAAATGAATCTCCGTATGAAAAAGCATGGATGGTTGTAATAGAACCAAACAACATCGATGATATTAATAATCTTATGACTGCAGAGCAGTATGAAGAAATGATAAAAGAAGATTAATCATGAAAGCACCGGTAATTTTCCCGGTGCTTTTGAATGTGCTTTCAGAATTTTTGAACAATCTATTTAACTAAAAATTCTGAAAATAAAACCTTAGCACTTTATCTCCTCTTCTGAATATGATAAAGTTAAACTCAATACTTCCTTTAGGTGATCATGATGAAAAAAATAATCATTGTAGAAGGTAAATCGGATAAACGGAAAATTAAAAATATTATTAGAGAGCCAATTGATATCATTTGTACAAATGGAACAATTGGTGTCTCAAAATTAGATGAGTTAATAGAAGAGTTATTTGATAAAGATGTCTATATTTTAGTAGATGCAGATAATTCAGGAGAAAAATTAAGAAAGCAATTTAAGAAAGAACTGCCTGAAGCAGAGCATTTATATATAGACAAAATGTATCGAGAAGTGGCTTCGGCACCTGAATATCATTTAGCTACTGTATTGCTGCAAGCAAATATTGATATTTTCCCCGAATATTTAGATTTAAGGATGAGTTAATAATGAATGACTGGACGTTGGAAGAAGTAGAAAAAACCTTATTAGAAGTGAAAACAACAGGATTTATGCTTTATTTGTATACTCCCCTTTGTGGAACATGTATGATGGCGTCTAAAATGCTTCATGTCGTTCAAGCAATCATAAAAGAACCTATTTTTGCAAAGATGGATTTAAATTACGCACCGCATTTAGCAGAAAAATATGAAGTGGAAAGTGTACCATGCCTTTTAATTTTTAAAGAAAATAAATTAGAAGAAAAAATATATGCATTTCAATCCGTACCTTATTTAGTGGATGTAATTCACAAACAAATGTCATAATAAAAGGTTTCCTATAAAAGTTCTCTATTATTAAAGCTTTAAATAATGGGGGATTTTTAATAGGAAGCTTTTTTTGTTGGCTATGTTAAAGCTCATTGTTGATTTTGGCACGATGTTGATTGGAGTGGAAGGTGTGAGACTCCTGCGGGAAAAGCGAGTCAGAGGGAGACCCCACAGGCGCACAGCGCCGAGGAGGCTCCCGGACCGCCCGCGGAAAGCGAACGCCTGAAGCGGAAATCAACAGGCAAGTTTAACAGAGCCTTTTATTATGTAAAAAATATATAGAAACAGATATAAGCAGTATCGACAAAATTAGTATCGTTATGACATTTCTCGGGAAATACATGTCAAACGAATTTTCATGGTATTTTTGTAATCTTAAAGGGTTTTAATTTGACAGGAAGAATACATATAAAGGGAACGATAGGAAGGTGGGGAGAAAATGCAACAGTTTATTATGGACTTATTAGAAAGATTAAATAAGAGTCATGTTATCAAACCACTGATTAAAAACGAATCATTTATTATGCTGTTAACATGCAATCAAGAAAAGTATTGCATCGAATTAAAAGAAGTTCGATTCGATCTTTTAAAGAGTAATCCTGTAAAACCAGATATTTTAATGGAAGGCAGCGAAAGTTGCTTACAATCAATTTTTCTTGGAGAAGTGTTATTACGCGAATTAAAAAAAGAGAAAAGTTTAACGATAACAACCACAATCAGAAAATTATTAATGTTAGAATCCCTTTTTTATCTAGTCAATATAAAAAATACAGTTCATAAAAAGTTATAATATCACTATAATATTTCAAGAATTTGTAAAAAATATATTGACGAACGATTATTTACCATGTTACGATCTCTCTAACAGTTGAACTGACTGAAAATTTAATAAGTTTCTTATCAAGAGTGGTGGAGGGACTGGCCCTTTGAAACCCGGCAACCGATCATTATACGGTGCTAATTCCAGCAAAGCTTTACATGCTTTGAAAGATAAGAAGAGTCGATATTAAGCCCTCTTCTTATGGAATGAGGGTTTTTTTACTGTCTGTCATTTTAATCAGACTGATTGAAAATGTTTTTCTATTAAACATAGAAGAAAGACAACTTCAACTATGGAAAACCCTCTTCTACAACTATTTCAGAAAAGGAGAATGGACGATGACTAATGGAAGAAAAGAGTACCATTTTGAAACATTAAGTGTGCATGGAGGGTTGCAGCCTGATCCGATAACTGGAGCAAGAGCTGTGCCAATTTACCAAAACAATGCTTATCAATTTAAAAATACAGAACATGCTGCCAATTTATTTGGTTTAAAAGAACCAGGGTTTATTTATACAAGAATTCATAATCCAACAGTTACGGTCTTTGAAGAAAGAGTTAATTTATTAGAAGGTGGTGTCGGTGCTTTAGCAGTAGCAAGTGGGCAAGCAGCGATTACGTTGGCGATTTTAAATATTGCACAAGCTGGTGATGAAATTATTGCGTCTTCCAATCTTTATGGAGGCACGTATAACTTATTTGCCACCACCTTACCGAAGTATGGAATTACCGTTAAGTTTGTAGATCCGGACGATCTTGATAATTTTCGGTTTGCGATAACGGAAAAAACTAAAGCTATTTTTACGGAAACAATCGGCAATCCCAGCTTGAAGGTATTAGATATAGAAAAAGTGGCTGCTATTGCTCATGATGCCGGAATTCCGTTAATTGTCGATAATACTTTTGCCACACCATATTTATGCAGACCAATTGAATATGGAGCAGATGTTGTGATACATTCTGCCACAAAATGGCTGTTAGGGAATGGGACAACATTAGGGGGGGTAATAGTCGATGGAGGGCATTTTGATTGGAACTCACCGAAATTTCCTGGATTTATTGAACCAGATCCAAGCTATCATAATTTAGTGTACAGTGTTGCTCTTGGAAAAGTTGCATATATTACAAAAGCAAGAGTCCAGCTTCTTCGTGACTTTGGGCCAGCACTTAGTCCTCAAAATGCTTTTCAATTTACTCTAGGGTTAGAAACACTGCATGTAAGGATAAAGGAACATATTGCTAATACGGAAAAAATCGTGCAATATTTGCATTCCCATCCGGCGGTGAAATGGGTTTTATATCCTGGAGATTCCGCTCATCCTGATTATGAGTTGTCCAGAAAATATTTACCAAAAGGTGCAGGCGCGGTTGTTGTATTCGGAATTGAAGGAGGAAGAGAAAGTGGAGCAGAGTTTATTAATTCGCTGCAGCTATGGGCACATGTAGCGAACGTTGGTGATGCGAAAAGTTTAGTGATCCACCCAGCAAGTACAACACATCAGCAATTAAACAAGGAAGAATTAAAAGAAGCAGGTGTGACAGAAGACTTAATACGATTATCTGTTGGCATTGAACACGTGGATGATTTAATTGCCGATATAGAACAGGCCCTTCAACAAGCAGTACAAAATCATAAAAACACTAAGGCTATTAACTAAATATTTTTGTAAGATAATCTAACAGAAGTTAATGAAAAATTCAGAAAAAACATTATATTAAAAAATGCATTATTAAATATTGACACCTAATTTTGGGCGTGTTACATTACGTCTATCCAAATAAATAACAACATAATTAACAGTGAAAATAAATTAGTTACTCTTATCAAGAGAGGTGGAGGGAAGTGCCCGATGAAACCCGGCAACCGTTAGTTTTAGGCTGACATGGTGCCAATTCACACAAAGCAGTTTGCTTTGATAGATGAGAGGAAGGTTTAGAATAGACTAAAGCCTTTCTGCTCAAACAATGCAGAAAGGCTTTTTGTTGATTAAAAGAAGTATGATTCTTCTTATTCACTCAAAAGATATAGAAGAATAGTAATGTTTGTTATTTAAAGGTAGTAATGGTGGAGACAAAAGTAGGTGAAGAATATTGATTAACATAAATAGTGTAAAAAAAATCTATCCAGCAAAAAAAGGACAAGTTGTTGCAGTAGATGATGTGAATTTAAATATTTCACAAGGTGAAATATTCGGAGTAATAGGCTATAGCGGTGCAGGAAAAAGTACATTAATCCGAATGTTAAATGGATTAGAAATACCGAGCGAAGGAAGCGTTCATGTTGCAGGACATGAAGTTTCCAAAGTAAAAGGAAGCAAGCTTCGAAAAGCTCGTCAAGAAATCAGCATGATTTTTCAGCATTTTAACTTGCTGTGGTCAAGAACGGTAAAACAAAATATAAGTTTCCCTCTTGAAATAGCTGGAGTAAAAAAAGCAGCTAGAGATAAAAAGGTAGCAGAATTAATCAAATTGGTTGGACTAGAAGGAAGAGAACATGCTTATCCATCTCAATTGAGTGGGGGGCAAAAACAAAGAGTGGGCATAGCAAGAGCACTTGCAAATGATCCAAAAGTGCTGCTTTGTGATGAAGCGACCTCAGCACTGGATCCACAAACTACGGATGCCATTCTTGATTTATTAGTAGATATTAATAAGCGATTAGGACTAACCATTGTGTTAATCACGCATGAAATGCATGTTATCCGAAAAATTTGTCATCGTGTTGCCGTGATGGAAAATGGAAAAGTGGTAGAATCTGGACCTGTGATTGATGTATTTAAACATCCAGAACAAGAGATAACTAAACGGTTTGTTCAGCAGGTAATTGAACCAGAAGAAGCGAAAGACACGATTGAAAATCTTACCTCCAGATATACATCCGGTAAAGTTGTTATTTTAGGTTTTGTTGGCGAAAATGCAGAGCAGCCTGTTATAACGAAGCTGATCCGTTCATTTGATATAACGGTAAATATCATTCAAGGAAAAATCAGCCCAACGCAAAATGGCTCTTATGGAACGTTATACATTCATATAGATGGAGAAAAAGAAGAGACAGAAAAAGCACTTCAATTTCTTCATTCACAGGACATTAGCGTGGAGGTGATACAGCTATGATGACACGTTTTTTTCCAAATGTGGAATGGGACAAGATGTGGTTAGCAACAAAGGAAACGTTGTATATGACTGGCTTTTCCATCGTTGTAACGTTTATTTTAGGCATCTTGTTAGGAATTACACTGTTTTTAACAGCAAAAGGAAATATGTGGGCTAATCCTTTTATAAATAAAATTATTAGTGCAGTTGTTAATATTTTTCGCTCTATTCCGTTCATTATATTGATTGTACTATTAATTCCATTAACCGTGTTTTTAGTAGGAAGCATGATTGGGGCAACAGCTGCGTTGCCAGCACTTATCATTGGAGCTGCTCCGTTTTATGCAAGATTAGTGGAAATAGGATTAAGAGAAGTAGATAAAGGCGTTATTGAAGCAGCGAAATCAATGGGGGCAAAACCATTCACTATTATCTTTAAAGTACTATTGCCTGAATCCATGCCTGCATTAGTTTCAGGGATTACAGTAACAACGATTGCTTTAGTGGGTTCCACTGCAATGGCAGGAGTAATTGGTGCCGGCGGATTAGGTAATTTGGCTTATTTGGAAGGATTTCAACGCAACCGTGCTGACGTAACATTAATGGCAACGATTATTATCCTTATTATTGTGTTTATTATCCAATTTATTGGAGATTATATAACATCAAAATTAGACAAAAGATAAAGGAGAATTACAGTATGAAAAAATTATTATCCTTATTATTAGCGTTCACATTTGTGTTTGTTCTAGCAGCTTGTGGAACATCCAAAGATGGAGAAAATGCATCAAATGGTGAAGAAAATGAAAAATTAGTAGTAGGTGCATCTAATGTTCCTCATGCTGAAATTTTAGAAAAAGCAAAACCGATCTTAGCAAAAAAAGGCATTGATTTAGAAATTAAAAAATTCCAAGATTATGTATTGCCAAATAAAACGTTAGCATCAAAAGAATTAGATGCAAACTTTTTCCAACATATTCCGTATTTAGAATTGCAAATTAAAGAAAATGGCTATGATTTTGTTAATGCTGGAGCAGTTCATATTGAACCAATGGCAGTATATTCTAAGAAATATAAAAGCTTAGATGAATTGCCAAAAGGCGCTACCGTTATTTTCAGTAATTCTGTTGCAGAACATGGCCGTGTTCTTTCATTATTAGAAAAAGGCGGACTTATTAAATTAAAAGATGGTATTAATAAAGTAAATGCAACAGTAAAAGATATTGTGAACAATCCAAAAAACATTAAATTTAAACCTGATTATGAGCCAGCATTATTACCACAGATCTTTAATAATAAAGAAGGCGATGCAGTAGTAATTAATGCCAACTATGCGTTGGATGCTGGTCTAAATCCTGTAAAAGATTCTATTGAAATAGAAGGAAGCGAATCTCCTTATGCAAACATTATTACAGTGCGCAAAGAAGATGAAAATAAAGAATCAATTAAAACTTTAGTAGAAGTATTACAGTCTAAAGAAATTCAAGATTTCATTAAAACAGAATACAAAGGTGCCGTACTGCCGGTATCTAAATAATTTAAAAGAAACCTGTTTAACATTGGACAGGTTTCTTTTGTATCTGTGCATAAGGAAGACTCTGGCCGTTTTTAAAATAAATATTGTATTATTTATTTTTTGAAAGAATTTATGAAACAAGGTGTTTCTAAACAGAGAATAATGGGAATAACAGGTGGTGTTATAACTTCAAGTAATCATAGAGGGGAATTTTTGTAATTTATTTTATTATATTTTGGAAAAAAGTAAATTATAGTAAGGAAGCGGTTGTATTCTGAACAAAAAGAACCGTTAATCATAAGAATATAATAAGAATATTCAGTTAATTTTGAAGGTTTTTCGAACAAATGAAGAAAATTACAACAAACGCATAAAAATAAGGTACTATAAGAATGAGATACTTTAATCCTTTGGCTCAGTTAAACGATCATGTTGTTTATAGGAAGGGAATCTGCGAGACTCCTGCAGAAAAACGGGCTGGCAAGACCCCGCAGTGAGGAACGAGCGAGGAGGCTTGAAAGAATGTCCGCGGAAAGGGAGTGGATTTCCTGACCTTTTGAAAATCAACAATGGAATTCAACAGAGCCTAATCTTTAAAAGAAAATTCAATCTATATTCCTATAGGTTGCGATGAGTTTTTATTTGTTATAATATAATAATGAGAATAAATTGATAATGAAGTTTCAGCAATTTAATGAACTAAACTTCTTTTATTATGGGGGTATAAAAATAATGGGTCAATCAAAATTAGTTATTAACGATTTGCATGTTGCAATTGAAGAAAAAGAAATTGTTAAAGGTCTTAATCTTGAAATTAAGGGAGGAGAAATTCACGCAATCATGGGTCCAAACGGAACAGGAAAGTCTACACTTTCTTCCGCTATTATGGGCCATCCGAAATATGAAATAACAAGTGGTTCTGTAACACTTGATGAGGAAGATGTATTAGAAATGGAAGTGGATGAGCGCGCTCGTGCAGGTCTTTTCCTAGCAATGCAATATCCAAGTGAAATAAGCGGAGTTACAAATGCTGACTTTCTTCGTTCGGCAATTAACAGCCGTCTAGAAGAAGGAAACGAAATTTCATTAATGAAATTCATTCGTAAAATGGACAGCAATATGGAGTTCCTTGAAATGGATCCAAATATGGCACAAAGATATTTAAATGAAGGTTTTTCTGGTGGAGAGAAAAAACGCAATGAAATTCTTCAATTAATGATGCTTGAGCCTAAAATCGCTATCCTTGATGAAATTGATTCAGGATTAGACATCGATGCATTAAAAGTAGTTTCTAAAGGAATTAATGAAATGCGTGGAGAAAACTTCGGCTGCTTAATTATTACGCATTATCAAAGATTGTTAGATTACATTACTCCTGATTTTGTCCATGTTATGATGCAAGGTCGTATTGTTAAATCAGGTGGACCAGAACTTGCACAACGTCTAGAAGCAGAGGGCTATGATTGGATTAAGCAAGAGCTTGGCATTGAAGACGAAACAGTTGAACAAGAAGCGTAAGTTTAGGGGGATCGACATGACAACTGAAATTAAATTACCATTTGACCAGGAATATATAACAGCCTTTTCAAAAGATATGGGCGAACCTGCTTGGTTAACGGAATTGCGTGTACAAGCATTTAATAATGCAGAGAACCTTCCAATGCCAAGTCCAGATAAGACCAAAATTACAAATTGGAATTTAACACAAATAGATAAACATATTGTAAGCAGCGAAGATTTCACAAATGTAAGTGAATTTCCAGATGAAGTGAAAGCACTTATTGATTTAGAAAAAAACAGAACATTATATATTCAACGCAATAATCGCCCAACTTTTTTAGCAGTATCAAATGAGTTAAAAGAAAAAGGGGTTATTTTTACCGATATCTTTACTGCGGCGAGAGAATACAGTGATCTTTTACAAAAATATTTTATGAAAGATGCTGTCAAAGTTGATGAGCACCGTTTAACGGCATTGCATGCTGCTTTGCTTAATGGTGGTGTATTCTTATATGTACCAAAAAATGTGGAATTAGAAGAACCAATTCAAGCTATTTTCTTACATGATGATAAAGAAGCTAATTTATTTAATCACGTGTTGGTAGTTGCTGAAGATAATAGCTCTGTTGTGTATGTTGAAAACTATGTATCAACAGTGGAGCCGGAAAATGCTGTCTTTAATATTGTTACAGAAGTAGTTGCAAATGCAAATGCTAAAGTGCAATATGGTGCAGTTGACAATTTGGCTAAAGGCATTACAACATATGTAAACCGCCGTGGTGTTGCAAATCGTGATGCGAAGATAGAATGGGCATTAGGATTTATGAATGATGGCAATACTATTTCTGAAAATGTAACAAACCTAATCGGCGATGGCTCCTTAGGTGATACAAAATCAGTTGTAGTCGGAAGAGGAGAACAAAAACAAAACTTTACTACAAGTGTTGTGCATTTCGGCAAAAACTCCGAAGGATACATTTTAAAACATGGCGTTATGAAGGATAGTGCTTCATCCATTTTTAATGGAATCGGAAAGATTGAACACGGTGCAACAAAGTCGAATGCTGAACAAGAATCACGTGTGTTAATGTTAAGTGAAAAAGCAAGAGGCGACGCAAACCCAATCTTGCTAATAGATGAAGATGATGTAACAGCAGGTCATGCTGCATCTGTTGGAAGAGTAGACCCGTTGCAGTTGTATTATTTAATGAGCCGTGGTATTCCAAAACATGAAGCAGAAAGATTAGTTATTCATGGTTTCTTGGCACCCGTTGTAGAACAACTTCCAATTGAGGGAGTTAAAAAGCAATTAGTTGAAATAATTGAAAGGAAAGTAAAATAATGAATATCCAGGATATTCGTCAATACTTTCCCATTTTAAATCAAGAAGTCAATGGCCATCCTTTAGTTTATCTTGATAGTGCAGCAACCTCTCAAAAGCCAGTTCAGGTAATAGAGGCTGTTAATAAATATTATCGAGAGTATAATTCAAACGTGCACCGCGGTGTTCATACATTAGGAACGAAGGCAACAGACGGATACGAAGGTGCAAGAGAAAAAGTAAAAAACTTTATAAATGCTAAATCAGTAGAAGAAATTATTTTTACAAGAGGAACCACAACTGCTTTAAATACAGTTGCACAAAGCTACGCTATGGCAAATCTAAAAGAGGGGGATGAAATTATCATTACCCCAATGGAGCATCATAGCAATATTATTCCGTGGCAGCAAGTAGCTAAGAGAACAGGCGCTACTTTAAAGTATTTTCCATTGCAAAAAGATGGTACACTCTCTTTAGCAGATGTTGAAGAAACAATAACAAATGCTACTAAACTTGTATCTGTTACTTATGTTTCCAACGTATTAGGCGTAATAAATCCAGTCAAGGAAATTGCTGCTATTGCCCATAAATATGGGGCAGTACTAGTTGTGGATGCTGCGCAAGGAGCTCCGCATATGAAGATTGATGTTCAAGACATTGATTGTGATTTTCTTGGTTTTTCCGGACACAAAATGTGTGGACCAACTGGAATTGGAGCATTATATGGGAAGAAACAATTGTTAGAAAAGATGGAACCTATTGAATTCGGTGGAGAAATGATTGATTTTGTTGGGTTATATGAATCAACATGGAAAGAGCTACCATGGAAATTCGAAGGGGGAACACCTATTATTGCAGGAGCAATAGGATTAGGTGCGGCGATTGATTTTCTTCAAGAGGTTGGTTTAGATGCTATTATTGAACATGAACATAAATTAGCAGCTTATGCAATGGAGAAAATGTCTACAATTAATGGATTAACCATTTACGGACCGAATAATGCTCAGAATCGTGCAGGGGTTATTACGTTTAATATTGAAGATGTACATCCACATGATGTAGCAACTGTATTAGATGCAGAAGGAATTGCTGTACGTGCAGGACATCACTGTGCTCAGCCATTAATGAAATGGCTTAATGTTTCTGCAACGGCAAGAGCAAGTTTCTACCTCTATAATTCTGAAGACGAAATTGATAAACTTGTTGAAGGAATTAGTAAAACAAAGGAGTATTTTAGCGATGTCTTTTAATAATTTAGATACACTTTACAGAAGTGTTATCATGGATCATTATAAAAATCCTCGTAATAAAGGGGTTTTAGAAGGCAGTCTAACTGTTAATATGAATAATCCAACATGTGGCGATCGCATCTTACTAACAATGCAGGTAGAAGATGGAGTAGTAAAAGACGCAAAATTTGAAGGCGAAGGCTGCTCCATCAGCATGTCGTCTGCTTCCATGATGACGCAAGCAATTAAAGGAAAACCAGTAGAGGAAGCATTTAAGCTTTCTAAAATCTTTTCAGATATGATGCAAGGAAAAGAATATAGTGATGATATAGATTTAGGAGATATTGAAGCACTTCAAGGTGTTTGTAAATTTCCAGCTAGGATAAAGTGCGCAACTTTAGCATGGAAGGCAATGGAAAAAGGATTTAACGAAGGAATTTAACTAAGTTAGAATCGTTTCTATTGGTGGAAATAAGAAAATGTGCATAGAATGGAGGAAAAAGAAATGGCAAAAAAAATGCCCGATATTGGGGATTATAAGTATGGATTTTCGGATAAAGACGTTTCTATCTTTCGTTCTAAACGTGGTTTAACGAAAGAAATTGTAGAAGAAATTTCTAAATTGAAGGATGAGCCACAATGGATGTTGGATTATCGTTTGAAATCGCTTGAGCACTTCTACAATATGCCAATGCCACAATGGGGCGGCGATTTAGCTTCTTTAAACTTTGATGAAATTACGTATTATGTAAAACCATCTGAAAAAACGGAGCGTTCATGGGATGAAGTTCCGGAAGAAATTAAACAAACATTTGATAAGCTAGGAATTCCAGAAGCAGAACAAAAATATTTGGCTGGAGTATCCGCTCAATACGAATCAGAAGTGGTTTACCATAATATGCAAGAAGATTTAGAAGCAATGGGTATTGTATTTAAAGATACAGATTCAGCATTAAAGGAAAATGAAGATATTTTCCGTGAGCATTGGGCAACAGTTATTCCAGCAACAGACAATAAGTTTGCAGCGTTAAATTCAGCTGTATGGTCTGGTGGATCGTTTATTTATGTACCAAAGGGTGTAAAAGTAGACACACCACTTCAAGCATACTTCCGTATTAACTCTGAGAATATGGGACAATTTGAACGTACATTAATCATTGTAGATGAAGGAGCACATGTTCATTATGTAGAAGGGTGTACAGCACCAGTTTATACTACAAACTCTCTTCATAGTGCAGTCGTTGAAATTATCATTAAAAAGGATGCTTATTGCCGCTATACAACAATCCAAAACTGGGCTAACAATGTTTACAACCTTGTAACAAAACGTGCAGTTTGTGAAGCAAACGCAACGATGGAATGGATTGACGGTAATATTGGCTCCAAATTAACGATGAAGTATCCAGCTGTTATTTTAAAAGGGGAAGGCGCAAGAGGAATGACTTTATCGATTGCCCTTGCTGGTAAAGGACAACATCAGGATGCAGGAGCAAAAATGATCCATTTAGCACCAAATACTTCTTCGACAATTGTTTCGAAATCTATTTCAAAACAAGGTGGAAAAGTAACATACCGTGGTATTGTTCATTTTGGTCGTAAAGCAGATGGAGCACGTTCTAATATTGAATGTGATACATTAATTATGGATAATAAATCTACTTCAGATACTATCCCTTATAATGAAATTTTAAACGACAATATTTCATTAGAACATGAAGCGAAAGTTTCAAAAGTGTCAGAAGAGCAGTTGTTCTACTTAATGAGTAGAGGTATTTCCGAAGAAGAAGCAACAGAAATGATTGTAATGGGATTCATTGAACCATTTACAAAAGAATTGCCAATGGAATATGCAGTAGAAATGAATCGCCTGATCAAGTTCGAAATGGAAGGTTCTATTGGATAAAACCGATTCAACCTTTGATACGACAAGGGTTGAGGCATAAATAAAATTATGAAAATTGTTGGTCGTGCCGATTTTGTAGCGATTCAGATTTTCTATCAGTGTAGGAGGCGAACTTTTGAAGTTCGTCTTCTTCTATTTTTTCAGTAATATCAAGGTAAGTATCCGCTGTTGTTTTGATGGTTTTATGACCCAAGCGATCTGATACATATTTAAGGGCTTGCACCTGATTCAAGCAGCAAACAATAGGTGCTAAAGCATAGGAGCGCTGAAAGTGATTGAATGAAATAATTGGACATTACGAGGTGAGAAAATGAACCTAATTTACAATAAAAAGATTACTGATTTGGGGATAAGATGATTACTCAGGCGTGACGTTCTAAAAAAATCTACCCACTTAGGTAGTTTTGATTAGGATTGAAGAAGAAAAACAAAGCGGCATCAGCTTACTTTATGGTAAGGTCTAGCTATTTTTTTTGAACTCTTCCTAATTTAATTATAGCATTTAAAAAATGGTTAATATAGACTTTTTATTCTCATTTACTACTGCTAAAATCAATAGAACATTAATGATTAGGAGAGATGTAGAATGAGTTCTTTGGTTCTCGGTTTTCAGGAGATAGAAAAAACACAGCATTTGCTCGTTGGCGGAAAAGGGTTAAATTTAGGGGAATTATCAAAAATTCAAGGAATACAAGTACCAGAAGGATTTTGTGTTATAACAGTGGGATATCAAAAAGCCATCGAACAAAACGAAACGTATCATGCTTTGTTGGGTCGACTAACCATGCTAAAAGTAGAAGATCGAGATCAAATTGGTGAAATCAGCAGGAAGATTCGACAAATCATTATGGAAGTAGAAATTCCTTCCGATGTTGTGAAAGCAGTTACTCACTATCTCTCCCAGTTTGGCGAGGAACATGCTTATGCAGTGCGTTCTAGTGCGACTGCTGAAGATTTACCACATGCCTCTTTTGCTGGTCAACAAGACACTTATTTAAATATCATCGGCAAAGAAGCAATCTTGCAGCATATCAGCAAATGCTGGGCTTCCCTATTTACGGATCGCGCGGTAATCTACCGTATGCAAAATGGATTTGACCACAGTCAAGTTTATTTATCCGTTATCATTCAAAGGATGGTTTTCCCACAGGCTTCAGGGATTTTATTTACTGCTGATCCGATTACTTTTAATCGCAAACTGCTATCAATCGATGCTAGTTTTGGACTTGGAGAAGCACTGGTCTCTGGCTTGGTATCTGCCGATTGCTATAAGGTTAAAGAGAATAAAATTGTCGATAAGATGATAGCAGCTAAAAAATTGGCTATTTATGGACGAAAAGAAGGCGGGACAGAGACACACGAGATCGCTCCTGATCAGCAAAAGACGCAAACACTTACTGACCCACAAATTTTACAACTGGCACGTATCGGAAGACAGATCGAAGCTTATTTTGGCTGTCCTCAAGATATCGAATGGTGTTTGGTTGATGACACCTTTTATATTGTCCAAAGCCGTCCAATCACGACTCTTTTCCCCATCCCTGAAGTGAATGATCAAGAAAACCATGTCTATGTATCTGTCGGTCATCAACAAATGATGACTGACCCCATGAAACCATTGGGATTGTCTTTTTTCCTGTTAACGACTTCTGCGCCCATGCGTAAAGCTGGTGGAAGGTTGTTTGTTGATGTCACACTTCAACTGGCTTCACCTGTCAGTAGAAACATTTTATTAAATGCTATGGGACAACACGATCCGCTCATGAAAGACGCACTTATGAACATCATTGAGCGTGGAGATTTTATAAAATCGTTACCAAATGATTCTAAAGCGCCGAGTCCCAACAGAGGCAATATAGATATGCTGGCACAAATCGAAAACAATTCATTAATCGTTTCTGATTTGATTAAGAGTAGTCAAACATCCATAGAAGAGTTAAAACAAAACATCCAAATGAAATCAGGATCGGATTTATTAGATTTTATTCTAGAAGATATTCAGGAATTAAAGAAGATTTTATTTGACCCACAAAGTTCAGCTGTATTTATGGCTGCTATAAATGCTTCAACATGGGTCAATGAAAAAATGAACGAGTGGTTAGGTGAAAAAAACGCAGCAGACACGCTTACTCAATCTGTACCAAACAATATTACTTCGGAAATGGGATTAGCACTATTGGATGTCGCAGATGTGATTCGTCCATATCCAGAAGTAATTGATTATTTACAGCATGTAAAAGATGATAACTTTATGGATGAAATGGTTAATTTTGATGGTGAACAAGAAACCAGAGACGCTTTCAATGCTTTTCTCAACAAATACGGAATGCGATGTGCTGGAGAAATCGATATTACGAAAACTCGTTGGAGTGAAAAACCAATTACACTTGTCCCCATTATTCTTGGTAACATCAAAAACTTTGAAACCAATGCCGGCAAGCGCAAATTCGAACAAGGGCGACAAGAAGCTATGGAAAAGGAACAAGAGTTATTAGACCGATTGAAGCAATTACCGGATGGTGAACAAAAGGCCAAAGAAACAAAACGAATGATTGACCAAATCCGGAATTTTAGCGGGTTTAGGGAATATCCAAAATACGGCATGATTAATCGCTATTTTGTTTATAAGAAGGCTTTACTGAAAGAAGCCGAACAACTCGTACAAGCGGGCGTTATTCGTGAAAAAGAAGATATATACTATCTCACTTTTAATGAACTTCGCGAAGTCGTACGCACAAAAAAACTTGATTGCCAGATCAGCAAGCGAAAAGACGAGTACAGATTTTATGAAAAACTAACTCCACCGCGTGTTATCACGTCTGATGGTGAAATCATTGCAGGTAAGTACAAACGAGAAAATCTCCCAGCTAAAGCTATTGTAGGTCTACCTGTTTCTTCCGGAGTTATAGAGGGGCGCGCTCGTATCATCTTAAACATGGAAGATGCTAATCTAGAAGATGGAGATATATTGGTCACATCCTTTACTGACCCTAGCTGGACACCACTTTTTGTATCCATAAAAGGCCTAGTCACCGAAGTTGGTGGACTGATGACTCATGGAGCAGTTATCGCACGCGAATATGGATTACCAGCAGTTGTCGGAGTAGAAAATGCTACCAAACTGATAAAAGATGGGCAACGAATTCACGTGCATGGAACAGAAGGGTATATCGAAATCTTGTAATTGCTGAATACGTCCAGATTTAATCATTTAATCATTAGCACCGCTTCAGTGGTTACCAGAGCGGTGTCTTACAATCTTTCCATTGGGACAAAAAGTTGAAGCCAACTTTATCGGTGGCCTTAGTAGTTATTTATATTGAATATGTTATGATAATAAATAGACATATACGTTTATTATGCATGAACGTTTAATAAAATAACTTGAAACTTAAAGCAGTAGGACACCGTTTATTAATACGAGATTATTGAAAATAAATAGGTTAAAAAAACATTGATTGAAATAAAATGATAAGAATAGATATGAAATAATCTTTACATTCTATTCTACTAATTAGTAGAAAATTGCTTTTATAGTAAAGGTGATAATATGATTAAAATTGGGTTAACTGGATGGGGAGACCATGATAGCCTTTATGGAACAGATACAACTTCTCGGAATAAACTGCAGACCTATGCAAGTTATTTTCCTATTGTTGAATTAGATGCTTCATTTTATGCTATTCAACCAATAAAAAATGCGGAAAAATGGGTGGCAGAAACGCCGGAAGCTTTTCAATTTATTGTAAAAGCCTATCAAGGATTGACTGGTCATCAAAGAGGGGAACTGCCATTCTCATCAAGAGAAGAAATGTTTACATCCTTTAAGCTATCGTTAGATCCGTTTAGAAAAGTAAATAAATTAGGGATGGTATTATTTCAATTTCCACCTTGGTTTGATTGTACGAAAACAAATGTCCACTATTTACGTATGTGCAAGGAGATAATGGGAGATATTCCGTGTGCTTTGGAATTTCGTCATCAATCTTGGTTTGAACCAAAGTTTCGTGATAAAACATTAACATTTATACAAGAGGAAAAATGGATACATAGTATTTGCGATGAACCACAAGTAAGCAAAGGATCGATCCCAACCGTTCTTGAGACTTCTAATAAGGATAATGTATTAATTCGTTTTCATGGAAGGAATCTTCATGGCTGGCAGCAAAAAAATAATCCGAAGTGGAGAGAAGTACGTTATCTATATAGATACAATCAACAAGAATTAGCAGAATGGGTTGAGCATATAAACTATTTACATACTGTTTGTAGTAATATTTTTGTACTTTTTAATAATAATTCCGGCGGAGATGCTGCAGATAATGCAAAGCAGCTTATTGACCTTTTAAAAATAGAGTATACTAATTTAGCTCCAAGGCAATTAGATTTATTTTAGATACTAACCTAAATTCCTATACAGCAGAGATATACGATATCATTTTATTCATTATCGGAAAAGGAAGGCGAAAGAATGGAAGTCATCCATATATATCACACAAATGATTTACATAGTCATTTTGAAAATTGGCCGAAAATTTTCAAGCTATTAAGAGAAAGAAAGAAATGGCATGAGGATGCTGGAGATCCAGTTTATGTTTTTGATATTGGAGATCATATGGATTTATGTCATCCTTATACAGAAGCAACCAAAGGAAAAATAAATACAGAATTATTAGAGAGGGAAAACTATACTGCTGTTACAATCGGAAATAATGAAGGCATTACATTATCTTATGAAGCACTTGATTCTCTATATAAAACTGCTTCATTTGATGTCATTCTTGCTAATTTGTATAAGGCAGATGGAGACCGGCCGGAATGGACGACTCCTTATAAAATCTATACAACAACTGCAGGCATTAAAATTGGAGTAATAGGTATTACTGCGTATTTTGATCATTTATATGAATTATTAGGCTGGAAATTAACGGATCCCTTTCATGAATTAGAAAAACAGCTTTCAGAATTAAAAGACAATGTAGATATCATTGTCGTTTTATCTCATTTAGGGATTAATGAGGATGAAGAAATGGCTGCACGCTTTCCAGAGATTGATCTTATACTAGGTGCTCATACACATCACATTCTACATCAAGGAAAGCTAATTAATAACACACTTTTAGGCGCTGCAGGGAAATTTGGATACTTTGTTGGGCATATTGTATTAACTGTAGATCCAATAAATAAAATAATCATGGATAAACAAGCAACTTTATATGAAACAAGTAAATTGGCAGCACCAAAAGATGGAGAAGTCTATATAGAAAATCTATATGAGCAAGGAAAACAGGAGCTTTCTACAGAAGTAGTTACGTTGGCGAAAAAATGGTCGAAAGAAGAAATTGCAAAATTTTTATGCAAAGAAATTCAATACTGGTGTAAGGCAGATTGTGCTATTTTAAATGAAGGATTAATATTAAATGATTTACAAGCAGGTCCAGTATCGTATTTCGATTTGCTTTCGATCTGTCCGCATCCAATTAATCCATGTAAAGTGACCTTAACTGGTGCAGAGTTAAAAGAAATTTTATTGGATTTACAGGATAATAAGTGGGAACACTTCCATTTGAAAGGTCTAGGATTTCGCGGAAAACTAATGGGAAAAATGATTTCCCATGGAATAAAATTAGAAACAAGTGGTGAACGAAATACCTATTTTTTAGAAAAGAAAGAATTGCATGCAGATGAAAAATATACGGTGGCAATACCAGATATGTTTACATTCGGAAATTTTTTTCCTGCGATTTATCGTGCAAAAGAAAAAAAATACTTCCTTCCTGAATTTATGAGAAATATCCTTGCGGAAAAACTTTCACACCACTAAGCCGATCAAATACACGGTTCGTCTTCCTTTTGAATATATTAATAGGAAAAAAGGAGTGGCGTGTAATGGTAGACGTATATCCAATCACTATTAAAGATCAACTATTTATTGCTATAAGTGTACAATTGCCAAAAACTACTTTGCTTGTAGTAAAAAATGAGAAAGGCTATATCATGTGTGGAGCATTAGATGTTGCTTTATTAAATGATAAATTAAGTGATCGAAAAATACTTGCTGGTAGAGCAGTAGGAGTAAAAACGATTGAACAATTGTTAGAAGCACCATTAGAATCTGTAACATTTGAAGCAGAAAAATATGGTATTTATAAAGGGGTGCTCGGAAAAGATGCGTTATTAAAAATGGTTTAATTGCAAGCTGCCCTGCAATAGTAATACCGTTTAAGAGCAATGATAGATTGCATAAAGATGAAAACCAGATGGTGGATAATATATTTCCTAATCTGGTTTTTTGTGTTTTAATAGGTTTTTTAATGGCTAACCTAAAAGATTATTGGTGTTCATTTTTAAAGACTGTTTTCTCAAAGTTTGTTGTTTTTTACATGAAAAATGGAAGAAGTGCTCAGTAGACGGAATACAGGTAGACCCCAATGTCATCAACTTAAGATTCCATAAATTTCAAACTGTGAAATATCATGGAATTAGATACCCTTTATGTAAAAGAAATACCTAATTTGTTTGGAGAGGCGTCCGCTCGACTCCTACGGGATTAGCGAGAAAGACGAGACCCCACAGGAGCAAAGCGACGAGGAGGCTCGGCGCTCGCCCCGTGGAAAGCGAGCGGTAAGCCTCGGAGAACAGAACGGAAACCCTTACTTCCTATTCAGTTACTTATTTTCCTTTTTTTTGAAGATTAGCTTGATGACATTGAGGTAGACCCCACAGGAGCGTATGCGATGAGGAGGCTCGACGCTCGCTAAACGGACGAAGTGTATTCAGGCTGCGGTGTAAAAGCAATATTCTATACGAAAACAGCGTCTATCATATTTGCCAAGAGTACCCCTTCTTCAAAACAAATGTTAAAATATACTTACAAACATAAGTTCGAGGAGGTGGAAAATATGAAGGAGGAAAAAGAAAAACAATACAAAACACATCAAATTTGGATTAAAAAAGGACATCGTATGTATTCTTATTTTAAAAGTTCTTGTATGAATGCAAAAAATATGTACAACACGACTAACTTTTATTATCGACAAGTGTATACAAGTTTAACTCAAAATAAAGAATTGCAACCGCTTCAAAAAGAAGTGTTAAAGTTAATTGAAAAGAATATCGGTAAAATGAATGATGTTCAAAAGGAAGCTTTCGAAAAGAAGGCTGCTAAAGAAGAAACAAAGCCAAAAGAAAAGCGAAAGAAAATAAAATGTAATCTATTTGAAGAGTTCACGAAAGAAAATCCGTATGTGGATTATCATTTTCTGGATTCTTTTTTTAAAATTGTTTCTCAACCAGACTATCGTTCTCTTCCTGTCCAATCAAGCCAAGGGATTATGAAAAATGTCTTTCAGAATTGGAAGTCTTTTTTTGCTAGTTTGAAAGAGTATAAGAAGAATCCATCAAAATTCAAAGGAAGACCGAGAATCCCTCGATACAGCCGGTGTTCGGAAAAAGAAGTCTTATTTACCAATCAAGATTGTGTCATTAAACAAAATAAGTTTTTAAAATTTCCAAAGACCAAAGAAAAATTAAATATTGGCAAGTTGGGTTATTCCAAAGGAAAATTAAAACAAGTTCGAGTCATTCCGAAATACGGTCAATATGTCGTGGAATTGGTTGTTGATGTACCTCATTCGATAGATGAATTAAAACCAAACGGTAAATATATGTCGATTGATATTGGAATTTACAATCTTGCAACCATCGTGACGAATACAGGTCAAAGACCTCTTTTAGTTAAGGGCAAACAGGTGAAATCCATCAATCAATACTACAACAAAATGAAATCTAATTACCTTGGTATCTTGAGACAAGGTAAGAAAACAAATGAAGGTCCTTTTACATCCAAAAGATTGGAAAAACTACATCAGAAAAGAAATCTTAAATTAAAGGATGTCTTTCATAAAGCAAGTTATCATATTGTGAAAGCTGCTGTAGAAGAAAATGTTTCCACTATCTTTATTGGACAAAATAAAGACTGGAAACAAGAGATAAACATCGGTAAAAGTAACAATCAATCGTTTGTTCATATTCCTCACAGTATGCTAATTAATATGATTACATATAAGGCTGCGGAATATGGAATAAAAGTGATAGTTACGGAAGAATCCTATACATCAAAAGCTAGTTTTCTAGACGGAGATGAAATTCCGACTTACGAAAAAGGAAAGAAATACTCCTTTTCCGGTAAGCGAATAAAGCGTGGATTGTATAGAACCAAGAAAAAAATTCTTCTGAATGCGGATGTAAACGGTGCAGCGAATATTATGAAAAAAGCAAGCTTAGGATTGCTTGGTGAAAAAGAATTTAAAGTGGATACGGTATGCTTTATGAATCCACGAACATTAATCGTTTCATAAAAAAAGAAGTCCCAAAGGCGTGACCAATGGGATAGAGGGGCTGGGCGTAAATAGTTCGCCAATGTGTCAGCTCCACTAGTGTTAATCGCTCCCTTCTTGGGTTCAATACATTAGAAACCCCTTCCTCAAAGCTTGCTTGGCGGGGGAGTATTCATTTAAGATATAATATACCTATATTTAAATGGAAATGGGAGTTATTTGATGAGATTAGTCGGAACGAAAAATATTGTTGACGGAGTAATATTAGCAAAGCCAATTTATAATGAAAGAGGCAAAATTTTAATTAACAGTGGCATAAAGCTTGATAATAAAATGATTAAACGATTAATGGAATTAGGAATTTCTTATTTATATATTGAAGATCCCAGAACCGATGATATTTATCCCGTACCTTGTATATCGGATGATTTAAAAAAAGAAGCCATGCAAACAATTGAAAAAAACTTTACAGACATAAAAAATAAAGCCAGTAAATCAAGATTTATTATGATGGAAAAAGCTACACCAAACTTTAAAGAACTTATATCAAGAGTACTTGAAGAACTTCGTGATCATCAAGAATTGTTTTCGATGATGTCAGATGTGTTTTTATATGATGATTATATTTTTTCTCATAGTTTAAATGTTACTGTTTATGCATTAGCAGTAGGAATAGAGTTGAAATTATCATCGAAACAATTAGAAGTGCTAGGCCTAGGGGCAATTTTGCATGATGTAGGGAAAATTAATATTCCATTAGATATCCTTTTAAAACCTGGGAAATTAACAGAACAAGAATTTGAAACAATAAAAAGCCATGCAGAAACCGGTTATCTAATGTTAAAAGATGTCCCAAATATGCCTCTTTTAGCTGCGCATTGTGCTTTTCAGCATCATGAAAGGGTTAACGGCACTGGTTATCCCCGTGGCATAAAAGGTGATGAAATTCATTTGTTTGGAAAGATATTAGCTGTTGCAGATGTTTTTGACGCGATTACTTCGAATCGTGTGTATAGACAGGCAATGCTGCCTCATGAGGCACTGGAAATATTATATAGTGGGATAAATAGGCTGTATGATACGAAAATTGTCGAAGCGTTTCGAAGAGCAATTATATTATATCCAAATGGACTCGGTGTTTCTTTAAGCAGCGGGGAAAAGGGTGTAGTATGCAGACAAAATAAAGGCTTAAATGAAAGGCCAGTTGTTCGTGTGCTGGAGAAAAATGGCGAAGAAGTTACACCGTATGAAATAGATTTAAAAGAAAGTTTATCCGTGATAATAACAGGTTGTGAATCGACTATCTAACTAGTACATAAAGTGTGCCTTCCTTCATAGTTGGGAGGTTCTTCAGTAGGAAATGGCGACATAAGCTCGGACTTTTTCGGGATAAATAAAAGCTTCTACCTGTCCTTTATTACGCATATATATGCATTAAAGGGAGGGGAAGAGTTTGCGGAAATTTTATTTTCGTCGAATGATACCTCGAAAAGGTTCATTGTCATTTCAACAAGTAGTTCTGATCACTGCTGTATTTTTTATTTTCTCTACTTTTTTTAGTATCTGGTTGATTAATAAAGGTTTAAAGCCAACATTGATTCAATATGCAGAATCACAAACAAAGAAGCTAGCATCATTAGTGATTAACGATGCATTAAAAGATGAAAAAATAGAAGAAAGTGACAACTTAAGCATAAAGGGAAATAATTTTGTTTTTAATACCGATCAAATGGTGAAAAAACAACAAAAAATTGTTAATATTGTACAGCAAAATATTATGGAAATGGAAAAAGGGAATATTTCTGAAGCTGCGCTGCTTACAGATGTACAGTTAGATAAAGAAAAAACAGCGAAACAAGAAGGAATCGTCTACAGTATACCAGTTGGTCAGGCGACTAATAATGCCTTATTAGGCAATATTGGTCCTGAGGTTCCTGTTAAATTTAATATTGTTGGAAGTGTGAAATCGGATTTAAAAACAAAAATGGAAAATGTAGGGATTAATTATGTGGTGGTAAAGGCTTATGTAGAATTAACAGTAGATATTCAAATTATCATTCCTTTTGCTACCGAAGTAACAACAGTAAAACAAGATATTTTAATTGCAATGGCTGGATTTGAAGGAGATGTACCCCAATTTTATAATGGAAGTCAAAATGGATCCGTTCCATCTGTGGAGTTGCCGAAAGATAAAGGGGAAAAATAAGGAATAAAAACGTATCAAGGACAAATCTTGGAACTTTTCTTAGGTTTTGTCCTTCATAAGCTGAATCAAGGACAAATCTTGGAACTTTTCTTAGGTTTTGTCCTTCATAAGCTGAATCAAGGACAAATCTTGGAACTTTTCCTTAGGTTTTGTCCTTCATAAGCTGAATCAAGGACAAATCTTGGAACTTTTCCTTAGGTTTTGTCCTTCATAAGCCGAATCAAGGACAAATCTTGGAACTTTTCCCTAGGTTTTGTCCTTCATAAGCTGAATCAAGGACAAACCTTAGATATTTCCCCTTGATTTTGTCCTTCAAAAACCTATACCGCTTTTTTCCTTTATTTCCGTGATTTTAGCCTTTCTTGCCGTTCCCAAAGCTTTAAATGAGCATAAGGATCAAAAGACCATTCCGTGTATCCATTATCTTTATACATTCCGTAATGCAAATGGGGAGGGAATTTTCCAGATGTTCCAGGGGGGCCATATCCTGAACTTCCTACACCACCAATTAACATGCCAGGCTCGACAATTTTGCCGACTTTTAAATCTTTTGAAAAGCCGCTTAAATGGGCAAAGTAGTGGTAATTATTATTGATATCACGGATCCCAATACGCCATCCCCCATATCTATTCCAGCCTTTCATTTCTATAATTCCATAAGAAGTTGCTCTTACTGGAACACTGTAGCCGGCAAAGATATCGGTTCCTTCATGTATTCGTCTTCCACCCCATCCTCTAGCATCTCCCCATGTACTGCGATAACTATAGTCACTTCTTAAAGGAAGTGGGAAGGCATGAGCATCAAGGCTCAATCTGCCAAAATGTTTATAAATAGCTGCTTTTCCCATAATAATACTTACCGTTTTATCTCGTTTATAGTAATCCCAGAGACCGATTTTAAAATTTTCCTCGTCTACTCCATATTGAAGAATATAATGAGTAAATGCGTAAAGTACATCTTCATCATTTTTGTACTCTGCTTTGCCATCCCCATCGCCATCTAACCCATACCCACCAAAAAGCTCAATTGTAATCGGATTAGTATCCTCCACATTAGGATTAATAAGTCCTGCCCATTTTTCTTTAGAAAAATAAATTCCCGTTAATCCTTCTGCTTTTGGAAGGTCTCTTCTCGCAAAACGAATATTTCTTTCATATTGATCAACAGCTGCAATATAGTACCATGGAAGTTGAGAAACTCCCTCTATTTTTTTATATAATTCCATTCTCTTTTTATAGATATTTTCTTCGGTATTTTCTGCTGCAAACGCACGTATATTTGTTGCAGTTAATACAAATAACAATGCAAATACAATAATTCTACGCAAATGAAACCATCCCTTCTAAAGCCTTGGTATGCTTATTTTGTGAAAAAAAGGATGATTCATTAGTATCAATAAATGGTAAATAAGAAAAGCGGAAGCGACTTGAACAGCCCCGAAGAAAAATGTTCCCTTGTCTCAAAAAGTGTATTTTACTTTTAGAGACAAGAGGTTATTTTTCACAGGGGCTAGGCGCTGGAGCTAGACAATAAGAAAAGCGGAAGCAACTTGATCAGTCCTGAGAAAAATGTTCATTTGCTTCAAAAAATGCTCTTTACTTTTGGTTGTTTTCGTATAGAGTGTTGCTTTTAAACGCGCAGACTGAATACACTTCGCTTTCCGTGGGCGAGCGTCGAGCCTCCTCGTCGCGTACGCTCCTGTGGGGTCTCGTCTTTCTCGCATTCCCACAGGAGTCTACGTGTATTCAGTCTGCTGAGGACTTCTTCTCCCATTTTTTACATAAAAAATAACAAATTTGAGAAAACACCCTTACTTTTAGAGGCAATTGGTTATTTTTCATAAGGGCTAGTCGCTGGAGCTAGACAAAGAAAAGCGCAAGCTACTTGAACAGTCCTGAAGCTAGACAGTTATAAATTCTTGTTTTTAGAAAAGTCTTCAACTTGTAGCAAACAGTTCATTATGTTAAAGTGACAAAAGAAGAGTATAGATTATAATCCTTTGTATATTATACATGTTCTAAATTATTATTGTGTTATAGTATAGTGGTTGATTTTTAATTTGAGCTAGGAGATGATTTTGTATGTCAGATAAAAAACAGGAATACATACGTAAACCTGAATGGTTAAAAATAAAATTGAATACAAATGAAAACTATACAGGTTTAAAAAAAATGATGAAGGAAAAAAAGCTTCATACAGTATGTGAAGAAGCAAGATGTCCTAATATTCATGAATGCTGGGCTGTAAGAAGAACGGCGACTTTTATGATACTTGGAGATATATGTACTAGAGCATGCCGATTCTGTGCAGTAAAAACAGGATTACCGACAGAACTTGACTGGCAAGAACCAGAACGAGTAGCTGATTCAGTATTTAGCATGAACTTAAAGCATGCCGTTATTACAGCAGTTGCAAGAGATGATTTAAAAGATGGCGGTGCGGCTGTTTTTGCAGAGACAGTTCGAGCAATTCGCAGAAAAAGTCCATTTACAAGTATCGAAGTATTGCCTTCAGACATGGGTGGAATCGAAGAAAATTTACGGACGTTAATGGATGCGAAACCAGATATTCTTAACCATAATATCGAAACCGTAGAACGATTAACGCCAAGAGTTCGCGCTAGAGCAAAATACGACAGATCATTAGAATTTTTAAGAAGAGCAAAAGAAATGTATCCTTCTATTCCTACGAAATCCAGTTTAATGATTGGTTTAGGGGAAACAAAAGAAGAAATTATTGCAACAATGGATGATTTAAGAAAAAATAATGTGGATATTATGACCATTGGACAATACTTACAACCAACTAAAAAACATTTAAAGGTTCAAAAGTATTATCATCCAGATGAATTTAAAGAGTTAAAAGAAATAGCTTTAAGCAAAGGATTCAGCCACTGTGAGGCGGGACCATTGGTACGATCTTCTTATCATGCAGATGAACAAGTAGATGCAGCGAAAAAAAATCAAATGAGCGAAAAACAGGCAAAGGAAGCATAAATGATGGAGAAGTAGCTGGTGCTATTTCTCCAATTTTTTTCAATAGGGAATAAAAAATTTACAATCTTTAGACAATCTGTTGAAAATGGAGAATAAATCAATGTTTTACCATAATCATATCTATGTAAACAGGCTTTAACAGGTTATAATGAAAAGGAATAGAATCGTAAAGGAAGTTTGTTTTCACATAAATTCATGTTCAAAAGTGAACTAATTAGAAGCTTTAATTTGGAGCCTTTTGAACATCCTCTATAAGTAAGGCTGTTTTCTTAAAGTTTGTTGTTTTTACATAAAACATTTGTAAAAACGTTTCTTAGCAGCTTGCATACACGTAGACTCCTGTGGGAATGCGAGTAAGACGAGATCCCACAGGAGCGTATGCGACGAGGAGGCTCGACGCTCGCCCGCGGAAAGCGGAGTGTATGCAGGCTGCGCGTATAAAAGCAACAATCTATACAAAAACATCCATAAGTAAAGAATACATAAAATATACATATTTATACAATTGGGAGGTGGTTTATTTGGTTTGCATCAATAATTTTTGTTATGAGCTTGTTGAAGAAAGAAAAGCTGGTTTTAATGAAGAAGCTTTTAAAAATAGATACAGCGACATCTTAACGAAATATGACTATATAGTAGGAGATTGGGGTTATGGTCAATTACGGCTTAGAGGTTTTTTTGAAGATCAAAATCAAAAGTCGAGCTTTGATACTAAAATAAGCACACTTACGGAATATTTATACGAATATTGTAATTTTGGTTGTGCTTATTTTGTTGTAAAAAAAGTCAAAAAAAGCTGATCTAAACGTTTGTCTATTGGAGCAGGCAACATTGCGAGAGGATAATTTTCCATAAAAGGGTAATGGTGCTGCTTCAGCAAGTGAAGGAACGTAGCGAACGATTGTCGACAGCTTGAAAGGAAGACAACAGGATGAAGTTACACATGAAAAATATCAACCTTATCGTGATTTTGGCTTGCTGAGGGGAATGGAGTTATGGTGAATTATTATATTAAAAAAACAACAACATTAACGGATTGGGGAAAAGTGTTTTTTTCCACAGCTTCTCTAAAGTATTACCCGCCAAAATTTGTTTTAAGAGATCCAATAAAACAAGGGGTAAGTAAGGCTTTTAAAAATGGATATGAAGTGGCTGTTATTGTTTATCATATTGAAAATATTCATGAAATTCATCAGCAATTAGAACCTAGTCCCTATCAACAATATATAAAAACCTTAAAAATTGCCTTTTTAAATGCCGTAAAAACAAGACAGCATGCAGAAAATATCCTTTCCATACATGATTATGATCAAAATAGTGTTACTTTGTTTGTACGTATGGACCGTACATTGGACTGTGTTGCTGAAATTGAAGCCACCATCAAATCAATTTTACATAATGTGCAAGTATATATGAGCGATAAAGGAGCAGATGTGCAGTTAATCTTTAATACAGGCTTTATGTTTTTGGAGAAAAAATACATCTCCATCCAAGAATCCATTTATCAAGCTCACCAACAAGCGGTAATAATGGCAATGAAACAAAAAGAATCCGAATTCAACAAAATGGTCTATGCATTAAGTAATATTGTAGAAAAGAAAGATATACGTTTATTAGCTCAGCCCATTTTGGATGTAGAAACAAATGAGGTACGAGCTTGTGAGATGCTGACTAGAGGTCCTATAGGAACTCCATTAGAAAGTCCATTGAATTTATTTTCATTTGCCAGGCAAACGAAATTTTTATATGACTTAGAAATGATTGTTTTAGAAAAGACGTTAGAGCAAATAAAACGAACGAAATGGCAGCAAGATATATTTATCAATTTTACACCATTGACTATTGGTAATCCGTGTTTTGTAAAAGATTTAAAAGGATTAATGAAAAAATATAAAGATATTGCATCTAATAAATTGATTATAGAAGTGACAGAAAGAGATTCTTTTGAAGGATTAGAATATTTTATTTACAATTTAAAAATTCTCCGAACATTAGGGTTTCGCATCGCTGTAGATGATACTGGGGCAGGATATGCGAGCTTAAATTCCATTAGTGAAATCATGCCGGATATTATTAAGATTGATCGTTCTGTTATTCAAGATATTGATAAAAACTCTGTAAAAGAGTCTATGTTAAAGGGGCTTTTATTAATAGCAAAAGAAGTAGGCAGTATTGTAGTTGCAGAAGGAATTGAAAGTGCTGAGGAGGCTTCTGTTCTTTCACGCAATAAAGTAGATCTTGCACAAGGATATTTTTATGCGAGACCAACTAGTTTAAGTAATAACCTGCAAGCTTTATAAATAGGAGGAGTTACTAGCATGAAAAAGTATAAAGGGTATTTAATTGATCTAGATGGCACCATGTACAGAGGAACAGAAGTCATTCAAGAAGCTGCTGAGTTTGTAAAAAGGCTAATAGCAGAAAATATTCCTTATTTATATGTAACGAATAATTCCACAAAAACCTCGGAGCAAGTTGCACGCAAGCTAAGAGACTTTCAAATCCCAGCGAAAAAAGAAGATGTGTTTACCTCGGCGATGGCTGCCGCCAAATATATTAGTTCAGAAAAAGCGCAAGCAAACGTATTTATGATTGGAGAAGATGGATTAAAAAATGCTTTAAAGGATCAAAAACTTGTTTTATCTGATGAAGTAGACAAAGTGGACTATGTAGTAGTCGGTATGGATCAACAAATAAATTATGAAAAATTAACGCTTGCCTGTTTAGCAGTGCGTCAAGGTGCCTCTTATATTATTACAAATGGAGATACTGCTTTGCCGACAGAAAGAGGATTGTTGCCAGGAAATGGTGCATTGTCTTCCGTTATCACTGTCTCTACTCAAACAGAACCACTTGTAATTGGGAAACCAGAATCTATTATTGTCGATCAGGCAATTAGTATTTTAGGGGTGGCAAAAGAAGAAGTGGCAATGGTTGGCGACAACTACCACACGGACATATTGGCAGGAATTCAGGCTAATATTGATACTATATTAGTACATACTGGCGTAACAACAAAAGAACACCTAGTAGCAATTGAGCAAAAGCCTACCTTTACTGTAGATAGCTTAAGTGAGTGGGAGTTAATAAAATAAGCGTTTTTTCCTTATAGTGGGGTAATCTACAAATATCATCATACACATAATATTTGTAGATTACCCCTATACTCTAACGGGGGCAAATAGCTTACTCTTTCCCTCGTGCCCGATGTGCAAGCCTGCTAGAAGCAGCCGCTGCGATGGCGCCAACAATATCATCTAAAAAAGTATGACATTTTCCAGAAGATTTATCGTTTAGTTTTTTTAATATACCAGGCTTTAATTTATCGACATATCCATAATTAGTAAAGCCGATGGAACCATATACATTAACGATTGAAAATGCTAATACCTCATCCACTCCATACAAGCTTTCATCGCTTTCCACAATGGATTGCAGCGGGGCTTCGAGCATTTTTTTTTCAGCTAGTTTATCTAATTGAATTCCCGTTATTATGGCATTCTGTACCTCCCTTTTTGATAGTACGCGCTCCACATTTTCTATACAATCGGACATTTTTAAATTTTGATGATATTTTTCTTGCAAGATGTAAACAAGATCAGCGATATCCTGAACAAGCACACCTCTTTCGTTTAACCAATTTCTTGCCGTTTGTTCTGTTATATTTTTTAATGACATTCACTTCACCTTTTCTTCTATTGTAAGTGTGTATTCAAAAGGGTAACCATGGGGTAACTTTTTGAAACATCCTCTAAACACCATATATACATAGTGCTTAATATTTTATGCATAAAAATAATAAGTGCTATTTTTAGCTTCTCCTAATAAGAAAAGCGGAAGCGCCCTTGCTTATCGACGGAAAAAGCTGGACTGAATCGAGTGAGATAAGGAAACACGAAGAGCGTAGCGACTCGATGTTGACTTATCGTAGATGAGGTGAGGGAAGCTTTGAAGTCGATAGGGCGCTGGAGCTAGACACCCGTCAGACTTCAGAAAACTTTAACTTTCTTATCATTTAAAGAAAAAAACAAGTTTTTTTAAGCTCAACATATACTTAATTAGCTGAATCAATTAGGAGGGAGAAAATGATTCGACATATTTTATCAAGCAAATATGGAATTGAAGTAGAGGAAGAAACGAGAATTGGCAATTATGAGGCATGTATGAATAATGGAAAATTGTATACCTTAGTGCCAATCGCTCAAAAGGAACAGGAAGAATTAACGGAATTAGAGCAAATAACCGAACATTTAGTGAGTCGGGGTGATCACCAAGTAGGGAGATTTTTGCAATCGAAGGATGGAGAGACAAAAGTTGAGGTAGAAGAACAAGCCTTTTGTGTTATACATCATGATAATGTAAGCAGTTTTACATCTAAACAACTTGGACGAAAACTTGGGAAATTTCATTATAGAGGTAGAACCGTTCCATTTAATGTTGAAAAGATAAGTCGCATTGGACAATGGAAAGGATTATGGGAAAAGCGTCTGGATCAAATAGAATCGTTTTGGAACGGTATGTTGTATAAACAACTTGAAAGTGAATTTGATCGGATGTTTCTTGAATCTTTTCCCTATTATTTAGGATTGGCAGAAAATGCAATTCAGTATTTGGTGGATACAGAATTAGATGATGAACCAGGTTCGGTTGATAGTGGAACTATTTGTCATAATCGATTTTTAAAAGAAACATGGATGGGCAATTATTATATGAAAAATCCGTTCGACTGGGTTTTTGATCATTGTGGAAGAGATCTTGCAGAGTGGTCACGCGAAAGATATTTCCGAAATATAAAAACATATCATCGGGATGTGAAAAAATTTTTTGCTGATTATCAAACGGTGATGCCATTAAGTTCCTTTTCATGGAGATTGGTTTATTCTAGATTGTTATTTCCTATTCATTATGTAGAATGTATTGAGAGCTATTATTCTTCCTCTCATGAAGCAGATCGCTTATTTTTAGAAGATCGTATGAAAAAGTATTTAAGTCAATCAAAGGATGCAGAACAATTTTTACGTCAATTTTTCGAAAATGTAGAAGTGCCTGTGAAGAAAATGAAAATCCCAACAGTAGATTGGCTGGCAAATTAGAAAAGTATCTTTTGTGTTACATATGATTGAATGAAATAAAAAATGATGTGAAGTTTTCTTACGTAAGTTTGCGGAAAACGTAAAACTTTTTGAAGAATTGTCTTTTTTATGAAAAAAAAAGCTTATGTAAAAAGATTTGCAAAGAATATATAAAACACCTCTTGTAAAAGAAGGGAACTAACACTATAATGTCTACTATAGGTAGACAGTTGTTCATTTATAGCGAACATCTTTAGGAGGAAAGCAGATGGAAACAATCTCAATTGGATTGCTTGGACTAGGAACAGTTGGCTCAGGTGTTGTAAAAATTATTGAAAATCACCAAGACAAAATTATGCACCAAGTTGGCTGCCCTGTAAAAGTAAAAAAAATCCTTGTTAAAAATGTAAATAAAGAAAGAGAGATTTCTCAAGAAATGTTAACAACGGATCCAGATGAAATTATAAACGATCCTGATATAGATGTAATTATCGAGGTAATGGGCGGTGTAGAAGAAACAAAAGAATGCTTATTAAAGGCATTAAATAATAAAAAGCATGTTGTAACAGCAAATAAAGATTTAATGGCAGTATACGGCGCAAAGTTATTGCAGGAAGCAAGCAAAAATAACTGCGATCTTTTTTATGAGGCGAGTGTAGCAGGAGGCATTCCTATTATTAGAGGGCTTGTAGATGGATTAGCATCTGATCGCATTGTTAAATTGATGGGAATCGTAAACGGAACAACAAACTTTATTTTAACGAAAATGAGCAAGCAGGGTAGAGCGTACGATGAGGTTCTAAAAGAAGCACAAGAACTTGGATATGCGGAAAGCGATCCAACATCAGATGTGGAAGGGCTAGATGCTGCTCGAAAAATGACGATTCTTGCCACACTAGGTTTTTCTATGAATATTAGCTTAGATGATGTAAAAGTAGAAGGAATTTCGCAAGTGACTGAAGAAGATATTCAATATGGAAAACAACTCGGTTATACGATGAAACTTATCGGGGTGGCACAGCGTCATGAAGGAAAAGTAGAAGTAAGTGTGCAGCCAACATTGTTAATTGACAGCCATCCTCTAGCAGCTGTTAATGATGAATTTAACGCAGTGTATGTTTATGGAGAAGCAGTCGGAGAGACGATGTTTTACGGACCGGGTGCAGGTAGCTTGCCAACAGCAACTGCTGTCGTTTCAGATTTAGTAAATGTTTTGAAAAACATGAGACTTGGTGTGAATGGAAAAGTTGCTGTAGCGCCACAATATAAGAAAAAATTAAAAAGTGATAAAGAAATATTTTCGAAATATTTCCTTCGCTTGCAAGTAGAAGATGAAGTGGGCGTATTTGCAGAAATCACCTCTATTTTCTCACAACATGGTGTAAGTTTTGAGAAAATTTTACAATTGCCTGTTAAAGAAAGAGGCTTAGCAGAAATTGTACTTGTAACACATAATGCATCATTATTTAACTATGAAAATATTTTACTTCAATTAAGAGACTTAAAATCTGTTCGAACAGTAAAAAGCTCGTATCGTGTAGAGGGAGGAACAAAGTAATGAGATGGAAAGGCCTATTAGAAGAATATAAAGAATTTTTACCAATTAATGATTCAACACCTATGCTAACGTTAAACGAAGGAAATACTCCTTTAATTAAATTAGATAAATTATCAGAAGAGTGGGGAGTAGAACTTTACGTAAAAACTGAAGGTACGAACCCTACAGGATCTTTTAAAGACAGAGGCATGGTAATGGCAGTAGCGAAAGCAAAAGAAGAAGGAAATTCTACTGTTATATGTGCATCAACAGGGAATACTTCTGCAGCAGCGGCGGCATATGCAACTCGTGCTGGCATGCGCTGTATTGTGGTAATTCCAGAAGGCAAAATTGCGATGGGAAAATTAGCGCAGGCAGTTATGTATGGAGCTGAAATTATTTCTATCGAAGGAAACTTTGATCAAGCGCTGCAAATGGTACGTAAAATTAGTGAAACAGAGCCTGTTGCTCTTGTAAACTCAGTTAACCCTTACCGTTTAGAAGGACAAAAAACAGGTGCTTTTGAAATTTGCGACCAACTTGGCAGTGCGCCAGATGTTTTAGCAATTCCAGTAGGAAACGCAGGAAATATTAGTGCGTATTGGAAAGGATTTAAGGAATATCATGAAGTAAAGCAGACTGGTCTTCCGAAAATTCATGGATTTGAAGCAGCTGGTGCAGCAGCTATCGTGCATAACAGAGTATTTGAAAATCCAGAAACGATTGCTACAGCTATTCGCATTGGGAATCCAGCAAGCTGGAAATTAGCTGTACAAGCACAAGAAGAATCAAACGGTATTATCGATGAAGTAACAGATGAAGAAATTGTAGCAGCATATCGCAAAATAGCGGCAACAGAAGGTGTATTTGCAGAACCAGGATCATGTGCATCAATTGCTGGTTTATATAAACATATCCAAAGCGGAAAAATTGCAAAAGGGAGCAAAGTTGTTGCCATCTTAACAGGAAATGGATTAAAAGATCCAAATACTGCTATTGATGTTAGTCCGATTAAACCAGTACTTCTTCCTAATGATGAAAAAGCTGTTGCAGAACATATTAAGGGAGTAGTTCAAATATGAGTGAAGGTGAAATGCTACAAATAAAGGTGCCTGCAAGTTCTGCTAATTTAGGGCCCGGCTTTGATAGTATTGGACTAGCTCTTAATTTGTACTTAACACTGGAAGTTTCGCCTGCAGACAAATGGGAAGTTATTTCTTTATCAGAAGAGCTTGAACAATTTCCAAAGGATGAAACGAATTTTATCGTACAAACAGCTGCTGCTGTTGCAGCAAAATATAATAAAGAGCTGCCGCCTTGCAAAATAAAAGTGTCAAGTGATATTCCTTTAGCAAGAGGATTAGGCTCTAGTGCTTCTGCGATTGTCGCTGGCATTGAGTTGGCTGATAGCCTATGTGAATTAAAGCTTTCGAAAAAAGAAAAATTTCGTATAGCATCTATGATGGAAGGGCATCCGGATAATGTAGGTGCAAGTGTATTCGGCGGCTTAATAGTTGGTTGTCAATTAGAGGATGAAGTAGACGTGGAAGTGATTCATTCTGTTGATTTGGAGCTGCTTGCAGTTGTCCCTAAAGAAGAATTGCTTACAAAGTCTTCAAGAGGCGTTTTGCCAAATGAAATGTCTTTTTCTGAAGCTGTTGCAGCCGGAGCCGTGTCTAATTTATTAGTAGCAGCACTTTTATCAGGCAACAATGAACTTGCGGGTAAAATGATGGCAAAAGACAAATATCATCAACCATACCGTAAGCGTCTTGTTCCACATCTGCAAGTAATTGAAGACCATGCACTTACATTCGGTGCATATGGGGTAGCATTAAGCGGGGCAGGTCCTACAGTACTATGTTTTATAAAAAAAGGACAAACCCCTGCTGTGATAAATGGCTTAAAAGCACTTCTTCCAAACATGGAATATTTGCCTTTACAAGTTGATTTAAGTGGCAGTGATGTTGCAAAGAATGTTCTGTCTAAAATAAAAAAATAAAATAAAGAAGGTACCTAAAAATTATTTAGGTACCTTCTTTATTTAGATAGAATTCATATTAAAATACTTGTTCTACTTCCATAATACCAGGTACTTCTTCTAATAATGCACGCTCAATACCTGCTTTTAAAGTGATCGTAGAACTTGGGCAGCTGCCGCAAGCACCTAGTAAACGTAATTTTACGATACCATCTTCAACATCTACTAATTCACAGTCTCCGCCATCTCTTAATAGGAAGGGGCGTAATTTATCTAATACTTCCTGTACTTGTTCTTTTATTTCAACATTAGCCATACATATCGACTCCTTTCCTATTATTTATTATAATCACAATAAGGCAAAAAATCTATTCAAGAAGTACGAAAAAAGACAAACAATAATTGGATACTTTTATGAAAGCTAGGCGTTATTGGCAAATGAAAGCAGAAAAGGGGGGGAGTAGGGTGAAAAAAGAAATTGAAGTAAGTATATATGGAGCAGAACAAATTTGTGCAAGTTGTGTAAATCTACCTTCATCTAAAGATACGTATGAGTGGCTGCAAGCTGCCATTGGCCGTAAATTTCCTGATCAAAAATTTACGATCAATTATTATGATATTTTCCAACCACCTCAAGATGAAGAGAAAAAAATATTTTGTGAAAAAATAATCGAAGAAGATTTATTTTATCCTGTTGTTGTCATTGAAGGAGAAATTGTCGGGGAAGGAAATCCTCGCTTAAAAAACATCTATGCTGAATTTGAAAAATACGGATACGTAAGCATGTAATGTAAGCCACAAGGGGCAAAGCATTCGGTGAACAAATATAAGCCAATCTAGCATTGAGGTTGTTTTAAACCTCCGTGACAGATTGGCTTATCATCTCGAGCAAGTCACTTCTGAAGCTAGACACACTTCTAAGTTCAAAAAAATATAAAATCTTTATACTGGGTAAAGGCAAAACGACTTTATTTTAAGGATTGTCTTTTTTTCGTTTTATCTTTCCAAAGTACTCCTGATTTAATTAAACGAGGAACTCTTCCTGTTAAAGGTTTATTGGCAATAAGTCCAAACCCGTGTTTTTTTCCTAATGATCCTAAAACTCCTTTTATCCGAATCTCCGGCAAATAATAGGGCAGTTTTTTGTCTTTCCAGCGAGCGGTTAGAACAGCGGCTATTTGTTCAGCCTGTCCTTCTGAAAGCTGTGCACTCGGCGGTTTATTTAAACTGGCACAATCTCCCACTACAAAAATATGGTCATTCTCTGGCAAATGATGATATTTTGTTAATAGAATCCGCCCTTTTTTATCTTTTTTTACAGGTAATTCCTGTACTACTTTATTTGGTTTTACACCTGCTGTCCATACAATACAATCAAAGAAAATTGCCTCTTCATGATTATATACGATGTTTTTTTCAATGGAAGTAATATTGCTGTTGCGAATAATTTCTACCTTATGTGATTCAAACCATTTTTCAATATAGTTGCTGATGCGTATTGGATATGAGGGTAAAATGGTATTTCCTTTGTCGAACAGAGTAATTAGTAAATCAGACCGACTTTCTTGTAATTCAGAGGCTAATTCGACTCCGCTTAAACCTGCTCCAATAATGGCAACACGCGAACCGGACTGTAATTCATTTATGTGACAATACGTTTTTTGCGATTTTTCTAAACTCTGAATACTATGTGTATATGTATCTGCTCCATGTATATGATGATAATGATCCTCACATCCGAGTCCAATAATTAAATCATCATAATACATGCATCCCTTGTTTTTTAAAAAGATTTTATGTTTATCTAAATCAAGTTTAACAACTTCATTGTTAACAAAATTCACTTGTGGATGTTTAGGGAATGGGATGCGGATATGTTTATCGGAAACAGTTCCTGCGGCTAAAGCATAGTATTCTGTTTTTAAAAAATGATATGGTGTTCGATCGATAAGGGTAACTAGTACATTATATGGCAAGTTAGGAATAATACTCGTAAGAATTTTCATCCCACCATAGCCACCTCCAAGTATGACAAGATTTTTCATATCATTTCCCCTCTATTGAAGTAGTTTTGTAAATGATTCTTTTTTCTTTTCGAATTATATGTTTGTTTAAATGACAAAAAACTGTTTTCTTAACAGTATATTATGAATACGATGCTCTTTATTCTTGATAATTAAAAGAAAACAAGATACTATATGTTGTATTGAGGTGAGAATACTTGATTAAGCCAATTATAGAGTTTTGTCTAAGCAACCTATCTTCTGGTTCAGAAGATGCTAAAGAGATATTAGAAAAAGATGAGGATTTAGATGTTTTGGACTATGGTTGTTTAGGCTTATGCGGACAGTGTGGAGAATCATTATATGCATTAGTGAATGGAGAAGTTGTCACGGCAGAAACTTCCGAACAGCTAGTAGCGAATGTGTATCAGTTTTTAGAAGAAAATCCAATGTGATGCATGTAAAATAACAAAAAGAAGCAGAAATAGTGCTTGTTTGCTCTGTTGACTGCTTCTTTTTATATATTTTGAACTTCTCTTATTTTATACCATCCTTCTTTAGCTAACCGAATAATGTTGGTCTCTATTGTTTTGCTTTGTTTTTCAATTACTTTTGAAAAATATTTAGTAGCTTGGTTTATTTGATCCGTTCTTCTCGATAACTCGCCAATTAAATACAGTGTTGTTAATTCTGAAACTTTTGTCCCTATATAGTCGCCTGACATATAAGAAGCTTCATATTCCTGCAAAGCAAGCTTCATAAAACGCTGTTCCTGTTCCGCTTCATTTATTAAACGATACATCCATGCTAAGCGAAGATAAATTCCTGCTGTCACGATATGTTTTTCTTGTCTTAAAAGAGAGCAATATGCTGCCAGTTTATAAGCAATGATCGCATCTGTTATCGTACGCTTGTTTCCAAATGAACGTGGTGTCCAACGAATACTTACTTTTTCAATTAGCATCATTTTCTCATTTAAAGAAAAATTGGTAGAAGTTTCATCATGAAAAGAAAATCCGCAATCCGGACAAACGTTAATATAATAGAGAAGGGGGTTATAGTCCACATATGTTGGAAAAAAATCTGCATCTAAATTAGTCATTTTGACAAATCGTGTACGAACTTTTTTGGTTGTAAAGAAAGTGTTGCACAATGGACATGTACATTGTTTATCATAAAGAGGCTCGATGGAGATCATATTTTCACCTTCTGTATTAGGTAATATGGTTCATTAATTTGTATGTTTATTATACAATATTTTATGCGTATATACCTATAAAAATAAACTATATATGAAAAAAGTTGGAACGGCAATGATAAAAATGGCTTCTACTATTCATAGAGGAAAGGATAAAAATATTTTCCAAATTCGATTCGGTTGAGTAGTTATTATTCGAAGTATATACTATAGGTAAAGAAATATAATAGGATGTTCAAAAAGGCACCAAATGGTAAGCGTCGAATCTCTTCGTTGGCTTGCTTTTCCGCTACTCACGTATCTAAATAGAGGATCTTCAACTAAAAACGCTCACGTCCTGTGAGCAACGTTGAAGTCCCCACATCCTGTGGAAGTCAGTTGCTCAAAGCTACGCCGCCTCGACCTTCTTGCTTCTAATTTGTTACCTTTTTGAACACATACTATAAGGGAGGAATAGTACAATGACAGAAGAAATAGTTATACTGACAGAAGCTGCGGCTCTTCAAATAAAGGAAATGATGAAAGAAAGTGAAGAGGAAACCACCTACTTAAGAGTAGCTGTTAATGGTGGAGGATGCAGCGGTTTGTCTTATGGAATGGGATTTGCAGCTGTAAAGGAAGAAAATGATGCGTTATCAGTACAGCATGGTATTCAATTGATCGTGGCTCAAAACGATTCAGCCATTTTAAAAGGCACGAAAATTGATTATAAACAATCAATGATGGGCGGCGGCTTTACTATCGATAATCCAAATGCGATTGCATCATGCGGTTGTGGGTCTTCGTTCCGTACTGCTGCAAATGCTGGTACGCCTGAAGAGTGTTAATGGTTTAAGGGAAATCAAGAGTGATAGCAGGGATTATGGATTACAAGGTATTTTTGAGTGTACGCAAGTCTGAAAATGTGTATTAACAATCCCAAATATGCCAAATTAGGGTTGTGGATTACATGCCTTCTCGATTAGTTAATGTCAAAAACATTACTATTGAGAAGGATTTTTTATGTCTTTAAACAAGCGAGTTAGGAAGAAACCAGTTGGTAAAATGGCTAATCAAAAGGAGTATCCAAAATTAAGAATGGAGCAGGCAACAGGCCTAGTCATGGCAGGAAAGAGTGCGGAAGGATTAAGAGAGAGAACATTAAAGGATTATAAAACTGAACAAGGATTAATAAATCTGTGATTTTATGAAGAATAAATAATACTTTCACTTCCCGCTGATTTAATACAATACCGCATACCAAATGTAGATGATGGACTAATAAAAAGGTGAGCCAAGTCTCGAATCGTGGCTTACTTCATTCAGTCATTTGCGGTTTATTGAGAATTCAAGTCTATATAGACAAAAAAAGAGAGGCAATCATTACCCCTCCATATTTTTGAATTCAAAGGCAATATACTACGTTTACTCATAAACTAAACGTGGGGTGATGAATATGTTTGTACGGAATCAAAAGGACATAGCTGCTTATCATCAAAAATATTTTCGTCCATCATGCTTGTCCGCTTTAAATTTGAGATTCGACACTTGGGAGACCTTCTCCCCTTTTTATGATAAAACCCATGACCAAATCTTATTGCCAATTGAACTGACAAAAACTCCAGAAGATACCCTTCTCAACTATTTTAGTATTTTACGTGAAGCAGAAAATTTGGGAGGACGAAGTTGTGGTTCGGTTGGTCAAGCACGAATACCATTTCCACTTGCATACAATTTTTTGTCCAAGGAGTACCAAAGAAAACTAAGTTATGAAGACTATTTAAATTCGTTTGCTGGTGTGGGGCATACGAGTTTGATAAAGCTTTGTAGATTGCCAGATATAAAACAAGGAATAAGGTTTTTTTATGAAATCGAAACGATTGAGGGATTTAAGGAAAAAAGAAATGAGTATTTTGGTTATTATTACGGATTTATCCAACTTATTGACGAAAAAGAAGGTTATCGAATTTCAGATGTGCAACAGATTGGGAAGGACTTTCTCTGCGCACCTTATCATGGGTGGAGTCATGATGCGGAATCAGTAGTTGAAGTGAAATATGGTAATTGGTGCAAGTTGATTCAAAAAATATACCCAACTACAAAGAATGGATATGTTAAAAATATTTATTTTCACGGTAATGATGGTGCAGATTATTGCATTATATTTTTTACATTAACGAATGGAACAGACGTAGAAGTTGCTCAATTTCGAAAAGCAAGGAATGGAAAGTGGAAACTGATAAAAATGAAACCCGAAGAAGAATGTTTAACGGAAAAAAGGCGCAGATAAGCCTATTGTAAATGGTACACCGATTGCCTAAAGCTTACGGTGCAAACGAATTGCGTTTCTCTAATAAGCAGGAGCGCTTTTCTGTTGTATTAACGGACAGTTAGCGGAGGATAAATATAATGATTTTGCAACGCCCGCAGACGCTCAAAATGGCTCGTGTGGCGGTTCGGAAGTCCCTTCTCTATTTATCCCCCATTAATTTAAGGTGTGCTTTGGATTTAATCTTATGGGAATATGCGGGATTGTCAATCTTTTTCACTCCCCCGCTCTTTAATGCAAAGCTATTAGTATAGTTTAAGAAAAAATTCAACAAGCTTTTTTATTGGAAAAACTATCCTCAAAGATTAAAATTAATCAAAAGAGACCAAGGAGAGGTTGTAATGAAAATAAGTAAACAAAACGTAGAACATTACATATGGGGAGACAATTGTGATGGTTGGCATTTAGTAAAAAATAAAGATTTAAGTGTTATTCACGAACGTATGCCTGCGAACACTTCAGAAGTAAGGCATAATCATAATCAAGCACGTCAATTTTCCTTTTTTGAAAAATAGCTAGATGACATTGGCGCCTAGCCCCTGTGAAAGATAACTTCTTGCCTCTAAAAGTAAAAAACACTTTTGAGTCAAGAGAACATTTTTCTTCGGGCTTGCGCTTTTCTTATTGGATTTATTAGAAAGTGTTAGAACTCCTTTTGAATTATTTATGAATATTTTCTTTGAAAATGGGAAATGAATAGTTTTGAGAGGAGTGAAAGAATGAATTTATGTAAAAAATATTTAAAAAGATTAGGAATGGTCCTGCTTTTTATTGCTGCATTATTAACAACATTCCAATCTATTTCAGGAGTTAAAGCAAGTTCCTATTCTCAAGAGGTTAATCAAGGTGAATTAGAAAGTGAAGAATCGCAGTTTGATCATAAACTTAAAGCAATTGGTGTCGCTGTAAAAACATTACAGCAAGTTTTTACTGAAAATACACAGATTTCATCTAGTAAAGAAGTAGAAGGTGAACAGCCGTCATTAGAAAACAGGGATTGGTCTTCCTATCCAAAAAAGAGGGTAGTAGCAACAGGGTATACGGCAGGATATGAGTCCACAGGAAAAAATCCTAATCATCCTCAGTATGGCATTACTTTTTCGGGTGTAAAGGTAAAAAGAGATTTATATAGTACGATTGCTGCAGATCCAAACGTATTTCCAATCGGGACGATTTTATTTATTCCTGATTACGGATTTGGTGTGGTAGCGGATACAGGTTCGGCAATAAATGGTAATAAACTAGATTTATATTATAAAACGGTTGATGATGTATACAACAATTGGGGTAAAAAAGCAATAGACGTATACATAGTTGAAATGGGAAAAGGAACATTGACAGAAGAAACGCTAAAAAATTTAAATGAAAAAAAATCAATGCAAGTTTTCCGTCAAGAATACACAAAAGCAGAAAGTAAATAAAATAAAAGCGCCAAGGCGCTTTTATTTTATTTAAAAATCATATCTAAAATAAGCGTTAGGGCTATTCCAGTTAACCCTCCAAAAAATACTTCAATTGGTTTATGGCCAAGCAGTTCTTTTAGTTCTTTTCGTTTTTGTTGTTCTGGCTTATTTTGCCATCCTTTTGCATCCGTTAAAAATTTATTAAAATCAGAAACTAATTGATTTAATACAATCGCTTGTTCACCAGCCTGTCTTCTAACGCCGGTTGCATCAAACATGGTGATAACCGCAAATATAGCAGCTACAGCAAATAGAGGAGTATTGACACCAGATTCAAGTGCGACGCCTGTAGTTAAAGCGGTAACAGCTGCTGAATGAGAGCTTGGCATCCCCCCTGTACTCGTAAGTAAAGACCAATCTATCTTTTTTGTAATAAAAAAAGTAATCGGCACTTTAACAAATTGAGCAAAGAATATCGCAGCTAAGCTTGCGAGCAAGGAAAAATTATACAATAATTCCAAGTAAATCACCTCATGTTTATGTAGTTTATACTGTATTATCTTTCCGCTAAATAATTGGAACTTAGTTCACAACATTAAAAGTATGTAATTTCCTACCCTTACAAATGTGATCTAACTGGGGGTTAGATTTACTATTATTATAACATAACCAATAACGATTTGTTTTACGTACTAATCTGCCTTTACCTAATCATTATTTTTTAAATAGTATGATCTTTTCAGTATAATAAGAAGAAAAAGGGTGGAGGTCATCTATTTGTTTATTAATCAGGCGGAGTGGGATATTTTTAGTACTCAAGAAAGCATTATTATTGGACTCTTTGACAAGACAATTAAATTCGAAGGAAAACTAGCGCAGCTGGATGAGGTTTTTCAAGGAGAGCTTACAAATTTAGTGAAAAGCGGAGATATTTCAGCTAAGAAGAAACGACTTGCGAAAATACATACGTTTGGAAAAATAGGCGCAAAACGAATTATTTTTGTAGGATTAGGAAAAGAAAAAGAATTAACTTTTGATGTATTAAAAGAAATTTTTGGAGCGACATGGAAAGACATAAAAAAAGAAAAATGGATGGAAACATCTATTTATATCGATTCTTTTGTAACAGAAAAAATAGACGCATCAGATGCCTCCCATGCATTTAGCGAAGCTTTTGCATTAGCGACATATGAATTTACAGGCTATAAGCAAAAATCAAATGAACCAGAGAAAAAGGTTGAAAAAATTACAGTCTTCAGTCAAGCAGATCAACAAAAATTGGAAGCAGCTTTACATGTTGGTTATGTATATGGAAAAGGAACAAATTCTGCTCGTGACTTAGTTAATTTACCAGGAAATATGCTAACAGCAGCTTGTTTAGCAGAATATGCACAAAAACTTGCCGCCACTTATTCTTTTGAAGTAGAAATTTTAGAAAAAGAGGATATGTTAAAGCTCGGTATGGGTGCCTTGTTGGCGGTAAATCAAGGGTCTGTTGAGCCTCCAAAAATGATTGTGCTGAAATATCAAGGGAAGGAAAAATGGCATGATGTGATTGGCTTAGTTGGCAAAGGAATAACCTTTGATACGGGTGGCTACTCGATTAAAACAAAGGATGGCATCGTTGGCATGAAAACAGATATGGGTGGTGCAGCCGCCGTTCTAGGCGCGATGGAAATTATCGGCGAATTAAAGCCAGAACAAAATGTAGTGGCCGTTATTCCATCAACGGATAATATGATTAGCGGTGCTGCTTTTAAACCAGATGATGTGATCACATCTATGAGCGGGAAAACCATTGAAGTATTAAATACAGATGCAGAAGGTCGGTTGGTTTTAGCAGATGCTGTTACGTATGCAAAACATCATGGAGCGAATTACTTAATTGATGTAGCAACATTAACAGGTGGCGTCATCATCGCATTAGGTATGGAAACAACTGGTGCGATGACGAATAATGAATCGTTTTTTGAGCAAGTACTAGAGGCATCCTACGAAGCAGGAGAACCGATTTGGCGGCTGCCGATTTTTGAAAGCCATAAGAAAAAGATAAGAAGCAGTATCATTGCGGATTTAAATAATTCTCCAGGAAGAGAAGGCCATGCGATTATGGGTGGTGCTTTTGTTGGAGAATTTTCGGAAGGAACTCCTTGGGTACATCTTGATATAGCCGGCACTTCTACTACAAAATCGAATTCTGATCTAGGAGATATAGGAGCGACCGGTGCTATGACAAGAACCCTTGCGCTGCTGGTAGAAAGATTTGAAATAGACGAGAAGTAATAGGATATGAATATTTAACTTTTTTCGGGCTAATAAGAAAAGCGCAGGCGCCTTGTTCAGCCCCGAAGAAAAATGTTCTCTTGACTCAAAAAGTGTTTTTTACTTTTAGAGGCAAGAGGTTATTTTTCACAGGGGCTAGGCGCCGGAGCTAGACACTAAACTAGGTTCGAAATTTTATGCTTTCTTATCTTGTAAAAAAAGGTGAGAACCCATCATCAAACAAGGGTTTTCACCTTTTTATGTCGTGTTTAGTTACGAGAACAATTTACTTTAGGGCTAACCAAAGCGCTTCCGTTTATAAAGGTGTAGAATGCTCTTCCAGCCAGAGATCCATAAAGTCCATTAGTTTTTCTTTTGTAACTAAGGAAATATGTCCGGCTTCTAGTAATTTAAACGTTTTATCTTCACTTGAAATAAGATCTACGATAGGTTCACATAAATTGCTGGGAACTAAAGGATCATTTTTTGTCGCAAACCCAAGGAAGTTGCATGTAATGTTTTTGAAATCAATGATTTCACCGTTAATGGTCAGTCCCCCTTTTAGTACTTTGTTATCACGAATAAAGTCGTTCATTATTTTTTTACCTGCTTCCCCTGTAAAAGGAATATGATCATTTGTCCATTCATTCATACGCGTCCACTTGTACAAATGTTTTGGATCAGGCGGTAGTTTTAATAAAGATAAATAATGACTAAAGGTAATAGGTGCAACAATCATTTTTGTTCCGTATTTAATAAAAGTGGCTGGAACAATTCCGATTCTATCCGTTAACTCATTTATATCAACTTCTCCATTTCGTAATGCAAGAAGCCATTTATCATAATCAGGGAAGGAGTGAAAATCAATTGGTGTAACAGCTAAAATCAAATTTTTTATTTTCTCTTTTGTAAATGCTGCGTGAATTGCTGCTAATGTTCCTCCTAAACAGAATCCGATTATGTTCATTTCATCTACTCCAGCATGCCTAAGGGCACGCTGATACCCTTTATCAATATATTTTACTATATAATCATCGATTGAAATAAAACGATCCTCAAATGCAGGTATGCCAAAATCGATTAAATATGCGTCATATCCGGCATTAGTAAGTGCTTGAATGAAACTGATAGAAGGGCCTAAATCTAAAATATATGGTTTATTTGCTAAAGAATAAACAAGGTAAACAGGTTCTTTATACCGTTTCGTTGGTGCTGGATAATACCATAAGGTTGCTTTATTTTTTTTCCAAACAGCATGTCTGGTAGTTGGGCCAGCATCATAATCTAAGGAGTCAGTTGGGTGTAGGTAGGAACGACGTTGATTTTTCCCCATTATTTACAGCACCTTATCGTTATTATCTTCGGAGTGCTGTTTTTGTTCAGAGATTTTTTCTTTTACGTCTAACACGTCCTGCTGAATAGCTTCAATTCCTTCTTTTTGTTTTAAAAGATCTGTGGAAATGTTTGTTAATTCAGGGTTATCTGTAGTAGATAATGTCTTTACATGCTGTTGTATCTCTTGTAGCATAGTGGTTAATTCATAAAGTTGTTCATCTAAACTATCGATTTTCTCTTCTGATTGAAGAATAAGCTGAGTAGCATTAGATACGTCTGTTTTAGTAGGAAGATGAAGAATAGAGGCTAATCTTTCCACATGGTTCTGAACTTGTATAACTTTTTTCGTTAATGCTTTACTGCGATTATTTGCTAATAAAATCAGATTTTCATTGTTTAATTTATTTTTTATGATAGTATTTATCCGATATTGAAGCAAATTTCCACCTTTTCTTATTAGCTGATATACATCTAATGTAACTTGTACCATTCGTTTCATTTCCTTTCTGTACGTTAATTATTGATATCGTTATGATCTTGTTAGCTGTTAAAGCATAGAGGATAATCCGCCATCGACCGCAATCGTTTGTCCTGTAATATAATCGGAAGCATGCCCTGCCAATAATAGTGTGATCCCTGTTAAATCTTCTGGTGATCCAAATCTGCTAGCAGGAATTTTGGCAAGAATCGGTTTTTGAAGTTTATCTAAAACAGTCGTTATTTTTGTTGGAAAAAAACCAGGAGCAATAGCGTTGACTTGAATATTGTATGGTGCTAATTTTACGGCTAATTCTTTTGTTAAGGTGATGATCGCACCTTTGCTTGTATTGTAGGCAACTGCATCCAAAAAATGAGGATGTGTGCCATAGTAGGCAGTAACAGAGGAGATATTAATGATTTTTCCGCTCCGGTGCTCGATCATTTTTTTTGCAGCAGATTGTGAAAATAAAAAAGTGCCTTTCACGTTGGTGTCTATTACTTTATCCCATCTATCTTCTGGATAATCAAGAATAGGAGCCATCCATGAGGTTCCACTGTTGTTAATTAAAATATCAATCTTTCCATATTCGGCTATTGTACGTTCAATAACTGCATCAATATCTTCTTGCTTTGCGATATCACAAGGTAATGCTAATGCTTGAATCCCTTTCTCTTTTAATAATTCCACTGTTTTTAAACAATTGTCTATATTTCGTGAGCAAATCACAATGTTTGCACCTGCTTCTCCTAATGCAATGGCCATTTGTTGTCCTAATCCTCGTCCCCCACCTGTTATGATAGCTGTTTTGTCTTCTATATTATATAAGTCGTTCAATGTAAAAAATCCCTCCTTTTCTTTCCGTGTTTTCTTTACAGTATAAACAAGCTTTATGTGAAGGGTGATTAAATTGATGAATTTGCCTTTGCCTAAATCAGCAAAAGAAAATATCGATTTATACAATGGCTGTTTTCTCAAAGTTTGTTGTTTTTTACGTAAAAAATGGGAGAAGAAGTATTCAGGCTGCGAGTTTAAAAGCAACATTCTATACGAAAACAGCCTATACAATACTCAAAATTAGACATTAATAGTTCTGAGTGGGCATGGTAGGCAAAAGTAAAGGTTAAAGGATAATATATGACAATTGCTAAGAGGTTTTAGCCCAGTCCAAATGACGGGCATATGCATATGTAATAGAGTAGGGAGCAAATAGAAAAAGAGTGGAGGTAATCGCTGATGATGTATGGATATAGACATCCGCAAGATTCAAGAATTTGGTTTGCAGGTCCTTTTGTTGGTGGCTTATTAGGCGGGTTTCTTGGTGCGGCGATAGTTAGACCAAGACCATATTATTACGGACCAGCGCCATATGGACCGTATCCTTATGGTCCAGCACCGTATGGACCGTATCCTTATTATTAATAAAATCGTTTAAAACGAATGCAATACTTGCTATTTCTCTATCCATTTTAGTTGAATAGAGAAATAGCAGCAATGTGGCGGTTGATTTTTATGGTCAAAATTAAACGTAATTCCGTCAGGGTTATAGGAGATTTTTGGCATGTTTTTTATGCCGAGTGATTGAATAAGTTGGATAACCGTCTGATTTTGGGATGCTTGTGCAGCACTCATTAATTGACTTGAAAATTCTTTCGAATGGGAAATTCTTGTCAAAATGGTTTCACAATCCTTTAAAAGGCTTAAAGAATCTTGTGCAGAATGAATTAATTGATTTGGGTTTACTGCCGGCAGCTCGCGGAACATCATGGGATAATGCAAATAAGGATGATTGATGATCGAATGCATCCTTTTATAAGGATAATGAGGTCGATACATAAGGACAATCCTTTCGTTTACGAATATATATTGTTACATATTCTATGCAAAATGATAAAATGAAGAACAAAAAATGGGGAAAAATCGCACTAAATAAGAGTAGAGTTATTGTGAAGGTAATGAATATAATCGTATGAAGATAGAAAATAGTGGTGAAGGGCACTCCACCACTATTTAATGGGCACGTAAGATTTCAAAAAGGAAACCAGAATTTGAAATCGCTGCTCCTCGGAAATAAACAACTATTTAGATGAATCAGCTTCTTTTTTTGCTTTTAAATCGTCTCTGATCGTATGATCTGCCATTGGAACATTTGTATGATAGGCTGCTCGGATAATAAGATGTCCGGCAACAGGTGAAGTAAGAAAAATAAACGCAATCGCGAGAATCAAACTAGAGTGAAAAACTCCTTCTGTTTGTAAAAAATAAAGACAAGTTCCAAGAAGAATACACATTACTCCAAGCGTTGCAGATTTGGAAGCAGCGTGGTTTCTAGTATAAACATCGGGCAGTTTGATAACCCCAACTGCTGCAATCAAATTCAACAATGCTCCACTAAGTATAAGGAAACCAATGATTATGTTAATGATGATTTCGATCACGTTCGATAATAATCCCCTTTTCTAAGTATTTCGAGAACGCTACTGTCCCGATAAAAGCAAGAATTCCAATCAGAAGGATAATTTCTATATATACATCTATTTTTAACAGGATAGACAGGATGCCAATGATGGCAACTAAATTGATGCCAATAGCGTCTAATGCAACGACTCTGTCAGGAGTTGATGGTCCTTTTATGACTCGGTAAATAAACCCTGCCATTGATAAAGCGATGATAAATAAGGAAATATGCATAATGACGATCAACATTATTTACTCACCTCTAAGATTGCTTTTTCAAAGCTATTTTGAATACTTTTAATCGTTTCTTCTTTATCGCGAATATCCATTGCGTGTATATAAAGTATTTTATTATCTTCTGAAATATCAACAACTAACGTACCAGGTGTCAAAGTGATTAAATTAGATAATGTCGTAATTTCCCAATCTTTTGTCAGAACTGTTTCCATTGCAAAAATACCGGGAGTCAGTTTTGATGCTGGCTGCAAAATAGCTTTTAATACCGCAAAATTTGCTACTATCAATTCTTTTAAAAAAATACCAAGCAAATTTAAAATGGCAAAAACACGGTACAAATAAAAGCGGCTTGTAAAAAAACGCCTTGTGATAAAGATAATCAGCAAACCAAGAATATAACCGATCAAGAAAGCATCTGCTTTTGCAGAACCTTTTAAAAACATCCAGATAAATGCTAAAAATATATTTAATAATAGTTGAAATGCCATGTTCACTACTCCTTTAAAACTGCTTCAATATAATGCTCTGGGTGAAGCAATGTTTCGGCTGCTAATGAAATATAAGGATAAATTGCTTCAGAAAATAATCCCATCGCAAAAGAAAGACAGACAAGAATAATGGAAGGAACGAGCAATAATTTTATCGATAAGGTTTCCTTTTTCGATTCGTTTCCCCAAAAGGCTTTAATAAATATTTTCATTACAGACAGCAAGACAAACAAGCTCGACAATAAGACAATAAAACTGCCGATGTAATCATGCTGTTTAAATCCTCCTTGGACGATCAACAATTTCCCGACAAAGCCGCTTAAAGGAGGAATTCCTCCTAGAGAAACCGCCGCAATAAAAAACGTCCATGCAAGTACAGGATAACTTTTTAATAACCCACTTATATTTTTTAAATGATTAGATCCTGCAGCGAAAATAATGGCGCCAATTAATAAAAACAATGCAGTCTTAATGATCATATCATGCATTAAATAATAGATAGAGCCGATGATAGCTGTTTCATTTAACGACGCAACTCCATATAAAATAACGCCAACTGCTGTTAAAATATTGTAGATAATAATTTTTTTAAGATCATTATAGGCAATCACACCAATTATTCCGAGTACAATGGTTATTAAGGAAAGGACATTTAATAAAGAGAAAATAAAGCTCGTATCTTGATAAAAAAATAACGTAAAAGTTCTTGTGATTGCGTAAACTCCTACTTTGGTTAAAAGAGCGCCAAATAAGGCAAGGATCGGAATCGGTGCTGCATAATAAGAGCCTGGCATCCAGAAAAATAACGGGAATATAGCACCTTTTAAACCAAAAACGATTAAAAATAATACTGCAATAACGGTTATAATGCCTGAATGGCCAACTTCTGAAATTCTTGCTGAGATGTGGGCCATATTCAGTGTTCCCACAACAGCATATAAATACGCGACTGTCGCTACAAAAAGGGCCGATGAAATAATATTCACTAGTATATATTTAACAGTTTCCCTTAATTGAATTTTCGTGCCGCCGATGACAAGTAGTACATAGGAAGACATAAGCATTACTTCAAAAAAAACAAATAAGTTAAAGATATCTCCTGTTGAGAAAGCCCCAATGACACCTACAAGCAAAAATTGAATAATAGAATAATAAAAATAGTTTTCTCTATCTTTGTCGATTCCTTTAATCGAATACAAGATACAGCATAATGCTACCACATTGGTTGTTAACACTAATAAAGCGGAAAGCATATCCGATACAATTGTAATGCCAAATGGAGCATCCCAGTTGCTCAGATTAAGTGTTTGTATGCCATCAGCTTTGACTTTTCCTATTATCCATAAGGAAATAATGATAGAACAAAACAAACTTATCATAGATAAAACACGTTGCAAAAGCACTTTTTTATTAAAAAAGATCAATACGATTCCTGTTATAAAAGGAATGATAATTGGTAATATAATCAAATTAGTCATGTTCTTTTTTCCCTCGTAATTTCTCCAGATTATCAGTACCCAGCTCCTGATACGTTCGATAGGCAAGTACTAAAAAGAAGGAGGTTACACCGAAGCTAATAACAATAGCCGTAAGTATTAATGCTTGAGGAAGAGGATCTGTATAAGAACTTGCATGTTGGTCAAGCAACGGTGCTGCGCCTTTTTTTAATCCTCCCATTGTTAAAAGCAGTAAATGAACCCCATGGCTTAAAAGCCCTGTGCCGATAATGATTCGCAGTAAGCTTTTCGACAGCATTAAGTACGTAGCACAAGTGAATAAGATTCCAATAATGACAGCCATTAAAATTTCCATTAATCATCCTCTCCAATCGTTTGAATAATTGTCATTGTTATGCCAACAACAACTAAATAAACACCTAAGTCAAATATTGCCGCAGTATGAAGAGAGGTTTCTCCGATAATTGGTAAATAGACATGTTTATTAAAAGCATGTGTTAAAAAAGGTTTATCACGGAACAGAGCGCTAATCCCTGTTAATACAGCAATAAGTAAGCCGGCAGCGGTAACGTATATATAATTGACAGGAAAAATATTCTGAACCGTTTTCAAATCAAAGGCTAACAATAACAGCACGATGGCAGCACTTGTCATTAAACCGCCGATAAATCCACCACCAGGGGTATAATGTCCAGCAAAAAAAATATCAATTGAAAAAAGGAAAATAAGGAAAACAATTGTTTTTGTTACAGTTTGGAGTATCAGGTTATTTGTTTTCACTGTTTCTTCCTCCTAAACGCAATTTTATCATCGTATAAATGCCGATTGAGGCAATGGCGAGTACTGCTATTTCAAATAAGGTATCAAAGCCGCGGAAATCCACTAAAATAACATTTACCATATTTTCTCCCGCTGCCTTTTTATACGTGTTTGCTATATAGTACGCAGAAATAGAATCGAATAATTTAGTGTTATAGGCAGTTATGGCAATAATAGTTGCTGTTATGCCAACCATTATGGAAATAACAGCATTCGTCAGTTTAAAAGGCATGCTTTTCTTTCGTCTCGCCTTTATTGGCAAATGATAGAAACATAATAGAAATAAGGATACGGATACTGTTTCTATCACTAATTGTGTAAGTGCTAAATCGGGTGCTCCAAAGATAACAAAAAATAAAGAAACCGTATAACCTACTGCACCTAATAAAATAATCGCAGACAAGCGTGACTTGGCAAAAGGAATCGATATCGTTGCCCCAATTAAGATAACGGAAAGCAACATTTCATAAAATCCAATAGAAGCAAGGTTTTTGTGTTGGAAATTTACAGCGTTTTCCACAATAAGTGTATAGCCTAATACAGCAACTAAAAAAGCAAAAATATAAAGCAGATAAATTCTAATAGAACCAACCATATAAAGATCTGTTATTTTTTTAGAAACAAAAGTGCTTCTAGTCAAAAGGAAATGGAAGATAGGATTTAATGTATCAGTAAATAATCTGTAAATTTTCTTCCATTTGGAGACGGTTAAGAATAAGACCGTTCCAAGTATAAAGACACCAAGTGTCATTAAAAATACCAAGTTAAATCCATGCCAATGATAGATTTCTAGCTCATAAGGTTGTCCACCATAAACGGCCGATACAGCTGGCGACAGAATGGAGTTAGACAGCAAATTAGGAAATAAACCAAATACAATGACAAGGGAAACAAGGATAAGCGGCGAAATGAGCATGCCGATTGGCGCTTCATGCGGCTTTTTTGGCAATTGTTCTGGTTTATAAGTTCCTGTAAATGTCTTAAATACAAGGACCATACAATAAACAAAAGTGAAAATACTAGCTATCCAAGCGAAAATAGGGAACAAAGATCCCCATGTATTTAATTGCATCCACTTTAAATTTTGGATATGCACCATCGAGGTGAAAAACATTTCTTTACTGAGAAAGCCATTAAATGGAGGAAGTCCCGCCATGGCAAAACTACCGATAACAGCAACAGTAAAGGTAAGCGGCATCAACGTCATTAATCCGCCTAATTTTCGAATATCCCTCGTCCCTGTTTCATGGTCTATGATCCCAACCATCATAAATAAACTTCCTTTAAAGGTCGAATGGTTTACTAAATGAAATAACGCTGCAGCTGTAGCAGCAGCATAACCATTATCTAATACATCAAAATGAACTGCTGCTGCCCCAATTCCTAATAATGACATGATCATGCCAAGCTGACTGATGGTCGAGTAAGCTAAAATTCCTTTTAAATCGGTTTGTTTTACAGCAAAAAAGGAAGCGTAAAGCAATGTAATGATTCCAACAGATGAAATGATCAAAAGCCAAAGAGCAGATTCCGCAAATACTGGACTTAATCTCGCAATAAGAAAGATGCCTGCTTTTACCATTGTTGCGGAATGCAAGTAAGCACTTACTGGTGTTGGAGCTTCCATTGCATCAGGCAGCCAAATATGAAAAGGAAATTGTGCAGATTTCGTAAATGCACCGAGTAAGATACAAATCATTGCAGCGATAAATAACGAATGCGATACAATGTTTTGGTTTTGAACATAAGAAATCATTTCTGAAATTTGGAAGGTTCCACTTATTAAATAAAGCAAGATGATGCCGCCTAACATTGATAAACCGCCAAAAACAGTAATAATCATCGATTTTAATGCACCATTCCGTGATTTGCTTCTTTCATTCCAATAGCCAATAAGTAAAAAAGAAGATAAACTAGTTATTTCCCAATATGTATAAAGAACAATTAAATTATCAGAAATAACAATTCCAAGCATTGCTCCCATAAATAGAAGAAGATAAAAATAAAAAAGGTTTAATTTCTCTTTTTCTTTATGTAAATAAAAAATGGAGTAAAAAATAACTAATGCACCGATTCCGGTAATAAGCAAAGCAAATAACAAAGCAAGTCCATCTAAATGTACAGTAAAATTAATGCCTAAAGAAGGTATCCATTGTACCGTTTCCATTATTGTATGTTGATTAGATATAGATGTTATATTGCTTAGAAAGTAGAGAAACAAAAGGAGCGGCAGCGGAACAATAAACCAGCCTATATGTCTGTTTTTAAAAAAATAATCAATAAAAGGAATGCAAAGAGCATATAAAAATGGGGATAGCACAACCCAATGCAGTAATGTCAAAATATAACCTCCTCGAACAAAAGCAGAAAATAGAAAATCCCAGCCAATTGTTCATATTTTAAATGGAATGATATAAACTTTTTTGATGAAATGAATCAAGTCAATAAAATTATAACGTAAAAAAAAGCCCTCTGCACAAGAAGAAAAATGTTAAGACCCTTATTTAGTCTTTTCTTTTAAATAGGTAGAAACACGTAAAAAATAATGAAAAAAATATTTTTGTTTTTGGCTATGTTAAAGCTAATTGTTAATTTGATACTTTGTTAATTGAAGCGGAAGGCGTGAGACTCCTGTGGGGTATTGGATATAAATGAACTTTTACCGCTTGCCAGTCCATTTATATCCAATACCCCAGACGGTTATTAAGTAATCATCAGCAGGAAAGCCTGCTTTTCGCAGTTTTACCCGTAAATTTCTGACGTGGGAATCTATCGTTCGATCTTCAGTTGAACCATCATAACCCCAAATAGATGTAATTAGATGTTCTCTCGTAAAAACTTTATTCTGGTTATTTAAAAATAAGCTTATCATTTCAAATTCCTTAGGCGTTAAGGCAATTTCTATTTCGTTATACCGAGTTTGAAAAGAATCCAGATCAAGTGTTAGACCTCGAAATGAAATTTTTTTACATTCGTTTTTTTGTCGGCGTAAAACGGCTTCAATCCTTGCTGTCAGCTCTTCTTCATCAAAAGGTTTCGTAATATAGTCATCTGCCCCATGCTTTAATCCTTTTACGATATCCGATTTTTCACTCATTGCAGTTAGCATTATGATTGGGGTATCCCAATATTTTCTGATTTATTGTTCTAAACCGAGTCATATCAAGATTTGTAAACGAATTTGAAGGTGCGAAGTTTGAGTAAATATATTAATTTATTTTTATGCAGAAATAATAAGTGGGGAAGTTCTGATCATTTCCCTAATAACATCGCAATAGTCATAAATAAGCCCCCGTTCTTAGAATTTGATACCTTGATTGTGTACATATTCGTCGAAGGGGAAAAATCCACTTTTTTATGGCTTCATTTGAATTTAAAATTCATTTTATTTCAAGTTTTCTAACATATAAAAAGGAGTATCTCTTTAAAATGTCGAAATAAGTAAATAGATGAAACTAATAAGAGTATTGTGGAAATAATAAATATTTCGATCCCTTTGGAAAAATACAACAACCAAAATGAACTCGTTTCAGAAAGCTGAAACTTCAGGGAATCAGTTGAAGACACTAATTAGAAAACGCTACCTGTACTTGCTTAGAGGTGAAGGACTTAATCCTTAATAAATATAGAGCTAAACCTATTTACGATGATGCAAGAGGGCTGTCAGTCTAAAAATGACACAAGAATTCATCAAGCATAGATATTGTAAAAAACTATTATCCAAATAATAGGTGGTAAACCTTTTTTTAACTTAACATTTACAATTTCTTTACTAAGCGTTTACAATATAATGGTATTTTTTAGATGATGAAAAAAATGTAATTTTGTCGAAGGGGATGTCGAAAATTGAACACGGCAAACGAGGTTAAAACGGATATTAATTTAGAAAATCCTTCTTTTTATAATAATAGGGAATTAAGTTGGCTTGATTTTAATCAGCGTGTACTTGAAGAATCAATGGATGGAGAAAATGCACTTTTAGAAAGATATAAATTTCTTGCTATTTTCAGTTCCAACTTAGATGAGTTTTTTATGGTACGTGTTGCGGGGTTATTAGATCAAGTAAAGGCCGGTTACAATAAGCCAGAAAATAAAGCAGGAATGACGCCAAAAGAACAGCTTGGTGCTATTTCTGAAATCACTCATAAATTAGTAGACAAGCAAGATCACACGTATATACATGAGTTAACACCACTTTTAGAAAAAGAAAATGTACGTATTGTTCCAGTATCAGAGGTATCCACCGATGCTTTAGCATTTTTAGAAACATTTTTTGATGAACAAATTTTTCCTGTATTGACTCCTATGGCTGTTGATGCATATCGACCATTTCCTATGCTACTAAATAAATCTTTAAATATTGGAATTAAAATCGAAGAGGAAACGATTAAATCAGAAGATTACTCAAAGTTTGCGATTGTACAAGTTCCTTCGGTTATTAGCCGTTATATAGAAATTCCGGCGGAAGATGATAAACGTATTTTTGTTTTGCTGGAAGAAGTAATCTCACAATTCAGCAATAAACTATTTAAAGGTTATCATGTCGTATCGACAACGCCTTTCCGCATTACAAGAAATGCCGATTTAACGATACATGAGGATGAAGCGGAAGACTTATTAAAAGAAATCGAAGAGGAATTGAAAAAACGTAAATGGGGAGCTGCTGTTAGGCTCGAAGTACAAAGTCATTTATTCGATAGTGAAGTGATAGAATATTTGAAAGAAGAATTGGAAATCCATGATAAGGATGTATATTATACGCGTGCACCTTTAGATTTGACCTTCCTGTTCTCCTTTTATAAAGCGATTTCAGCAACACATGAACATTTAGTAGAGCCAGCATTTATTCCACAGCCTCCACAAGATTTAGAAGGAGAAACCGACATTTTTTCAATAGCATTAGAGAAAGATATTTTATTGCATCATCCATACGAATCATTTGAACCGGTGGTGGATTTTATTTCGCAGGCAGCGGATGATCCCGATGTATTGGCGATTAAGCAAACATTATATCGAGTAAGTGGAGATTCTCCGATTATTAAAAGCTTGGAGAGAGCAGCGGAAAAAGGCAAGCAAGTTACAGTGCTTGTTGAATTAAAAGCAAGATTCGATGAAGAAAATAACGTTCAATGGGCAAAAGAGCTTGAGAAGTCTGGCTGTCATGTTATTTACGGGATGACGTATTTAAAAACACATAGTAAAATAACACTCGTTGTTCGTAGAAGGAAAATGAAAATAGAGCGGTTCGTTCATTTAGGCACAGGTAATTATAATGATGCAACCGCAAGAATTTATACAGACATGGGGTTAATTACATCTGATCCTAAAATTGGCATTGATGCGACAAACTTCTTTAATTATTTAAGCGGACATATGGAAAAACCGAATTATCATCATTTATCCGTTTCGCCATTTGGTATAAGAGATACTTTTATAGAATTGATTGATAAAGAGATAGCTTATCATCAAGAAAGTGGAAATGGTCATATTATTGCGAAGATGAACTCGTTAACTGATAAAAAAATTATCATGAAATTATACGAAGCTTCCAATGCAGGTGTAAAAATAGATCTTATCATTAGAGGTGTATGCTGCTTACGCCCTGGCATTCAAGGAGTGAGTGAAAATATTCGTGTATGCAGTATTATCGGTGTATTTTTAGAGCATACACGCATCTATGCTTTCCATCATAATGGGATGAAGAAAGTGTTTTTATCCTCTGCAGATATGATGACACGCAATATGGAAAATCGGGTGGAAATTCTGTTTCCTATATTAAAAGATCATCTGAAAAAGCGAATCTATAATTGGTTAGATTTGATGTTGGCAGATAACCGAAAGGCTCGTGAACAAGATAGTAATGGCAATTATCATTATGTCACAAAAGGAGAAGGAGAAGAGAGCATCAATAGTCAGTCACAGTTTTGTGAAATGGCTTATAGTGTGAAGCAAGAGAAAGTAGAATTGACTCCCCAGGGAATGAAGCAAAAGTTGATGAAAATCAGCCAATCTTCATTAGGGGGCTTAAAAAAAGTTTATGGTTTTATGAACCTGAACTAATTAATGTTGCTGCTCTTTTAAGGGATTGGATTTCTTTATCTTAACCCCCTTCAGAATAGAAAAAGTGGCCTTAGTATAAAACTGAGGTCCTTTTTGTATATATGCTAAAGTAAGTAATTATTACTAGTAGATGATTTCTGTATAGGTTTTGTGGGTATAAATGAATATATGTGAGATGGAATGGAGGGTGTAATTTTGAAGAAAAAAGTTGCAATCATTGATATTGGCTCTAATACAACAAGACTAGTGATTTACAAGCTGTATGCAGGAGGTAATGGTTTTAAAGAATTAGAGAACATTAAGGTAAGTACACGTTTGCGTACTTATTTAGATGATAAAGGAGTTTTACAAGAAGAAGGAACTACCCAATTAATTGACACGTTGATAACCTTTAGTTCGTTGCTTCGATATTTTCAAGTAGAAGATGTTACTTGTGTGGCAACAGCTACGATACGACAAGCAAAAAATAAAGAACATGTGTTAACTTTAGTGAAAGAAAAAACTGGTTTAGATGTAACAATTTTAAATGAGTACGAAGAAGGGTATTGTGGTTATTTAGCTGTTATTCAATCGACAGATATTACTGACGGCATAACCGTAGATATGGGGGGCGGAAGCACAGAGATTACTTGTATTAAAAATCGAGAACTTATTCATTATGCTAGTCTGCCGTTTGGTTCTTTATCATTAAAGCTGCAATATGTAGCAGGTGACGTACCGACAAGTGAAGAGCGAAAAAAAATTAGTGATTATGTTCAAAAGCAGTTGGATACACTTCCATGGGTTAAAGATAAAAAAATTCCTATTATTGCGATTGGAGGAAGTGCGAGAAATATAATACAAATTCATCAAACGATGATTGATTATCCAATCGCTGGCATTCACCAGTATGAGATGGAAGTTTCAGAAATAAAAAAGGTAAAAGAAAAAATAGTCCCTTTATCTGTTGCTGAATTACAAGATTTAGAAGGCTTATCAAAAGACCGAGTGGATACGATTTTACCAGCTATAGAGGCATTAGATGCGATCTGTGAACGAGTAAAGGCTCCTCGCTTTATATACAGCCGTAAAGGATTGAGAGAAGGAGTGCTTTATCAAAAGATAAATAAAAATGAAACAAAGTCTAGTTCTATTGTCGATGCCAGCATTGCTGAACTGATAGAGGACTTTAATATTAATAAAAATAATAGTGAACAAGTATACAAAATTGCTCAACTCCTTTTTACGGAAATACAATCGAATCTTATGTTGAAACCACTATGCGAAAAAGATTTAAAGCTATTAAAGCAAGGATCTGCAATTTTTAATTTAGGTAAATATATAAATGAAGAATCAAGCAGTCATCATACTTTTTACATTTTAATTAACCGAACAATATTAGGGCTGTCGCATCAAGATAGAGTTAGGCTAGCGCTTATTGCTTCTTATAAAAGAAGAGGCAGCTTTAAACAGTATGTAAAATTATTTGAAAGTTGGTTTGACAAAGCGGAAATTTCAAGGCTTTCTTTATTAGGAGCTGTTTTAAAAATAGCAGAATGCTTAAATGCCACGAAAAGAAATATTGTGGAAGATGTGAGGATAGAGCAAAAAGAGAAGCACTTATTACTTATTGTTCATTGTAAAGATGACTACAAACCAGAACAAATTCAATTAGAAAAACAAAAGAAACATTTAGAGAAAGTAATCAAGCAATCGATTGTGACACGTTATATTTGTGTATGATACATAGATTGATATCACATTAGTTGACTAAGTTAAATAAATTCCACCTATTTTGTCCATTTGTAGCAAATTTCTAGGTTATAAGGAAGGAGTACTTCCTCGAAATGTCGAAATGAGTAAATGTCTATACTAACTCAATGACTCGAGGAAAACTCCTTATGACTAGAACAAGACAAAAAAACTTTTGATGCTCCCCTAGAAGAAAAGGGCTTTTGGTTTTAGCATAAGTCCCAATCCCACCTAAATACATCCTATTCTCAATATCATACTAAACTCCATTCTTTTATACTGTTACTCATCCTCATTTTGAAACGATGAATCATGCGGTATCACAAGAGCGAAACCAAAAATAGAATTCTTTTGGAAAATGCAGAAAATTTAGAAGATGAAGGAATATTCTGTTATAATAAAAGTAAACATAAATCGGTTAACTGTATTCATAATGTATTTAACAAGGTTATTTTTTTAGTAAAGAAAAGCATAAAATTTCTGAAGTCCGACAGGTGTCTAGCTTCAATGTACAGGATGTACTAGTGCCGATGTTGCACAGGTTCCGCTTTTCTTGTTAGTTTATCTATTTTGTCATCTTGATCGTAAAATATGGTGAAAGAGAGAAGGTGAAAAGATGGAAAAGATTCAGCATTTATTTATAGACTTTGAATTTACTATGCCTGAAAAAAGTGTAAGATTCAAAGGGTTTTATCCTGAAATAATTGAAGTAGGCATTGTAGCGGTTGTAAATGATGTGATTAGAGAACAATTTTCTTCTTATGTAGCTCCTCGGAAATTTTCAATTCTTTCTGAACGATGCAAATCCTTTTTACATATAACACAGGAACAAGTGAATAACGGCATCTCTTTTTACGATTTAGTGAAGAAAATAGAGGAGATAAGCATCGGTTTTGAAAATACGGTTGTGACGTGGGGCAATATGGATATGAAGGTGCTGAGAAATAATTATGCAAAAGCGGGACTTCCATTTACTCTACAAAGTAAAGAAGTTGATTTATCGATGGAATATAAACGTTTTTTTGGAGATCAAAATCAAACCGGACTGTGGAAAGCAGTAAAGGAATACGGAAGAGAAGGAATTGGAAAACATCATCGGGCATTAGACGATGCTTTAACGACATATCATATATTCAGACTGGTAGAAAAAGATAAAAAATATTTACAAAAACCAGAGCCGACAACAATTGGTGAACTTATTGATGTAACAAAACTTTTTAATAAGTTTGCTTAAGATCCTTATCCTCACAAATAAAGAGGAAGGCCCCCCTTTATTTGTGGGAAATTCACTTTTAGCCCATGCTATTTTAAAATTTAGTTAAGCGCATATTCTTTTTTTAGTTCGTTTAGATTATGTAAGCTTCGTTGCGCATAGTCAGACGAATCTTCTATCAGTTCACCTTCCATTTTGTTCACCGCTTGCTGCAATGATTCTTTATAGGACGGAATACTGCCTTCATATACTTTGACCATTTGTTTTGGTGCATTCATCTTCTCTTTGTATCCAAGAGCTTTTCGCTCATGAAAAAAAACTCCTTCTACTATTTTTGGATGATGTAAATCACCTTGCATCGGATGCTTTAATACTCCAAGCACTGTAACTAAATAACTTTGTGCACGAATCTCCGTAATTTCACCAATATATTTTCCTGTTTTATAAAGAGCTGTAACAATTGTTCCCGCAGTTAATTCTGACATGATAGAATCCTCCTTTGATCTAATACTATTTAATATTATACTGATTTGATGCATGATAAATAGATAAGAAGGCATAATAATTTTATTTTTACAAACAATAAAAGAAAATGTCTTCGGAGGAAATAATAAAATGAATAAAATTGTCGTTTTCTTTCTATCCATAATATTTCTTGCTGGTTGTGGACAAAAGGAAGTCAGCAAAGTAGAGGTGGAAATGATGAATGATGTTGGTGACTCATTAGGTAAAATTACGTTAACGGAAAAATCATCTGGTGTTATGTTAAATATTGATTTAAAAGGGTTGACGCCTGGCGTACATGGCATTCATATTCACGACGTAGGAAAATGTGAGGGACCTGATTTCCAATCAGCAGGAAATCATTTTAATCCAGATAATAAAGAGCATGGTCTGCTTCATCCAAAAGGAGCTCATGCTGGTGATCTCCCGAATATTATCGTAGAGGATGATGGTTCTGTAAAGGCAGAAATAATGGCGCCTCAAGTGACATTAAAGGACGGAAAAAATTCTTTGTTTACTATAAATGGAACCTCTATTGTAATTACGGAAAATCAAGATGATGGAATGACACAGCCAGCAGGGGCTTCTGGAGCGAGAATTTCTTGTGGTGTTATTAAAAAATAGGCTGTATTAAAGCTAATTGTTGATTTTGATACTTTGTTGATTGGAGCGGAAGGCGTGAGACTCCTGTGGGAAAAGCGAGTCAAAGGGTGACCCCACAGCGTACAGCGCCGAGGAGGTTTCCGGACCGCGCCCGTGGAAAGCGAATGCCTCTCGCTGCAATCAACAGGCAAGTTTAACAGAGCCAAAAAATAAAGCCCCGATTAGCGGGGTTTTTTAAAATGATTCAACTAGTAAAAATATGTTCAGGAAAATAATAAGAACAGCCATAGCCCATGAGATAATTGTAATTATTTTAGAGTTTTTTAACGAGCCCATAATTCTGCTGTTGCTTGTAAATAGAATTAATGGGATTAAGGCAAAGCCAATTCCAAATGATAGCACAACTTGACTAAGAACTAATGCAGTTGTTGGATTAACGCCGGATGCGATGATAATAATCGGCGGGATAATGGTAATAAGCCGTCTTACATAAAGAGGGATTCGATAATGAATAAATCCTTGCATGATAACATCACCAGCCATCGTTCCAACAGAAGAACTGGATAGTCCTGCAATTAATAGCCCTAAGCCAAATAATATTGCAGACAGTGGACTGACCAAATGTTCAAAATGGTGAAAAGCAGCCGATAAGTCTTCTACGTAAATTCCATTTTTATGGAATAATGAACTTGATACAATCAACATTGATGCATTAATGAATCCAGCAATAAGCATCGCAATAAGAATATCAATAAACTCATATCGGAAAATCATTTTTTTCTCTTGCGTTGTTTCGCCGACAATTCTTTTTTGTGTTAAGGCAGAATGAAGGTAAATAGCATGTGGCATAACTGTTGCTCCTAAAATACCGGCAGCAAGCAAAATACTGTCAGTACCTTTAAATTGCGGGGTGAATAATCCATGCAAGACCGAACTCATTTCTGGTTTGGCAAAAAATATTTGAGCAATAAAGGAAAGAACTACGATAAACAACATAGCAGTTATGCCTGCTTCTAAAGAACGGAAGCCTCTTCTTTGTAATTCTAAAATTGCGAATGATCCCACAGCTGCAATAATGCTTGCTTCTATTAATGGAATGCCGAATAGTAAATATATACCGAGTGCTGCGCCGATAAATTCGGCTAAATCGGTAGCGATAATAACTAGCTCACCTTGAATCCATAATCCAATTGATACGGGTTTTGGAAATTCTTCTCTTGCAATTTCCGGTAAGTTTTTTCCAGTAGCGATTCCAAGTTTTGCAGACAATGATTGAATAATAAGTGCCATAATATTCGAGAAAAAGATAACCCATAACAATAAATATCCATATTTAGATCCAGCAGCTATATTTGTTGCAAAATTGCCTGGATCAATATAAGCGATAGCGGCAATAAAGGCGGGACCTAAGAACGGAAGTATTTTTTTTAATCCTGTTATTCTTCCATCGAGAACAGCTTGTGCGGAAGAATGATTTTTATTGCTTAAGGAGTTTTCATTATCCATGCTGTCACCTTGTTTCTATTTGAAATTTTGCTTGATATTAAAAAGTTTCCTAAATACAACTTTATATTAAATCATATTCTGACATAATGGAATTGTCAATGAATTTACAATTTTTTAAGCATTAGGCTGTTTACGTAAAGATTGTAGCTTTTAAACTCGCAGCACGAATACACTTCGCTTTCCGTGGGAGAGCGTCTCGCATACGCTCTCGTGGGGTCTCTTCTTTCTCGCATTCCCACAGGAGTCTACGTGTATTCTGTCAGCTGAGTACTTCTTCTCCCATTTTTTTACGTGAAAACAACAAATTTTGAGAAAACTGCCTAACATTAAAAAACTAAATGGGGACTTATATTAGTCATATGTTTATGACTAATAATTGATGTTTTTTTTGTTTTGGCTATGTTAAAGCTCCTTGTTGATTTTGGCACTATGTTGATTGGAGTGGAAGGCGTGAGACTCCTGCGGGAAAAGCGAGTCAGCGGGAGACCCCACAGTCGAACAGCGCCGAGGAGGCTCCCGGACCGCCCGCGGAAAGCGAACGCCTGGAACGGAAATCAACAGACAAGTTTAACAGAGCCTTTGTTTTATATGTAAAATAAAAAAGTGCTCAAAATTATTTGAGCACTCAGAGTGTAAAACATTAATTCTTCTAATGTTTTTGAATAAAAGCTTCTAAATCATAAATAGCTTGTAATACCTTCTCTGCTGTAATTTCCTCTTTCATTAAATGAATAGATTCTTTTTGTATCGTTGCAGCTTCAGAGACCTTTTTTAATTTATCTATTTCTTGAATTGTGATGCCTAAATCTTTTAAAGTTAACGGCAAAGACAAGGCCTGATAAAAACTTTCTAAATGTTTAATTTCATCCCAGTTTTTTTCTAATGCTAATTGAACTAGTATTCCATAAGCTACTTTTTCTCCATGCAGCAAATGATGCGTTTCTTCTAATATAGTTAATCCATTATGAATAGAATGGGCCCCTGCAATTCTTCCGTATTTATCACCGTAACCGCCAACCATGCCACCTGCAACAATATTCGTTTCCATTACTTTTGTTAATGCGGCAGTAAGATGGCCATCTTTTTGATCATGAACTGCTTGTGCTCCGTGTTCCAGTAATACGTCACGGCATAATTGTGCTGTCTGATGAGCAATAGTTACAACAAGAGGTGTCTCTTCTAGTTCTCGAATAATAACATCCGCTTCATACCATTTTGCTAAAGTATCAGCAATGCCTGCTATAAAGAAATTAGTCGGCGAATCTAATAGAACTCTAGGTTCAAATAAAATCATTAAGGTGCTTTTCGGAAAAATGGAATAATGAGTAAATGTTCCATCATCTGTATAAATAACACTTAGTGGTGTCCAGGCAGCACAAGTGGAAGCTAATGTTGGAATTAATATAGCATCAACATTTGCATCATTTCCAGCTGCTTTTACTAAATCTAATACCTTGCCACCGCCAATCCCAATGATGGCATCAAAGCTATTTTCCCTTACAAGTGCTGCAATACGATTAATTTCAGTTAACGAACATTCCCCATTGTAAGGAATAAACGTTAAAGATGCATACTCAAAAGTATTAGGAAAATAAGGAGAAATAGCATCCCATGATTTTTCTCCATGTACAACTAAACAGTTTTTTTTATTATATTTTTGCAACAGTTCATCTAATTCATTTAAAACACCTGGTTCACATGCATAATAAACAGGTGCTCCTCTTACTTCTATTGCTACCATCATGTCACGTCCTTTTTTTATTAACTGAATCTTAAAACTTGTCCATATGAATGTCAATAAAAAGCTTCTCAGCAGATAGAAATATGTTGGAACGATTTTGTTTATGATAAAATATTGTTAGTGAAAAAGATGTAAGGGTGAATAATAATGAATTTTCAAGAAATGAATATAGAAATGGTAAATGTATTAAATAAGTGGGATCCTTTTCAAATTGGGGAAGGAAACTATGAAACAGAAATTGCGGACTGTATTCAAGCAGTTCACGATTTAGATAATATAAATGCATTAGCGGAAAAAATTCAATCTATTTATGAATTTTCATTTGAAGAATATATTTCAATGGACCAGTGTGTAAATATTTCCAAGCAGCTTCTAGCGATTAAAGATAATGGAGCTTGTTCGCTATAAAAAAATAGGCTGTTTTCATATAGATAGTTGCTTTTAACCCGCAGCCCGAATACACTTCGCTTTCCGTGGGCGAGCGTCGAGCCTCCTCGTCGCATACGCTCCTGTGGGGTCTCGTCTTTCTCGCATTCCTACAGGAGTCTACGTGTATTCAGTCTGCTGAGTACTTCTTCTCCCATTTATTTACGTAAAAAACAACAAAATTTAGAAAACAGCCAAAAATTAAAAAAATAACGTTCATTTTATCAGTAATTTGATATAATAGGTATATTTTAAAAGATAAGAAATTTTGAATTCATTTGAGTATTTAGCTCTAGCGTCTAGACCTTGTGAAAAAAACTTTGCCTCTGAAAGTAAAAAGCACTTTTTGAGTCAAATGAACATTTTTCTTCGGGGATAAACAAGGCGCCTGCGCTTTTTTATTAACCAGGAGGGTTTTTATGAAACTAACAGAAAAAGAAATTGAAATTGCTGAAATATTAGAAAAAAATGCTCGTATTTCTGATGAAGATATTGCCAAAATGATAAATGAGCGTTTAGATGTAACAAAACAAATGATAACGAAGCTGGAAGAAATGAATGTTGTTGTCCGTTATACATCGATTGTCGACTGGTCTAAAGTAGAAGGTCATGAAGGTGTAACAGCAATGATTGATGTAAAAGTAACTCCAAAAAGAGGAGTTGGATTTGATGAGGTTGCGCAAAGAATTTACCGCTTTAAAGAAGTGAAATCTTTATACTTAATGTCAGGGGCATACGATTTGTCCGTGATTATTGAAGGGAATTCCATGAATGATGTGGCAAGATTTGTGTCAGATAAATTATCTACAATTGATTCTGTTTTATCTACAACGACACATTTTATTTTAAAACAGTATAAACATGATGGAACGGTTTTTGAACCAAATGATGATGATAAACGAATAGTGGTGTCACCATAATGAAACAGACAAAAAGTTACGTAGCAAAAAAGGTAGAAGAAATGAAACCGTCGGGAATTAGACGTTTTTTTGACTTAGCTTCGGGCATGGAAGGAGTAATTTCTTTAGGTGTTGGAGAACCTGATTTTGTTACTTCCTGGTCTGCACGTGAAGCAGCAATCCTTTCGCTTGAAAAAGGATATACATCTTATACTGCGAATCCGGGAATGCTGGAGCTTCGCATGGAAATTGCTCATTATATGAAAAAACGATTCCATGTTTCACATAATCCGAAATCCGAAATTATTGTAACCGTTGGGGCAAGTCAGGCAATAGATATTGCCTTAAGAGCAATTCTGAACCCAGGGGAAGAAGTGATTGTATTAGAACCAAGCTTTGTTTCTTATATACCACTTGTAGCACTTGCCGGTGGTGTTCCGGTGGCCGTACAGACATTAAAAGAAAATGATTTTAAAGTGCTGCCGTCACAATTAGAAGAAGCAATAACACAAAACACCAAAGCGATAATGATTTGTTCGCCTAATAACCCAACTGGCTCTACTCTTTCGAAAGAAGAACTAATAGCAATCGCTGAGGTAGCCAAAAAGCATGATTTGCTCGTTATCTCGGACGAAATATATGCAGAACTTAGTTATGATGAAGAGTATACGAGCATGGCAGCAATTGAAGGAATGAGAGATAGAACGATTTTAATCTCAGGATTTTCAAAAGGATTTGCCATGACTGGGTGGCGTTTAGGTTTTGTCTGCGCAGAAGAAGAACTGATTCAAGCAATGCTGAAAATCCATCAATACAGTTTAATGTGTGCTCCGACGATGGCTCAGTTTGCTGGCTTAGAAGCACTTCAAAGCGGTGATAATGATGTAGAAGAAATGAAAAAAAGCTATCGCCGCAGACGGAACTTTATTGTAGACTCATTAAATGAAATGGGACTTACATGTCATATTCCAGGTGGTGCTTTTTATGCATTCCCATCCATTGCTTCCACAGGATATACATCCGAGGAATTTGCAGAAAAGCTTTTACTAGAAGAAAAAGTAGCAGTTGTACCAGGAAATGTATTTGGTGAAAGTGGAGAAGGACATATCCGCTGTTCATACGCTTCTTCATTGGAACATCTCCAAGAAGCAATGAAAAGAATGAAAAGGTTTGTTGAAAATCATTCTTACAAGCTAGTAAAATAATTGTTTATATCCATTAATTAAAAAGGATGGTTCCGTAAAAGGGGCTATTCTTTTTTTTCCAAGGAAAAGATTTCTTCTATCAAAGTGAATAACATTTTGTAATGACTTGTATTCTGTGGTATAATTTTATACTGCGTATAAAAGTAAATTTATAATAAAAATTAGGAGTGTTCTCATGTCAGATAAAATTGAAGTTGGAAGTGTAATTACAGGAAAGGTTACGGGTATTCAACCTTATGGCGCGTTTGTTTCTTTAGATGAAAATACACAAGGACTTGTGCATATTTCAGAAGTAACACACGGCTTTGTAAAAGATATTAATGAATTTTTGAAAGTTGGAGAAGAAGTAAAAGTTAAAGTTCTTTCTATTGATGAAAATGCTGGTAAAATCGGTCTTTCCATCCGTGCAACAGAAGAAGCTCCAGCTCCACAACCAGAAGCAGAAAAAGCAAAAAAAACTCGTGCAAAACGTCAAGCTGCACCAATTAAAGTAGAAGCTGATCAAGCACAAGGTTTTAATACATTAAAAGATAAACTACAAGAGTGGATTGACCAATCAAATCGTAATGATTTAATTAAGAAGTAAGCTTTAAAAACTAAAAAAGCATCATGCATTTGAATGAAAGCTGATATTAAAGGCATAATGACCAAAAACATAAACAGAAAAGTTTGTTGAAGGTAGATATTTAGGGGAAACCCTATCCTTTTTTATCAGCTTTTTTCAAAACTAGTTTAGTGTCTGGCTCCGACGTACAGGATGTACAAGTGCCGGCGTTGCCACAGGACGTGGCGTACTTAGTCGATTTTCCTCTGTGCGCATTTAGCCGGCCGACGCCTAGCCCCTGTGAAAGATAACCTCTTGCCTCTAAAAGGAAAAAACACTTTTTGAGTCAAGAGAACATTTTTCTTCGGGGCTAAGCAAGGCGCCTGCGCTTTTCTTATATGGGAAAGGGGACGGAGCTTCGTCATTTTAAAATGGCAAAATTCCGTCCCCTTTTCATACAAAAAATCCATTAGTGTGGAAAGTAATGAATCCCCGCTTATGAGGGATTATATTATCTAGTGGTTCTTGGTTCAGGTTCTCTAACCATTTCACGGCTTGGTTTAAATAAAAGTCCAAGATTAATTAAACCGGCAATTCCAACAAGACCATAAATGATTCTAGCGATGGCAGAACCTTCTCCGCCAAAGATAACAGATAAAAGATCAAATTGGAAAAATCCAATTAATCCCCAATTTATTGCTCCGATAATGGTAAGTACTAGTGCAATTCTTTGGATTGCGCTCATCTTTGTTTTCCTCCTTTTTATAACTTCCTTGTTAGCTTGATGCAAATATTATGTATTTATGCATTGTTTGTTTATTGTTAGGATTGCTTTTTTTAGAAGGCTGTTTTCGTATAGATTGTTTCTTTTAAACCCGCAGCCTGAATACACTTCGTCCGTTTAGCGAGCGTCGAGCCTCCTCGTCGCATACGCTCCTGTGGGGTCTCGTCTTTCTCGCATTCCCACAGGAGTCTACGTGTATTCAGTCTGCTGAGTACTTCTTCTCCCATTTCTTTACGTAAAAACAACAAACTTTGAGAAAATAGCCTTTAGAAAAATTATATTAATTAATAATAGCTATAAAGCGGAATTTTTGCTTTTGTATCTTTTTTGATTGATAATAAAAAATATGCCAGTATAGCTTAAATAGAAATAAAAGAGATAAAGCTCATTTTTACAGTTGAGGAGGAATAAATGCATGGATAATTTTATGTTTTGGAATCCGACAAAGCTTATTTTTGGGAAAGGACAGTTAGAACAATTAAAAGTTCAACTTGCTCCTTTTGGCAGTAAAGTCTTACTTGTTTATGGTGGAGGCAGTATTAAAAAAAATGGGTTATATGATAAAGTATGCAGTATATTAGCGGAGAATGGGAAAGAAGTATTTGAACTTCCTGGTGTAGAACCGAATCCACGTTTAACTACGGTGCAAAAAGGGGTAGATATTTGCAAACAAGAAGGCATTGACTTTCTATTAGCAGTTGGCGGTGGAAGCGTGATAGATTGTACAAAAGCGATTTCGGTTGGTGCAAAATATGACGGCAATCCATGGGATATCGTAATAAGAAAAGCAACACCGACAGAAAGCATTCCTTTTGGGTCGGTGTTAACACTTGCAGCAACAGGTTCTGAAATGAATGCAGGTTCTGTTATTACGAATTGGGAAACGAATGAAAAATACGGCTGGGGCAGTCCGTTGACATTCCCTGTATTTTCTATCTTGGATCCTGAGAATACATACACTGTACCGAAAGATCAAACCATTTATGGGATTGTTGATATGATGTCTCATGTATTTGAACATTATTTCCATTTGGAAGAACATACGGAGTTTCAAGATTATATGTGTGAATCTTTACTGAAAACGATCATGGAATTTGGTCCAAAACTTGTAAATGATTTAGAAAACTATGAATATCGTGCCACTATTTTATACTGTGGAACAATGGCGTTAAATGGAATGGTGAATATGGGATATCAAGGAGACTGGGCAACCCATAATATAGAACATGCAGTTTCTGCTGTATATGATATTCCGCATGGGGGCGGCTTGGCGATTCTTTTCCCAAATTGGATGAAACATAACTTGTCTGTTAAACCAGCCCGATTTAAACAATTAGCTGTCCGAGTATTCGGTGTAAATCCTGAGGGAAAAACAGATGAAGAAGCTGGATTAGAAGGAATTGAGAAATTAAGAACGTTTTGGAACAGCATCGGTGCACCGTCTAAACTAGCTGATTATGATATTAATGACAGCAAGTTAGGCCTTATGGTAGATAGAGCCATGGCTAGAGGTGAATTTGGCCGTTTTAACGTATTAAATGCTGCTGATGTAACAGCCATTTATAAAGCATCTTTATAAGGCTGATATAGGGCCAAGTGCTTCATCTCTATCATCTACAATAGAAAGGGAGAGTCCATCTCCTACTGGGACTAACTGTTTTTTATCATTTATTATTTTTTAACAAGAAACCATAAAATTAGATGAGTGTCTAACTCCAGCGCCTAGCCCCTGTGAAAAATAACCCTTTGCCTCTAAAAGTAAAAAGCACTTTTCGAGTCAAATGAACATTTTTCTTCGGGGCTGATCAAGGCGCTTCCGTTTTTCTTTGTATTCTTGAATAAAAAGTGAAAGAATAAAAAAAGTCACTATGAATGCGCTTACATTCGAAGATCTTTCTTGATTAGTTTTCATACATTCGTTAAAGTGAAATAGGAAGCAAAAATAATAATATGGAGGATCATTTATGACACACGTTCGTTTTGATTACTCAAAGGCACTTAGTTTCTTTGGAGAACATGAAATTACATATTTAGAAGATGCAGTGAAAGTTGCTCATCATTCATTACATGAAAAGACAGGCGCAGGTAATGACTTTTTAGGATGGATTGACCTGCCGGTAGATTATGATAAAGAAGAATTTTCTCGTATCGTAAAAGCAGCAGAAAAAATTAAAAATGATTCTGAGGTACTACTTGTAATTGGTATCGGAGGATCTTATTTAGGAGCACGTGCGGCTATTGAAATGTTAAATCACAGCTTCTATAATGCGTTATCAAAAGAAGAAAGAAAAACACCGCAAATTGTATTTATCGGAAAAGATATCAGTTCTACTTATATGAGTGATGTAATTGATTTCTTAGGAGATAAAGATTTTTCTATTAATGTTATTTCAAAATCTGGAACTACGACTGAACCTGCAATCGCTTTCCGTATTTTCCGTAAATTACTGGAACAAAAATACGGAAAAGAAGAAGCAAAAGGTAGAATTTATGCAACAACAGATAAAGCAAGAGGTGCTTTAAAAACATTAGCGACAGAAGAAGGTTTTGAGTCCTTTATCATTCCTGATGATGTTGGCGGACGTTATTCTGTTTTAACACCAGTTGGATTATTGCCAATTGCTGTAAGTGGTGCGGATGTTGAAGCAATGATGAAGGGTGCTGCGGCTGCAAGAGAAGATTTCAGTAACTCTGAATTAAAAGATAATATTGCATATCAATATGCAGCAGTACGCAATGTCCTTTATAACAAAGGAAAAACAATTGAAATGTTAATTAACTACGAGCCAGGCTTACAATATTTTTCTGAGTGGTGGAAACAATTATTTGGCGAAAGTGAAGGAAAAGACCAAAAAGGTATTTATCCGTCTTCTGCCAATTTCTCAACAGACCTTCATTCATTAGGACAATACGTGCAAGAAGGACGTCGTGATCTGTTTGAAACAATTGTAAAAGTAGACAAACCTCGTCATGAATTAACAATTGAAGCAGAAGAAAACGACTTAGATGGACTAAATTATTTAGCTGGTAAAACAGTTGATTTTGTTAATAATAAAGCGTTCGAAGGTACGTTATTAGCACATACAGATGGTGGAGTACCAAACTTAGTCGTTACTATTCCAGAAATGAATGAGTACACATTTGGATATTTAGTGTACTTCTTCGAAAAAGCATGTGCAATCAGCGGCTACTTATTAGGTGTTAATCCATTCGATCAACCAGGAGTAGAAGCATATAAAGTAAATATGTTTGCACTACTTGGCAAACCAGGCTTTGAAGAGAAAAAAGCAGAACTAGAAAGCCGTCTGTAATAAACAAGAGCATATACCTTGTGTTTCATATTCTATTTGGAATGTGGAATCGGGTATATGCTCTTTTTATATTATGCTCTGTTAAATGATCATGTTGTTTATAGTAAGGGAATCTGTGAGACTCCTGCGGAAAAAAGGGGCTAGAAGACCCTGCAAGACTCGGCGCTCGTACCGTGAAAAGCAGCGATAAGCTTCGGAAAACCTCTTTTAATAGAACTTATTTTCAGGGTAGACACTCATACAATAAAAATTTGCACCATGGCGCATGAAAAGAAGCAGTATCCCTATTTTTTAGCGCAGAGCAGCTGGCATATACGAAGACTCCTATGGGATTAGCGGGATAGCCGAGACCCCGCAGGAGCGCTAGCGACGAGGAGGCTCGACACCCAACCCATGGAAAGCGAAGTGTATGTCGGCTGCGGACTACTCACAAGAACATCACACTTTTCAGGGGAGTCTAATTATTAAATAAGTTGTGTAAAAAGGATTAATATTTGTCCACAACCAAAATATTATGTAATTACAATTAGTTGATCATTAGTTTCTATTAAAAAAGAAGCATCAGGATTAATAAATGATGTTTCTCCTCTTTTAATTCCTAGGAGTAAGTGTCCTTCTTTTAATAATTGTGCACTTAATGTGACAAAATCCATGTCTTCAAATATTCCCCACTTGTTTAATGGTATAATTTCCAGTTTCTTATTTTGTACTTGATAAAGTAAATCAATAAATGTTGTCAGTGTATTTTGTACCTGTAAACTGCTGTGCATCACAAGACTTGTTAAACGATTGGACTGTATAATTTCATCTGCTCCAGCTCTTCTTGCATTAGATACTTGCTCTGCTTTTAAAATTTCAACTATGCATAGAGTAGATGGGTTTAACCCTTTAATGGCTAAAAGGGTTAAGATGGAGCTCATATCAGCATGTAGTTCATCTTTGCTTTGATCAGATGTAATCATCACTTTATCGGCAACGGTGATATTGGCCATCAGCAAAGTACTGTCGAGGTTAGGGTTTCCTTGGATAAAATGAATCGCTTCTGGTAAAGGGTTTGTTTGCAATGACTCATCAATTAACGTAATAGAAGATTTTATTTGTTCCTGTAATAAAGAGTAGATAAGTGCTTTTGAGCGTTCATTCCAGCCAACTATTACTACATGCTTTTTCCCTTTATAAGTAGATTTCCCTTCCATAAAAGCATTTTGTTTGGAAACTGCTGCTGTAGCTAATGTTACAAAATAAGTAGATATAAAACCAACACCAACAAAAATTAGTAGAATTCCGGTTATTTTTCCTAAAAATGTTTCAGGAACAGAATCACCATAGCCAACTGTAGATATTGTGATAATCGCCCACCAAATGCCATCGAAAAAAGTAGGGAACTTCGTCGGTTCTATAAATGTGATGGCAATTCCAAATGTAGTAATGATGAGAACAACAATAAATAAGATTCTTAATGTCATCGGTAAGCGTAAAAAGGCGGTTAAAACGTTATTTGGCAATAGGTTCACCTCTATTAAAGCATGAATTTTTTTAAAAGATAAGAAAGTATAAAATTTCGAACCTAGTTTAGTGTCTAGCTCCAGCGCCTAGCCCCTGTGAAAGATAACCTCTTGACTCAAAAAGTAAATAGCACTTTTTGAGTCAAGAGAACATTTTTCTTCGGGGCTGAGCAAGGGCGCCTGCGCTTTTCTTATATAAGTATGGACAAACTCAACAGCTTTCAGACTGATTGTTCGGATTGTAAAGCAAGTGCTGATAAAATGGAAACATAAATTAGTGAAAAAACATAGAAATAACTTGCTCTGAGAATGTACAATAAGATGAAGTCTGTAATCGAAAAAAACTAAAGAAGACTTAGCCAATGCATTACTTGACGTTAATCTATAATCAATATATACTTACTTACATAAAGTAAGTGTTGAAGGTAATAAAAAACTTGACTGTTCCTCTAGCTTTTACACAAAATAAGAAGAGAAAACATGCTAGCGGAAAAAGGAGATTATAAATATGAAAAAAGAAGTCATCAATCTTCTTCAAAATAAAATGGAACTAATTCAAATAAATGATGCAAATAATTTATGTCTTGTTGGACCAGTAAAGCTGCCGGTACAATTAGACGATAAGGTAATAACATTTCAATGGTATACATGGCTTCCTGTTGAGAAAAATCAAACAAAAGAAGAACTATTGGAGATACTGCCTGCTTTAAAGTTAGCTGATTATCAACAGTCTTCTGTGCTTGTATATGGAGATTTTAAAGAGTCTGATGATGCATTAATTCGTATGCATAGCATTTGTCATACAGGAGATATATTTGGAAGCAAACGTTGTGATTGCGGCTTTCAATTGCGAGAAGCAATGAAAATGATCGTTGAGAATGGCAGCGGAGCATTATTTTATCTTGCTGATCATGAAGGTAGAGGCATTGGCTTATTTTCTAAATCTTTAGCGTATCTTTTGCAGCAAGAAGGATTAGATACAGTAGAAGCGAACCATGCACTTGATTTTTCAGATGATCTTCGCAGCTATGAAGAACCAATAAAAGTTCTTCAGTTTTTACGTCAAAAACAAGTAAAACTGATTACAAACAATCCGAAAAAGTTAGAAGCATTAAAATCTTTAGGACTAACGGCGAAAGAAAATATTCCCATTTGGGGAGATGTCTCCGAATTTAATGAAAACTATTTAAAAACAAAAGTTCAAAAATCGGGTCATATTCCAGTAAACGAAAAAATCGGTATGTTATAAGGGAGAAAAAGGATGAAAAAAGATCAGGATTTTATGAGAATGGCATTAGATCTTGCAGAAACGGCAAAAGGAAAAACCAATCCAAACCCGGTTGTCGGTGCAATCCTTGTGAAAGATGGCGTTATCGTCGGGTCAGGCATCCACCGGAAGGCCGGAGAACCGCATGCAGAGGTGCATGCCTTTAACATGGCAGGCGAGCATGCACTTGATGCAACATTATATGTAACGCTTGAACCATGCTCTCATTATGGCAAAACACCTCCTTGTGCAACGCTTGTGAAAGAGTCTGGTGTCAAACGAGTAGTTGTTGCAACAGAAGATCCTAATCCTGCTGTAGCTGGAAGAGGTATAAACCTGCTTAAAGATGCTGGAGTTGAGGTTGAAGTGGGATTATTGAAGGCGGAGGCACAAAAAATAAACGAACGGTTTATTCATAATATGGTTCATGAAACTCCTTTTGTTATTTCAAAGGTTGCGATGACATTAGACGGCAAAATTGCTGCATATACTGGGCACAGTCAATGGATTACAGGAGAAGAAGCAAGGCAGGAGGTTCATTATTTACGTAATGAAGTGGATGCCATCCTAGTTGGAGTCGGAACTGTTTTGGCTGATAATCCTAAATTAACAACACGATTAAGCATTCCTTCCAAAAATCCGGTTCGTATTATTATGGATTCGAAGCTTCGAACACCTGTTGATGCAAATGTAGCTGACTGTTCTCAAGCTGCAACGATAATTGTTACAACAGAAGATGCAAATAATGAAAAAGCCAAGGCATTAGCTGCAAAAGGAGTCCAAATTATTACTGTTTCTTCAGAAGACGGCAAAATCAATAGTAAAGAAGCTTTAAAATATTTATATAAAGAAGGAATTACCGATATTTTGTTAGAAGGCGGAAGTGAAATAAACGCAAGCTTTTTGCGAGAAGGACTTATTCAAAAGTATATCATCTATGTTGCACCGAAAATTCTCGGCGGCAAAAACTCATATACACCATTTAGGGGCGATGATGTAGAAACGATACATGAAGCAGTTGAATTAAGTTATGAAACCGTTGAAAAAGTTGGTTCTGATTTAAGAATCACTGCCTATCCTATTGGTTAGCAAAGTCATGGCTATAAAAGAACATTTCAGATGAAAGTAACGGAAAGAGTGGAAGAAATGACGGTACTATATACAGATGTTTGTATAGTTGGTGCAGGTCCAGGGGGAGCATTATTAGCTTACTTATTAGCACGAGAAAATATTTCAACTTTATTGTTAGAACGTCATCAAGATATTAACAAAGAGTTCCGAGGAGAACATTTAAATGAAGAAGGAGAAAAAGTCCTTCAATATGCCGGATTGTATGAAAAGTTAGAAGACATAGGCGTTTTATTAATGGATCGAGTGGAATATGTTAATAAAGGCAAGATAATAAAAAACATCTTACCTAATCAAAATAGCAGTCATACAGGTATACATGTTCCACAAAACCATCTATTAAAATTACTTTTAAAAGAAGCAAGTCAATTTCTTTCTTTTCAGCTAAAGATGAATAGTAAAGTAGTAGATGTTAGAAAAGATGAAAATCATCATTATCGTGGAGTCACGGCAATAATAGATGGAGAAAAAGTAGATATTGAAAGCAACATTATAGTTGCTGCGGATGGGAGATTCTCCACTATAAGAAAAAAGGCAGCATTTCCTTTTACAACGATTAAACATGGATATGACTTATTATGGGCGAAAATACCTGCTCCTGCTAATTGGAAGCCGACGATAAAGATTGGGCTTGTTAATGATCAGCAAGTCGCTTTATTTACTCAATTTGGAGGATGTATTCAAATTGGATGGAATATTAAAGAAGATGAATACCCACAATTAAAAAAAGGTTCGTTTGATTTCTTTATTAAAGGTCTTATACAAGCATTTCCCGAATTGGAAGAAACAGTGACCAAACATATTCGTTCATGGAAAGATTTTGTATTACTGAAGGTAGAAAGTTCAAAAAGTCCTCAATGGGTGAAAAATAATGTTGTATTGATGGGAGATGCAGCTCATACAATGAGTCCTACTGGAGCATTTGGTTTAAACAGTTCTTTAAAAGATGCAGAGGCTCTTGCCAAAGTTATTAAAGCGATTCAGTTCGAAAATCAGCCATGTTCTTACTTAAAGCACTATGAAAAAATTAGAAAAGAAGATGTAGATGCTATTCAATTAGAACAGCTAAAACGAGAAGCAAGTTTTAAAGAAAATTTTATTCCATAAAATGAACCTTAATTTGTTCAGTGGAGGAGTTAAAATGAAGTTTGGATTTGATATTGATGATACACTAATTAATTTAAGAGAATATGCTTTTCAGCTATATAATCAAAAGTTGAATAAGAATCTTGATTTAAGTGTATTTCAAGCAATAAAAACAGTAGGAATACATGAACCATTCGGATTGCTTGCACATGAAGGAAAAGCATTATGGAATTCCATGAGGGAAGAGATTTATTTTACAAATTGTCCGCCATTCCCTATGGCAGTAGAAGTGCTGAATGAGTTGGTAAACAATGGACATGAAGTATATTATATTACAGCAAGAAATAAACAGTTTGCAGTGCAGACAAAAGATTGGATGAAACAACTAGGATTTCCGATTAGCGAGGAACATTTTTATTGTGGAATGGAAGATCATGAAAAAATACATGTTATCCATCGTTTAGAGTTGGATTACTACTTCGATGATAAGCCGGCAGTATTACATACACTTTTAGATACGTCGATTAATGTGTATGTAAAAGACCAGCCTTATAATAAAGAATTAAATATTAATAGAATAAAAGATTGGTCAGAGTTGCCACAGCTGCTAAAACAAAAAGGAAGTCAGGCTTAATAACAGCCGACTTCCTTTTTATAATTAAAGCTTCATTCCCATTCTACTTTTGTACCTTTTGATTAAAAGTTGACAGTCTACACTTACAATTCCTTCAATTGCATATAATTTGTCTGTTAAAAATGCTTCCATTTCTTGATTATCGGCAAAGATGCCATGCATATGCAATTTACTTGGACCTGTCATATGATAAAGACTCGAAACAGCAGGTTCAAGCGATAAAAGGTCCGCAACATGTTCTAAATATTTTGGTTCTACATCTACGTTAAAAAAAGCAGATACAGTCATCCCTATTTTTGTTGGGTTGATAACTGTGGTGAATTTTTCAATAATTCCTTGCTCCATTAATGTTTGAATTCTCATTTGTACCGCTACACGGGAAATACCGACAGATTTTCCGATATCTGTATATGAAAGGCGGCTGTTTTCATGAAGCAATGCTAATATGGCTTGATCTGTTTTATCCAATGTAAAGCTAGGAATTTGAAAGTCATTTGACATAAAATTCTCCTCTTTTTTTCAAGTCTTTAAATATGTGGAACAACAAGTCCGCCATAAAGAAAAGCAAGAATAATTACTAATGCAGGATGCAGTTTAACCTTTTGGAATAATAATAATGCAATAACAGCAATTGCTATCGTTTGAAAAAGTCCTAATGAATCATGTGATTCTTGAAAAAAATCAAATGTAAGCATAACCATAAGAGCTGTGATGACTGGTTGAACCATTATAGTCATTCCTTTAACAATTGCTGAATCTCTATGTTTACTCATTACGTTTAGCAAGAAAATAAGCGCAGCTGCAGATGGTAAAACAGTGGCTATTAAGGCAATGAGAAAACCTGGCCAACCACCCATTCCGTAGCCAACATAGGCAGCAACCTTTGTTGCAATTGGCCCTGGTAAAGCATTTCCTAATGCAAGCATACTGGAAAATTCTGCATTAGACAGCCAGTTGTATCGATTAACAATCTCTTCATACATTAATGGAATAGATGCAGGACCGCCTCCATAACCAAGCAGATTTGCTAGAAGAAAACTTAAAAATAGGCTTATTAATATCATCCTTTACGCACCTCTTTCTTTCTTTGAAATACTTTTTCTTTAATTTTAAAATGGAAAGCTCCATATATTAAAGAAATTAAAATAACGATTGCTGGATGAATAGAGATGGTTTGGATAAGGATTAAACAAACAACTGATAATAATATTCCAATATATATTCCTAACCCTTTGACAGCTTTTTCCCCAAACTCGTATGCCATTATTCCCAACATCACTGCAATGACCGGTTGTACAGCAGAAATCATGCCTCTAACAATTGGGGAGTTGCTTAATTCATTAACGAAGGTGATTAATAATACCATCGCTAAACAAGTAGGAAGAATATGCGCTAAAACGCTGACAATGGCACCAAGAGGTCCTTTTACCTTGTATCCTAAATAAGCAGCCATTTTAGTAGCAATGGGTCCTGGCAGCGTATTTGCAATGGCTAATACTTCACCAAATTCATCATTATTAACCCATTTAAAACGATTAACCGCTTCATGGCGAATAAGTGGAATAACAGAAGGTCCTCCTCCAAAACCAAAAAGTCCTGATCGCATCATTCCAATAATAAGTTCTTTATATAACATCACTTTCTCCTTTCGATATGATAACGTTTTGTAATTTTTTAAAAATAAAGAGAAACAATACGTAAATATAATAGCATATTTTATGTGGATAAATAATAAAAAATGAGAAAAATAATTACAGTTTGCTTTTTGATTTTTGTAGATTCTATATAAAAAAAGAATACGTGGTGCTGCAAAAACGGAAAAAGCAAATTTAGTGATTCAAAATGCAAATATCGAAATGTTTTTACTGGAGAGTTAATGCAAGGAGATATCGCAATAGCAGATGATACGATGGGGAATACTTTTTATGTTTATCTGTTGTTCCGACATTAAAATTAAAAGGCAAAGGACTATTTAATTTTGAATCTTTCTCTTATATATCAGTTGAAGTTTAAAAAAGGATTGAAAAGATTGCTGCATAAATCTTTTCAACCCTTTTTTTAGTTGGCTAAACTTCCTGCAATGAAGTAAATCTTGCATAAAAAAGAGGTTGTCCAAATTTTAAGGCAACCTCAAAAAAATATATAGTAAAGAGGGGAAACTCTTAACAAGTATTATCTTAAAAGATAATTATGAAAAAATAATGAACAAATTATGAATAGATGAATAAAATTTAAAAAATATTCTTTGCTAGTATACAGAAATCCAAAAAAAACCTTCATAAATTGGTCATAATTATTTGGTATATTTCATGTAGGATGAAATTAAAGTGTATAAAAGCTAATAATAAGGAAAAGATGGAAGTATAATAAATGGAACCAATAGCTAATTCTGATATTAAATACCGTGTTTTGAAAACGCTCTCTTTTAATAATTGGATATGAATTATTAGTTAATCTACTTACCATTAAGGAGTGGATAGAAATGGAAGAACAACGAAATTTTTTAAAAGGATTAAAATGGGGAGTTATTATTAGTATACCTCTTTGGATTTCCTTTTTCGGCTGGTTAAAAATGATATACCTTATAATTTGACGATAAGCAGTCCACTTTTGGCTTTTAAGGATAGGAAGATGATTTATTATTTTCATGGATGTGATTTTGCTAAAAAGTTACATTTAAACAAATATTCGAAAAAAACCTCCTAAGTGTAGAGGTTTTTTCTTATTTAAACTAATGGAATGAATCTATTCAAAAATAATAATGTTCTATTTATAGAAACTAAACTGACAACAGGCCATTTGTGTCAGCAACTCTTAATCAATTAGTATTGTCAGTGGAGGTTAGCTCATCTAGTTTGATTTCGATTTTTTGTTACTTGTTTTTATTTTCCTTTCAGGTCCAAGTATATTTTCTTGACAGGATAAGCAAAGAAATAGTATTATTATCTCGAATTCAAGATATTTTAAATCGAAATTAGGAGGTAAAACACGATGCAATCAATTGATCCAGCTGCTTTATCGGCAAAAGAAGTCTATAAATTCTTCATAGGAAGCATTATTCCAAGACCAATCGCATTTGTGACAACGTTGACAGAAGGAACTATTTTAAATGGAGCACCGTTTAGCTTCTTTAATATTGTTTCTTCTGATCCACCTATTCTTTCGATTGCGGTGCAAAGAAAAGAAATGATACAAAAAGATACAGCACGTAATATTCAGCAAACGAAAGAATTTGTGATTCATATTTGTGATGAAGATAACATCGAGAAAATAAACGAAACGGCAGCAAATTTTCCAAGTGATATAAGCGAAATAGAAGAAGCGAAATTACAACCAGTTGATAGTTGGCTGATTTCAACACCAGGAATTATGGAAGCGAAAATTAGAATAGAATGCAAACTGGAAAAAATAATAACGATTAATAATGAGGAAGGAAAACCTGCTTGTGATCTAATATTAGGTCGTGCAGTTTATTTTCATATTTCAGATGATTTGTATAAGGATGGAAAAATCGATGCAAAACGTTTAAAACCCGTCAGCAGGATGGCTGGAAATGATTATAGTAAACTTGGCGAAACATTTACAATCGAAAGACCAAAACTAATATAGGAGAGGAGCACAAGATTTGAAACATATTTTTAAAAAAGGGAGAAATCCCCATAAACCCGTTCTTTTATTATTGCATGGTACAGGTGGAAATGAACAGGATTTACTTCCACTTGCAGATATGGTGGATCAAGAAGCGTCTGTATTAAGTGTTCGTGGAAATATTTTAGAAAATGGAATGCCTCGTTTTTTTCGTAGATTGGCTGAAGGCCTATTTGATGAAGAAGATTTGGTTTTTCGTACAAAAGAGCTTCATGCCTTTTTAGATGAAAGTGCAGAAAAATATGGGTTTGACCGAAATAACATTGTTGCAATTGGCTACTCTAATGGCGCAAATATTGCTGCAAGTATTTTATTTCATTATGCAAATGGATTAAAAGGAGCTATTCTTCATCATCCGATGGTGCCGCTCAAAGGAATAGAACTTCCAAATCTATTTGATTTGCCAGTTTTTATTTCAGCAGGAAATAATGATCCAATCTGTCCATTAAAAGAATCAGAAGAATTACAAGACTTATTAGAAAAAGCAGGCGCAGCTGTTGAAATGCATTGGGAAAATTTTGGACATCAGTTAACAAGAACAGAAGTGGAAGCTGCTGCAAAATGGTTTCAGCAATATTTTGTTTAAAAGTTAGGAAGCTGCCCAGGGATAAATCGGGACAGCTTCTATTAAATCGTTATTACCGTAAATCTTTTGCCGGAAATCCTTGTTTTTTCAGCATTTCAGCAATACTTGGATAATAGGGTTGATTATAGAAGGAGGCAATACGTTCTGTCCAGTTGGCTTCTTTGTCTCCACGATTCCTTAAATACTTATTAAATGTTTCATTATAAGATTGTAATAAAGGTAGTTGATCTTTATCATAATGTTCTTTATGCATAATGCTTTCTTTTGGCAAACGTGGTTTCACCCCAGGGTCTTCTGCAGGATAGCCAAGGCATAAACCGGAAATTGGGATAACATATTCAGGTAATTGTAGAAGCTCAATCACTTGCATGGAATTTCTTCTAATTCCGCCAATTGCAACAATTCCTAATCCAAGTGATTCAGCAGCGGCTATTGCGTTACCCATGGCAAGTCCCACATCCGTTGCCCCAACTAATAGCGCATCTACATCATCCACTGCTTGCATTTTTTTATTTTCTAACTCACTGGCAAGTTTTGCACGATAAAAATCTGCACAAAATACTAAAAAAACAGGTGCTTCGTTAATATGCTGCTGATTGCCGCATAGCTCTGCAAGTCGTTCTTTTCGTTTTATGTCTTCAATGACAATAATAGATACTTGTTGGCCATTAATCCAAGATGGGGCAGCTTGAGCTGTTGTTATAATCGTATCTAATAGGTCAGAGGATACAAGTTTTTCTGTGTATTTTCGATAAGAACGATGATTTTTTAATGTTTCAATAACGTTATTCATCTAAAAACTCCTTTATTTATGTACTAATTATTATCTTAACAAACTTCATCCTAATTGAGATAATTTTTTGTTTGGATCATTAAAAAGCAAATGCTATTGTTCTCGTATTAAAATTTTCTGTAAAATAAAAGAGAGAGGAGAGATGAAGATGAAAGCGCAAATGATAAAAGAATTTGGAGATTCGTCTGTATTTCAATTAGTGGAAACAGAAAAACCAGAAGTTATTTCTGGACATGTGTTAATTAAAGTAGCTGCAACAAGTGTAAATCCGATTGATACAAAGGTAAGAAGCGGAGCTGTTCCTGCTGCTGCACCGGAGCTTCCTGCCATTATACATGGAGATGTAGCCGGCATTGTAGAAGCAGTTGGAGAGGGAATAACTGACTTTAAAGTCGGCGATGAAGTGTTTGGTTGTGCAGGCGGTTTTAGAGGAACTGGCGGCGCACTTGCACAATATATGCTTGCTGATGCAGCATTGCTGGCACATAAACCAAAAAATATTTCCATGGAGGAGGCTGCTGCCATTCCATTAGTAGCAATCACTGCTTGGGAAGCTATATTTGAAAAAGGGAAATTAGCAGCCGGACAAGACATACTAATTCATGGTGCAACTGGTGGTGTCGGGCATATAGCTATTCAGCTGGCAAAATGGGCAGGAGCAAAAGTGTATACAACTGCTTCTTCCCCAAAGAAAATGGAATTGGCAAAGGAATTAGGTGCGGATGCTGCGATAAATTATAAGGAACAATCGGTGCAGGAATATGTAGAGCAATACACGAATGGAAAAGGATTTTCTGTTGTATTTGATACGGTAGGCGGAAAAAACTTAGACTATTCATTTGAAGCAGCTGCAATTAATGGAACCGTGTTGGCGATTGCGGCAAGATCTACTCATGATTTATCCCCATTACATAGTAAAGGATTATCCTTGCATGTTGAGTTTATGCTGTTGAAAATATTAAATAAAGAGAAACGTAAAGATCACGGTGCTGCATTAACGAAAATAGCCACCATAATAGAAGAAGGCAAGCTTCGTCCACTTATTGATAAAAAAGTGTTTACTTTTGATAATGTGTCAGAAGCTCATGATTATTTACAATCAGGTAAAGCAATAGGAAAAATCATTTTGAAAAATACATGGTGAAAAGAAGAAGACATTCAGCATAATTAAACTGGATGTCTTCTTTTTCATCATTTTACCACTTTAATAATGCTGGCTTTGCTTGTATTGTTGGCGGCATCTGTTGCTGTTGCATAAATCTTTGTGTTTACTTTTTGCGGTTTAATAGTAAATCTGAATCTTCCTTTTTTATCCGTAGTTCCCCAACCGATTTTTTTATTATTTACTTTCAGAATAACATGGGATGAGCTTTCAGCTTTTCCTGTTACCATTTTTGAAGTCGATTTGACTTTATCTAATTTTGGAGCAGAAGGGGCTGTTTTATCCACCACTGTGACTTTTTTCTTCTCACTTAATGCATGTAAATAATTTGTATACATAACTTCAAGTTTTGTACCGGCTTTTTGATGCGGTATATTAATTGTAAATTGCCCGTTATTATCAGAAACAGCAGAATTAAGGAGTGTTGCTCCTTTCTTAATCATAACATTAACATTTGCCGGTGCTTTTCCTGTAATGGATTTATCATTATCATCAATCTTATTAACGGACGGTGCATCCACCTTTTTTGTTATGTAAGCAGACGAAATATAACCAGTATACTTTCCATTAGAAGTTTTTACTGGATACCAGACAAATTGATTAGAGATATTAGGATCAGAATCATATACGAAAGTGCCATCAATCACTAAAGTCGCATTTTTTGCTAATTTGTGGATGGACTTAGACGTATTTGCCTCTTTTCTTAAACGAACATGATCATTTATTGTTACTACTTTATCCCCTTTATTTAAGGAATAGATGGATTCATGTAATTCCGATTGAAGATTATAGTTCAATGTTTGAAAAATAATATTATCTTCAGTATCAGGATTATATTGAAAATCTTCTTTAATTAAAGGAATAGGTGATAGGGTATGACTACTTAAAAAGCTATGTTCATATAGCTGGCGCAATACTTTTTCCTGATAAGCTTCTGAATTTATGTTCCCTGTGCTCTGAACAATCGGACTATTAATCGGCTTTGTACCGTTATAGGCCATAATTGGAAAATACCAGCTTTCCAATACTTGTTTATTTGCTCCGGAAATTTTTGGCAAATCGGTTCGATCATACATACTATTTAATATTTCTATGCCTGTTGAAATATTATAAACGATATCTGTTTTTAATCTTTCTTGATCATAATTTGTTTGGTTGGTAATTTGCATTAAGCCAATTCCACCATCTGCAGATATACTGGCTTCCCCGTTATCTTTAAATTGTTTCCAATCACTTTCTTGAGTAGCAATTGCTTTTGCCACCTCAGGAGGAATACCTGCTTTTAATGAGGTAGTTGTTAATAAGCAATTTATTTGCTTATTGGAGGGGTTTTGTCCTTGAAGGATGTTGCCACATTCCGTGCTATCTTCTGCAGCTGCTATAGAGACGGAATGAGATAATAAATAAAGTCCAAATAGAAGACTTAAGCTGACTTTGAAAATTTTGTTCATGAATGAAATATCCCCCTGTTTTTCCTGATAAATTCCTATTCTATAATTCTACTATATTTAGATGGATATAAAAGCTGGGAAATGAAAAAAATATTGGGAAATTATTGACTTCATATCGAAACTGCTTTTTCGTAAAAATTTCAGTTGAGAAAATGCAGATAAGCGAAAAAAAATCAATATGCACCGAATAAAATAAGTTGAAAACATACAAAATACATACGTATTTAATTACTAAGGAGGTCATGTATTTTGAATAAACCAAACCAAGATAATCGCTTAGATAATGTGGAAAAGCTGCAAGATATGGCAGAAAATACAGTTGAAAATATCGAAAAATCGGAACAAACATTATCATTTGCTGGTGAAGAAGAAAAAGCACAAATTGAACAAAAAAATAAAAGACGGGAACAATCTCTTCAAGCATTTAAAGAAGAGATAAAAGATGAAGCATCTGATCGGGAAAATGGCTATCAATAAAGTGAAACTTATTATAAACAAAAAATACACCTTGAGAGGTGTATTTTTTGTAAAAGAATGAATAAATCTTTGAAGTTACATAGATGTTCAGCTTCAGCGCTGAAGCTTTTCTTTTAAGATAATCGGTTGCTGTAATCTTCAAACTTAAATTGTCTTACCACTTTAATACCTTCTTCATCATTGTAAGATGCTATGGAAGGTAGGTTTACACCATTAAACATATGGTTCTTTACCATTGTGTAATGTGCCATATCACAGAATATTAATTTATCTCCTGGTTTTAACGGTTCTTTAAATGAATAGTCGCCAATAACATCTCCAGCTAAACAAGTCATTCCGCCAAGTCTGTATGTGTATTCATTTTCACTAGGCATTCCTGCATCAATAATATTTGGTCTGTATGGCATTTCTAGTACATCTGGCATATGACATGTTGCAGATGTATCTAAGATAGCAATATCCATCCCATTATTCACAATATCAAGAACAGTTGTAGCCAAGTAGCCAGTATTTAAAGCAATTGCTTCACCTGGTTCTAAATAAACGTCGACATCGTATTTTTCTTTTATGAACAAAATAGTCTCAACAAGCGTTTCAATATCATAATCAGGTCTCGTAATATGATGTCCGCCGCCAAAGTTGATCCACTTCATTTTTTTAATGTATTCGCCAAACTTTTCATCGACCACTTTAATCGTGCGTTTTAACGTATCAGAATTTTGTTCGCACATTGTATGAAAATGAAGACCATCAATGCCATCTAATTCTTCTGGTTTAAAGTTGTCCAATGTCACGCCGAATCGTGAGTAGGGAGCACATGGATTATAAAGTTGTGTTTCAATTTCTGAGTACTCTGGATTAATACGAAGACCTGTTTCGATTTTTTTGCCAGCGTTTTTTACTTTATCTTTAAAACGATTCCACTGATCAAATGAATTAAAGACAATATGATCTGTATATTGAAGCAATTCGTCAAACTCACTGTCCACGTATGCTGGTGCATATGCATGAACTTCTTTGCCCATCTTTTCAAAGCCAAGTCTTGCTTCAAAGAGGGAGCTTGATGTAACACCTGCTAAATATTTGCCTACTAAAGGAAAGACGGAATGCATCGAAAATCCTTTTAAGGCTAAAAGAATTTTTGCTCCTGTACGCTCTTGAACAGAATGCAGCACTTCTAAGTTTTTCTTTAACAGACGTTCGTCTACTACGTAACATGGTGAAGGTACTTGGTTAAAATCGATGTTTGTCATTTCTTTCCTCTCAATCTAAAAGAGTTGGAGAGAAGTTCTCCTGCCATGGTAATCCGTATTTATTTAATGCATCCATGAATGGATCTGGATCGAATTCTTCTACATTGTAAACCCCTGGTCTTTTCCAAACACCTTTCATGATTAACATTGCACCAATCATTGCAGGTACACCAGTAGTATAAGAAATAGCTTGTGATCCTACTTCTTTGTAGCATTCTTGGTGATCACAAATATTGTATACATAATAAGATTTCGGCTTGCCATCTTTTACCCCTTGGATAATACAGCCGATATTTGTTTTTCCTTTTGTTCTAGGTCCTAAAGAAGCAGGATCTGGCAGAATTTCTTTTAAAAATTGCAGCGGAATAATTTCTTTTCCTTCGTACATTATTGGTTCAATAGATGTCATTCCAACATTTTCAAGCACTTTTAAATGGTTTAAATAGTTGTCAGAGAATGTCATCCAGAATCTGATGCGTTTAAGACCTTTTATGTTAACAGCAAGGGATTCTAATTCTTCATGATATAAAAGATAGATATTTTTAGTTCCAACTTGATCTAAATCATATTCTCTTTTTTCAGAAAGAGGAGCTGTTTCAATCCACTGTCCATTTTCCCAATAACGTCCATTTGCTGTGATTTCGCGAATGTTGATTTCTGGGTTGAAGTTTGTTGCAAAAGGATAGCCATGATCTCCGCCATTTGCATCCACGATATCGATATAATGAATTTCATCAAAATGATGTTTTTGAGCGTATGCAGTAAATACACCCGTTACACCTGGATCGAATCCACTGCCTAATAATGCAGTCAACCCAGCTTCTTCAAATTTTTGTTTGTATTCCCATTGCCATTTATATTCAAACTTTGCTGTATCTGGCGGCTCGTAGTTTGCTGTATCCAGATAATGAACTCCTGTAGCAAGACATGCGTCCATAATCGTTAAATCTTGATATGGAAGAGCTACATTTATAACAACTTCAGGTTTAAAAGAATTGATTAATTCAATAACTTCTTCGGTTTTATCGGCATCAACTTGGGCTACTGAAACCTTTGTTTCGCCACCATCTAATTTATTTTTAAGCGCTTCACATTTAGAAAGCGTTCTGCTTGCAATACAAATTTCTTCGAATACGTCTGGCACTTGGCAACATTTATGTGCAACAACACTTGCAACACCACCAGCACCAATGATCAATGCTTTTCCCAAAATGAAAAACCTCCTTAATAATCGTTTTGAAAAAATTCAATATGCGCTGATTATACAGAATGTATGTCAAATAATCCATAAAATCCGACAAAATATAATTTTTTTTTTTCGTAAATATTATGAAGGATAGAAGATAAGGGAGAATGATACAAATGTTTTTATAAAATAATGAAAAATAATGGGGTTTGTGGAAAAAGTAAAAATAAATAACGGCTGTTTTCGTATAGCATTGTTGCTTTTAAACGCGAAGCCTGCTAAGAAACGCTTTTCCTAATGTATTATGTAAAAAAACAACCAACTTTTAGAAAACAGCCTAAATAAAATAAGCGATATTAAATATTGTCAACTGTTGACAATATTTAATATCGCTTTGATTAGTTTGCAAATTATATGCGCATATTTCAAAAACAATTTAGTGTTTTGATAGGTTTGAATAGATGGAGACTATCGGGATCGAACCGACGACCTCTTGCATGCCATGCAAGCGCTCTCCCAGCTGAGCTAAGCCCCCACAGAATTTAAAGACAATATTAATTATACAGATTATTGTCATTTTTTCAATCTTTTTTAATGGATTATTACTGGGATATTAAAAAAAAGGAAATCTTAAAAACTAGGCTCTGTTTAACGATAATGTTGTTTATGGGAAGGGAATCTGCGAGACTCTTGCCAGTTTGTCCGCGGAAAGGGAGTGGATTCCCTGATCTTTTGAAAATCAACAATGGAATTTACCAGAACCAAAAACTAAATGCAATTTGTTGTTCAAATTATTAAAGGTTGTTCAAAAAGTCCGGGAATATAGCTGTCGAATTTCTGCGCAAGCTTTTCTTATTACTTCTTTAAGCTGCACTTTCTTGAACTTCTTGGCTCTTATCGTCTTCCTTTCAAACAAGTGCTAATAGAAATTTCCTTATCCTAATCTTTGTTAATTTAAGCATTCAATTTCAATTTGTTCCACACCGTGCAGTTCTGAAATTTTTTGGTATACATCGGTGACTTCTCTTTTATGATCTACAATCAGCATAAGAAGAATAGAGTGCTCACCTGTCTCTAAATCTTTAATTCGAACATGTTTAATACCGATTTCTAGTGTTGAAATGGATTTAACAATCGATGATATATCTTGTTTTTCATGGGCTTTTAGTTTTACTTTAATGTCTTTTTCCCTTAATTGTCTTGGACCAATTAAACTCATTAAAAACGGAATTACTTTAACGCCGATTATTAAAAGTAGAACACCAGAAATTGCTTCCAAATAATAACCAGCACCTACAACTATTCCAATTCCGCCAGCTCCCCAAATAAGCGCAGCAGTAGTAAGACCTGAAATACTGTCGTTTCCTCTTCTTAAGATGACCCCAGCTCCCAAAAAACCAATTCCAGAGACAATTTGTGCAGGTAAACGCAATGGATCCATCTGAATATTTACTTCTTTGCTACCGGGAAATTTATAAGCAGCTTCTATAGAAATGATGGTTAATAAGCAGCTAACGATAGATATCACAAGACTTGTTTTTAACCCAACTGGTTTGCGTTTAATCTCTCTTTCTAAACCAATGATAATTCCTAAACCTGTTGATATTGCTAATTTAATAAAAAAATCTAATTCAAAATGCATTATGTCTCCCGTCCTTCCTCTTAAGTACAATTTTAAAAATATATTTTATGAATTTTATAAAAATTAAACGGGATTCTTTCTTAATCTTATTTTGAAAAAATCATCGATAGTAGGTTGTTTTTTAAACGTATGTAAAGAATGCTTAATTTATTACTAAGAGTAAGTAGGGTTATTAAAAAAGCACATGGAGGAATGAATCGTTTTCTATTAGGGGAAGAGGTGTTTTATTTTTTTATATATAGGCTGTTTTCTCAAAGTTAGTTGTTTTTTACATAAAAAACATTTGGATAAGTGTTTCTTAGCAACCTGTATACACGTAGACTCCTATAGGGGGATCGACGCTCTCTAAACGGACGAAGTGTATTCAAGCTGCGATTTTAAAAGCAATAATCTATACGAAAACAGCCTTTTAAATTAACACAAGTTTAACCAAAAGACTACTCCTATTTACCCCACCATTAACTGCAACTTTACATTGTTTAATAGAGGCAATTAGGAATAAGTATAATGATATATTATTTATAGTAGTTCCACTTGATATTTTTGGTTTATATTTCTTTACATTTTTGTAATAATTGAATATATCAACTATTAACCTATTTGCTTTCCAATCAAAGTGTAGATGAGAAGAAGGCTTTATTTCGACAAAAAACGTCGAAGTTCAAAATTGGCTTATTAATATTAATGGAACTATGTACATTTACAAAATAGTCTTCGATTTTTTTAATTGAAGTGAATTTATTTATATAAATATAGGAAGTTTTTTGGTTTGGTAAGTAAGTAATTGAATTCTTTTTTAAAAAAATAGAAAAAAGGGTTGTGTTGTTGAAATATACATGATATATTAAATCTCGTCCTCAACGAGACAAAGGAAATATGAAAAACTTTTTTTGGGAAGTTGTTGACAAGAAACGATATGATGTGATAAATTAGTAAAGTCGCTTATCAAGCGAAAAA